>NZ_JBYCZS010000012.1:0-171879 GCF_057586355.1 Caulobacter sp. SRI_008
GCGGGGGCCGCGGCCGGAGCCTTGGCCTTCACCCACGCGTCGAACTCGGCCTGGCTGACGACCTTGATCTCGATCGGCATGAAGGCGTGGTCGATGCCGCAGAGCTCCGAGCACTGGCCGTAATAGGTGCCCACCTTCTCGGCCTTGAACCAGGTCTCGTTCAGGCGGCCCGGGATGGCGTCGATCTTCAGGCCGAAGGCCGGCAGGGCGAAGGCGTGGATCACGTCGGCGCCGGTGACCTGCACGCGGACCACCTGGTTGACCGGCACCACCATCGCCTCGCTGGCGGCCAGCCGGTACAGGCTGTGCGGCAGGCCCTTGGCGGCCACCTGCTCCTCGGTGAGCACGTTGGAGATGATCTCGGGGATCTTCTGGTCGGGGTACTCGTAGCCCCAGTACCACTGATAGCCCGTGGCCTTCACGGTCATGTAGGGCTTGGGCATGTCGTTGTAGCGGAAGAGCAGCTTGAACGAGAAGATCGCGATGATCATCAGGATCAGCACGGGCACCAGCGTCCAGATGATCTCGATCATGGTGTTGTGGCTGAACTTCGCGGGGACCGGATTGGCCTTGGCGTTGTAGCGCACGGCGATCCAGATGATCAGGCCCAGGACCAGCAGGGTGATGGCCGTGATGATCGGCAGCAGGATCCAGTTGTGGAACCAGATCGCGTCATGCTTCAGCACCGACGCGGCGGGCTGGAGGGCGATCCCCCCAGGCGTCGGCTGACCCAATAGATCCTCTGCGAAGGCTTGCCCCGCGAACGCCATCGTGGCGGCGGCGGCGCAAAGGCCAGCCCACTTCCGCCGCATCCCCTGGAATTGCTTCATTTCCCTCTCGGCCCGTTTCGGCGGCGTTCTAACGGGGTGACACTCCGTCTCCCGCCGCGCCGACTTGCACAATACGACCGGATACCGGGGTTCAAGCAATCGACTTTGCAACAAGTCGGAGCTCTCCCCATGGCGCCGATCGGTCGCAGGCGTGCATACGCGCATCAATCCCTGTTGCCAAGCACCCGAAACCACATGTGGAGCAGGGGAATCGCACCAGTTGCGAAGCATTCTCAATAACTTCGCCAAATCCATCCACACGACCGACAGGCGAATCACGCCGATCTCCGAACATTGATAACTTGTAATAACAGCTACCTTGCATCACACACTACCTGTCGGTACAAGGGTCCTACCAACAGGAACCGAGAGCCGTGCCTGAAGCCATCGAAACACAATTGAAGAAGGGCGTGCTGGCGCTGTGCGTGCTGGCCCTGCTGTCGAAGGCCGACAGCTACGCCTACGAGATCGCCAGCCAGCTGGCCCACGACATCGACATGGGAGAGGGGACCATCTACCCGCTGATGAGACGCCTGCAGTCCGACGGACTGGTCGAGACCTACCTGGTCGAGTCGACCAGCGGTCCGCCCCGCAAATACTACCGCCTGACCACCGCCGGCCGCGACAGCTTCGCCGCCCAGAAGGCCGAATGGGCCGCCTTCACCAAGGCCGTGGACGACATCCTGGGAGCCGCCGCATGACCCGCGCCGAATTCATCAGCCGCCTGAAGCGCGGCCTGGCCGGCCTGCCGGCCACCACCATCGCCGACGCGGTCGCCGACTACGACGCCCACTTCGACGACGCCGTCGCCGCCGGCCGCACCGAGGCCGAGACGGCCGCCGCCCTGGGCGATCCCGAACGCCTGGCCCGCGAGCTGCGCGCCGAAGCCGGCCTCAAGCGCTGGGAAGAGACCAAGAACCCGTCGGCCGCCGCCGGCGCCGTGTTCGCGGTGCTGGGCCTGGGCGCGATCGACATTCTTATCCTGCTGCCCATCCTGATGGGCGTGATCGGGGCGCTGTTCGGCTTCTTCATGGCCGGGATCGGCGTCTTCATCGCCGGGGGCTTCGTGTTCTCGGCCGGACCGTTCTTCAACCCGCCGGGCGGCCCCGCCGTCGCCATCCTGGGCGGCATCGGCCTGATGGCCGCGGCCACCGCCCTGACCGCCGTCACCGGCCTGGTCACGGTCGGCCTGGTCAACGTGCTGGTCTGGTACGGCCGCCTCCACTACCGGCTGCTGAAGCCGGCCATCGAACCGCAAGCCTGAGGTCGCGCCATGATCCGCAACCTGACCATCATCGCCGTCGCCAGCTTCGTCCTGGCCGTGGCGTGCCTTGGAACCGCCTTCGCCATCGGCGGCCGCCAGCTGATCCAGCAAGGCGGCTGGACCATCCCCGCCAACATCCACTTCAACGTCGAGGACGACGACGGCCGCGTCTCCGTCCATCGCAACGGCGAAGTGACGATCGAGGACAACGGTCCCAACACCACCCGCCAGATCGCCTGGACCGGCGGCGAGGCCCTGCGCATCGACCTGCCCGCCCGGGTGATCTTCACCCAGAGCGACAAGGCCGGCGTCACCGTCGAAGGCCCGCAAGGCCTGGTCCGCCGCGTGGTGCTGTCGGGCGACCGCCTGCACCTCGACGGCGACGGCAACGGCCGCGGCTTCACGATCACCGGCGACGGGGTGCGGCTGCTGGCCCACTCCGACGACCTGATCATCCGCGTCTCGGCCCCGTCGGTGAAGAGCTTCGTGCTCAACGGCTCGGGCGACCTGGACATCCAGTCCTACGACCAGCCGAGCCTGGCCCTGGCGCTGAACGGCAGCGGCGAGGTCTACGCCTCGGGCAAGACCAAGGCCGTCGACCTGCACATCGCCGGATCCGGCGAGGCCGAACTGAGCGCCCTGACCGTCGCCGACGCCAAGGTCGAGATCGCCGGCAGCGGCGAGGCCAAGCTCGGTCCGACGGGCGAGGCCGACGTCAGCATCGCCGGCAGCGGCGACGTCACCCTGACCGAGCGCCCGGCCCGCCTGTCCAAGTCGATCGCCGGCTCGGGCGAGGTCAACGAGGACTGGTGAACCCCTCCCCTCCGCCCCGCGACAGGATCGCGGGGCGGAGGGAGATGACGCGGGGCCTTCGAGCGCCTAACTTGTACGGATGACCGCTCCCCTCTCCGCCCCTTCCCTGCTGGACGCCGCCGGCGTCGATCCGCAACGCGCCCGCGCCATCCTGGGCGAGGCCCTGGCCGGGGCCGACGACGGCGAGCTCTTCCTCGAGCGGTCCGAGAGCGAGGCCTTCGTCTTCGACGACGGCCGGCTGAAGACCGCCTCCTATGACTCGGGCGAAGGCTTCGGCCTGCGCGTGGTGGCCGGCGAGACGGCCGGCTACGCCCACGCCTCGGAAATCTCCGAAGCCGCCATCGGCCGGGCCGCGGCCTCCGCCAGCCTCGCCAAGCGCGGCCACGCGGGCGTCTCGGCCGAAGGCCCGCGCTCGACCAACGAAAAGCTCTATGGCGAGGACGACCCGGTCTCCTCGCCCGCCTTCTCCGAGAAGGTGTCCCTGCTCCAGGAGATCGACGCCTTCGCCCGCCAGCGAGATCCCCGCGTCGCCCAGGTGATGGCCAGCCTGACCGGCGAGCGCCGGGTAGTCGAGATCCTGCGCGCCGACGGCAAGCTGATCCGCGACGTGCGCCCGCTGGTGCGCCTCAACGTCCAGGTCACGGTCGAGAAGGACGGCAAGCGCGAAGCCGGCTCGTCCGGCGCCGGCGGCCGCGCCGGCTTCGCCGCCTGGATCAGCCCCGACAAGTGGCAGGAGCAGGTCGACGAGGCCCTGCGCCAGGCGCTCGTGAACCTCGACGCCGTCGCCTGCCCGGCCGGCGAGATGGACGTGGTGCTCGGCCCCGGCTGGAACGGCGTGCTGCTGCACGAGGCCGTCGGCCACGGCCTGGAAGGCGACTTCAACCGCAAGGGCATCAGCGCCTTCTCGGGCCGCATCGGCGAACGCGTGGCCGCCAAGGGCGTCACCGTCTTCGACGACGGCTCGATCCCCGGCCGCCGCGGCTCGCTGACCATCGACGACGAAGGCACGCCGACCGAGCGCACCATCCTGATCGAGGACGGGATCCTCGTGGGCTACATGCACGACCGCATGTCGGCCCGGCTGATGGGCATGGCCGCCACCGGCAACGGCCGCCGCCAATCCTACGCCCACATGCCGATGCCGCGCATGACCAACACCGGCATGCTGGCGGGCGACCACGACCCGGCCGAGATGATCGCCTCGATGAAGAAGGGTCTCTACTGCGCCAATTTCGGCGGCGGCCAGGTCGACATCACCAACGGCAAGTTCGTCTTCCAGTGCACCGAGGCCTACCTCGTCGAGGACGGCAAGATCACCGCGCCGGTCAAGGGCGCCACCCTGATCGGCGACGGCCCCAGCGCCCTGACCCGGGTGACCATGATCGGCAACGACTTCGACTTCGATCCCGGCATCGGCGTCTGCGGCAAGGCCGGCCAGGGCGTGCCCGTGGGCGTGGGCCAGCCGTCCTTGAAGATCACCGGCCTGACCGTGGGCGGCACCAGCCTTTAAGTCCTTAGGGAGAGGGCGACCCTGTCGGCGATTTAATCCACCTGTCGCGCTTGTAACTTCACCCGCGCCTCGCTCGCGGCCCAGTCTGGCGCGGCCCAGTCTGGGCGCGTCAACGAGGCCGCCGCCCGCGATTACCGGTCCCCAATCCCAAGCGGATCAGAAGCGGCCACTGCGAAGGACCCCGGCGGAGCATGCCGGGGTCCTTTTTCGTTGGCGGCGAGCGCCTCAGCCGGCCTTGGCGGCGCGGCCGGCCCGCACGGCGGCGGCCAGGTCCTCGAGCACGCGCACCGACGTCTCCCAGTCGATGCAGGCGTCGGTGACCGACTGGCCGTAGGTCAGGGGCTTGCCGGGCACGATGTCCTGGCGGCCGGCGACGAGGTTGCTCTCGATCATCACGCCCATGATCGGCGAGGTCCCGGTCGCCACCTGGGCGGCGATGTCGGCGACGACGGCGGGCTGGTTCCCGTGGTTCTTGCCGCTGTTGGCGTGGCTGGCGTCGACCATGATCCTGGGCGGCAGGCCGGCCTTGACCAGGGCTTCAGCCACCGCCCCGACGCTGGCGGCGTCGTAGTTGGGCGTCTTGCCGCCGCGCAGCACCACGTGGCTGTCGGCGTTGCCGGTGGTGGTGGCGATGGCCGCGCGGCCCTCCTTGGTCACGGCCAGGAAATGGTGCGGCTGGGCGGCGGCGGTGACCGCGTCGATCGCCACCTTCACGTCGCCGTTGGTGCCGTTCTTGAAGCCGACCGGGCACGACAGGCCAGACGCCATCTCGCGGTGGATCTGGCTTTCGGTGGTGCGGGCGCCGATCGCGCCCCAGGCCACCAGGTCGGCGATGTACTGCGGGGTGGTGACGTCCAGGAACTCGCAGGCGGTCGGCAGGCCTTGGGCGCTGACGTCGAGCAGAACCCGCCGCGCCAGCCGCAGGCCCTCGTTGATCCGGAAGCCGCCGTCGAGATCAGGATCGTTGATCAGGCCCTTCCAGCCGACCGTCGTGCGCGGCTTCTCGAAATAGACCCGCATGATCACTTCCAGCTCGCCGGCATGCCGCTCGCGCTCGGCCGCCAGGCGCTGGGCGTAGTCGAGGGCGGCCTTGGGATCGTGGATCGAGCAGGGGCCGATCACCACCACCAGGCGGTCGTCGCGGCCGTGCAGCACCTCGTGCACCGCCTGGCGGGCGTCGCCGACGATCTCGGAGATCGACGAGGAGGCCGGCGCCTCGCCGATCACCTGGGCGGGCGGGCTGAGGGTCTGCAGGCGCGAGATCCGCAGGTCGTCGGTGGGGACGGGCAGCGAGACGAGACTGGCGGCGGTGGAAGAAGAAGGCATGGCGCGGTTCCTGGAAGATCGAGAAGAAGTTCGGAAGGTCCGGCGGCCATTAAAAAAGCCGCCCGGGAGACCCCTGGCGGCTGGTGAAAGGCGTTTTTGGCGGCCTGATCTCAGGCCAAACGATCCCCTCCCGGCGCCAGAGGCGTCGGATAGCTAAAATACCAAAACAGCTGTTGGCTGGCGGCGAGGATCATCCGGGCACCCTAGAGCCAAGTTTTCCGGGAGTCCACAGCCCAGGCTGGGCGCCCCTTAAACGCTGCGATAGGCGAGGCCTATTGGTCCACCACCTTGATGATCCGCTCCGACGACGGGCGGCCGGCCAGGCCCTTGCCCGAGGCGTAGGTGATGATCAGGGCGTCGTCCTTGACCGCCGCGCCGGGCTTGCGGCCCTCGGCCAGCAGCACGCGGCCGATGCGGTTCAGCAGGTTGCGGTCGCCGTTGCGGGCCATGCGCTCGAAGGCCTCGGCCGCGACATTGGCGCTTTCGGCCACCAGAACCGAGGTCTCGGGCCGGGCGTCCTGCACGGTCTCGAAGCTGACCTGGTGGCGCGCGGCGCGGCTGGCGCGGTCGGCGGCCTGGGCCATGCGCAGGAAGAGCGCGCTGGGCTTGATGAAGGCCGGCGGCTGGATGGTCGTGGCCCGGCCCATCAGGGCCGCGGCGGCGCCGGCCGGGCGGTCGGGCGTGAACAGGATCATGCCCCCCAGCTTGGTGGCGCGCAGCACCGGCTCGCCCAGCTCGTTCTTGTAGATCACGTCGCCGCGCGGCCCGGCGTGGGGCGACAGCACCCACACCTCGCTGCTGTTCTCGAACTTCAGCAGGGCGGTCGGCGTGGCGCGGTCGAGCACGAAGGCCCCGCCGCCTTCCGAGACGTAGCGGGCCACGGGCGGCGCCGGCGGCTTGCGGGCTTCCGCCGTGGCGCGGTCGCCGAACAGGGCGTCGCGCAGGCTGTGCTTGGACTGGGCGGCGGCGGGCGAGGCGCAGAACCCTGCTCCGATCAGGGTGAGCGCCAGCGCGGCCGCGCAGCCTCTCGGCCCCATCGTTTCCACCGTCGGTCGTATCATGGCGACGGTGATGGTCCCCGACTGGGGCGATTCTTGGACGTGGAGGCGGCGCTTCCTGGCAAGCGTCGCCATGCGACTTTTCTGCAACGCTTCCCTGGCGCCCGGCAATCGCCACGCGCCCCCTGAACATCCCGGTCGGCGCCTACAGACGCCGACCGGGACCGCGTGGTCAAGCCACAAGCCTTCCGGCCCGGGCGGAACGACCGTCAGGCGAGGTACTGGCCGCCGTTCAACGACAGGGTGGCGCCGGTCACGAAGCCCGCCCGCTCGCCGGCCAGGAACGACACCATGTCGGCGATCTCCTCGCCCTTGCCCAGGCGGCCGACGGGGATGGCGCCGATGATGCCGGCCAGCACCGTCTCGGGGACGGCGGCCACCATCTCGGTGTCGATATAGCCCGGGCAGATGACGTTGACGGTCACGCCCTTCTTGGCGTTCTCGAGCGCCAGGGCCTTGGTGAAGCCGATCAGCCCGGCCTTGGCGGCCGAATAGTTGGTCTGGCCGACCTGGCCCTTCTGGCCGTTGATCGAGCTGATGTTGACGATCCGGCCCCAGCCGCGCTCGCGCATGCCCTCGATCACCGGGCGGGTCATGTTGAAGGCCGAGTCCATGTTGACCCGGATCACTTCCGACCACTGCTCGTAGGTCATCTTGTGCAGGAAGCCGTCGCGGGTGATGCCGGCGTTGTTGACCAGCACGTCGATGGGGCCGAGTTCGGCGGTGACCTTGGCCACGGCGGCCTGGCAGTCTTCGAACGAGCCGACATTGCCCTTGACCACCGTCACGCCCAGTTCCTTGGCGCAGGCCTCGGCCGCCGCCTCGTTGCCGGAATAACCCGCCGCCACCTTCAGGCCGTCGGCGACCAGCCGCTCGCAGATCGCCCGGCCGATGCCCCGGGTGCCGCCGGTCACGAACGCAACTCTAGCCATTCAACGTTCCTCTCTCGATCCGGGCCTTGTTCGGCCACGTGGGGGATGGGTCGTGCAGGAAGCGTCACTGTGCCTGTGGGGCTCCGTAAAGGAAACGCCAATCGTCGGCATAGCGGGGATCACGGATCCCGATCGGATGATAGGGGTTAGGACCATCACCTTTGAAGCCCTCGGGTAGAGCTTCACTAAAGATTCTCACATGGGTTGTCGGAACGCCCAGCCGGCGATAGCTCTCCGCCAGCAGGTCGGCGGTGTTTTCGCGGCTGTTGTAGGCGGCGTACCAGCGCTCGGGCGGGGTCGCGCCCGGCCCGTCGATCCACGGCGCCAGCCGGCGGCCGGGCGTGGTGAAGTCCCACGGACTGGAGAACAGCACCACCCGCGCCACCGGCGTCTCGCGGGCGATCCAGGCGGCCATGCCCGCGCCCTGCGACAGGCCGCTGACGACGATGCGGCTCCAGTCGGGCGCGCCGTCCTTCAGATAGCCGCCCCAGCCCTGGCCGGGATGGTCCTTGTCGAGCCGCGCCAGCAGGGCCGCCAGCCGCCCCTCGATCGAGGCCGCGCGGCTGTTGCTCACGGCGCGCGAAGGCCCATCGCCGCGGATGCGCATGCGGCGGAAGTCCGACGAGCAGGCCGGATCGGGATCGCGCGGACACACCTGCACCACCGCCGGAATGTTGGCGTACTGCAGGCCGATCGTCGGATAGCCTTGGGCGGCGATGACCTTGAGCAAGGCCGACGCGCCTTCGGGCTTTCCGCTTGTGCCCGGCAGAAAGATCACGAGCGGCGTTCCCGGCGCGATATTGGCCGGGCGCAGGACCAGGTTGGGCTCGTCGAACTCGGCGATCGACGGATCGATCGCCGAGGACCTGAGGCTCCAGGCCTGGATCTCCGCCGCATCCGCCGCGGAGATCAGGGTAGCGGCTGCGAGGGCGCCAAGGAGCGCCCCCGCGATACGCTGGAACACGCGCGGGCCGAGCGTCAGACGGCCTCGATGCAGAGGGCCACGCCCATGCCGCCGCCGACGCACAGCGTCGCCAGGCCCTTCTTGCCGCCCGAGCGCTTCAGCTCGTGCACCAGGGTGGTGAGGATCCGCGCGCCCGAGGCGCCGATCGGGTGGCCGATGGCGATGGCGCCGCCGTTGACGTTGACCTTGGCCGGGTCGAGGCCCAGCTCGCGCACCACCGAGATCGACTGGGCGGCGAAGGCTTCGTTGCTCTCGATCAGGTCGAGGTCGGCGACGGTCCAGCCGGCCTTTTCCAGGGCCTTCTTGCTGGCCGGGATCGGGCCGGTGCCCATGATCTCCGGATCGACGCCGGCGTTGGCCCACGAGACGATCCGGGCCAGGGGCTTCAGACCGCGCTTCTCGGCTTCCTCGGCCGTGGTCAGCACCAGGGCCGCGGCGCCGTCATTGAGGCCCGAGGCGTTGGCGGCGGTCACCGAGCCGTCCTTGGCGAAGGCCGGCTTCAGGCCCGAGATGCTCTCCAGGGTCACGCCGTGGCGGATGTATTCGTCCTGGTCGACGACGATGTCGCCCTTGCGGCCCTTAATGGTCACGCCGACGATCTCGTCGGCGAACTTGCCGGACTTCTGGGCCGCCTCGGCCTTGTTCTGGCTGGCGACGGCGAACTTGTCCTGGTCTTCGCGGGTGATCTGCCAGCGGTTGGCGATGTTCTCGGCGGTCTGGCCCATGTGATAGCCGTGAAAAGCGTCCCACAGACCGTCCTTGATCATGGTGTCGACGAAGCCCAGGTCGCCCATCTTCTGGCCGGTGCGCAGGGCCTGAGCGTGCGGGGCCTGGCTCATGCTCTCCTGGCCGCCGACCACCACGATCTTGGCGTCGCCCGACAGGATCTGCTGGGCGCCCAGGGCCACCGCGCGCAGGCCAGACCCGCACAGCTGGTTCAGGCTCCAGGCCGGGCTCTCGACCGGAACGCCGGCCTTGACCGAGGCCTGGCGGGCGGGACCCTGGCCGGCGCCGGCCTGCAGCACCTGGCCCAGGATCACTTCGTCGACGTCGGCCGGAGTCAGGCCCGCCCGCTCGACCGCGGCGACGATGGCGGTCTTGCCCAGCTCGGAGGCCGGCAGGCTGGACAGCGCGCCGAGGAAGGAGCCCACCGGCGTGCGAGCGGCGGAGACGATGACGATGTCGGTCATTGGCTTTCGTTTTCCCGTGACTGTTCGGTGACGCCTTCGCAGGTGCGGCGCCCACACTTTTGCAGTGCAACAGCACCATGCCGAAACGAACGGCGTTCGTCACGAATACATTTTCACGTCATGATGCGCAGTCCAGCTATTCGCGGGACTGGCGCCATGCCTTTGCATTGGCGATAGTGCGATGCGAAAAGGCGGGCGACACCGCTGTCCCAGGGAACGAAATGTCCGAGAACCCCGAAAAAGGCGAAGCCGCCCCCGGCGCTGACAAAGCTGAAAAAGGGTCGGGCCAGCGCGTCGTCATCAAGAAGTACGCCAACCGCCGGCTCTACAACACCGCGTCCAGTTCCTACGTCACCCTCGAGCACCTGTCGGACATGGTGAAGGAGGGCGTCGACTTCGTCGTCTATGACGCCAAGTCCAACGACGACATCACCCGCTCGGTCCTGACCCAGATCATCTTCGAGGAAGAGAACCGCGGCGGCGGCCAGAACCTGCTGCCCATCCAGTTCCTGCGCCAGCTGATCGGCTTCTACGGCAACTCGATGCAGGCCTTCCTGCCCAGCTACCTGGAGATGTCGCTGGAAAGCTTCTCCAAGCAGCAGGAGCGCATGCGCCAGCAGTTCACCGGCCAGGGCCTGGCCGGCAAGGCCGCGGCGCCGGGCATGGCCATCTACGAAGAGCAGATCCGCCAGAACATGGCGCTGTTCGACCGGGCCATGAAGATGTTCTCGCCCTTCGCCTACAACCGCCCGGAAGACGGCGCGGCCGCCGAGGCCCCGCCGGCCCCGGCGCCGCAGCCGGCCCCGTCCGCGCCTAGCGAGGACAGCCTGGCCGACCTCAAGCGCCAGCTGGAAGCGATGCAGGAGCAGATCGCCAAGCTGGCGACCAAGCCGTAAATCCTGAACGGGCGTCAACCATGCCGGCGCATTCGTTCTTAACGGACGCGCCGCTAGGGTTACTCACCATGAACGGTCCGATCGATCCCATCCGACGTGCGGCCAACGCACGCCGGGCGCTGCCAGCGCCCCGGGACTCCGACCGCCGCGAGGCGGACGGGGAAGACGTGACTCATGTTCGCGAGGAAGAGGAAACGCCGGCCCCGCCGCCGCCTCCGCGGCGCGGGGCCTTCGCGACCTTCGCCGCCCACCTGATGGGCCAGCCCGGCCAGAAGCGCGGGCTGCGCGGTGGGCAGGAAGTGCTCGACAACGCCCGTTCGACCTATCTCGGCACGGAATATTCCGGCCCGGCCGACCGCCGTCCCAAGACGGGCCTGATCAAGAAGACCGAGATCTAACCGCCCAAGGCGGCCAGCCGGGCCTCCAGCGCCGCCACCCTCGCCTCCAGTTCCGCGATGCGTCGCGCGGCCGGATCGACCGGCGCCGCATGCGCCCCGATCCCGGCCCTTTGCGCGGCCTCCTCGCGCGAAACCCCCAGCATTTCGGCGAAAACCGCCACTTCGGCGGGGCTCAGCTCGCGCTGGTCCTTGAACGCCAGGTCCAGCGCCTCGGCGCTCAGGCCCGCCGCCACGGCCAGGGCGACGCGATCGAGCCCGCGCTCGGCCAGCCGCGCGTCATACCACCCAGGGTCGAAAAATAACGTCATGTGGAATTGTTAGCGCCGAAGGCCGGCTTGGCGCCAGTCTTGCTAGGTCGAGCCCTGAATCTTTCCGCAGAGCGCGCCGACCTATGCTGACCCTCCTGATCCGAGCCTTCGACGTCGCCGTCGTCACCCTGATCTTCACGGCCCTGACCTGACAACGTTTTCCTGACAACGCTTCCCTGCGACAAAAGCGCCGAGCGACGTTCATTCGCTTGATTGAAGGGGCGAGCGGGTTCAATTTCAGGACGTCGCGTTCACCCCCCACAACGCGACATGCGTACCGCCGGCCCGAGGTTGCCCCTAGTCCTCGGGCCGGTTCTACGTCCAGCCTCCAGCACATCGGCAGATTTTCGCTACCGTTTCACGGGAATCGTGCAGACGGACAGAAAGCGCCTACGCCGCTTCCAGCAGCATCATCGTGCCCTGGCCGCCGTCGGCGCAGATGCTGACGATGGCCTTCTCGCCCTTGCCGCGCGCGGCCAGTTCCTTGGTCGCCTGCGACAGGATCCGCGCGCCGGTGGCCCCGAACGGGTGGCCGATCGCCAGGCTGCCGCCGGTGGGGTTCATCCGCTCGCGGGGGAAGGCCCCGAGGTCGGCGGTGACGCCAGCCTTCTCGGCCAGGAACTTTCTGCTCTCCCAGGCGGCGATGTGCGACAGCACCTGAGCCGCGAAGGCCTCGTGGATCTCCCACAGCCCGATGTCGCCCAGCGTCAGGCCGTTGCGGGCCAGCATGCGCGGCACGCCGTAGGCCGGGGCCATCAGCAGGCCCTCGTTCCTCAGGTCGATGGCGGTGACCTCGTAGTCGAGGATCTTCACCCGCGGCGTCCGCTCGGGCAGGCGGGCCAGCCCCGCCTCCGAAGCCACCCAGATGCTGGAGGCGCCATCGGTCAGGGGCGAGGAATTGCCGGCCGTCAGCGTGCCCAGGCCGCTGGTCTTGTCGAAGGCCGGCTTCAGCTTGGCCAGCTTCTCCAGCGTGCTGTCCTTGCGCGGAATGGTGTCGCGTCGGGCCTCGCCGATGGGGATCACCAGGTCGTCGAAGAACCCGCTCTCCCAGGCGCGCACGGCGTTCTGGTGGCTGGCGAAGGCGATGGCGTCCTGGTCGGCGCGAGCCAGGCCCCACTCCTTGGCGGTGATCTCGGTGTGCTCGCCCATGGACAGGCCCGTGGTGCGATTGGCCACCTTGGGCACATAGAGCCGCGCGTCGGCCGCCTTGAACGCCGACAGCACGGCCAGCCGCCCCTTCAGGTCGCGGGCCTGCTGGAAGCGGCGGATCCAGTCCGACAGCCGCACCGAAAGCCCGATCTGCACCCGGCTCATCGCCTCGACCCCGCCGACCAGGGCCAGATCCCGGCCGCGCCCGTCGATCATGCCGGCGGCCTCGAGCACGCCGGCCATGCTGGTCGAGCAGGCCATGACGGTCGAGAAGGCCGGGATGGTCGGATCGGCCCCGGCGTCCAGCAGCACCTCGCGGGCGATGTTGCTCCAGGTCAGGTTGGGGATCACCGTGCCCCAGACGGCGAAGTCGGGACGCGCGCCCTTCTCCAGCATGGCCTTCACCACGGGCACGGAGAGGTCGATGGCGTCATGGGCGGCCAGGGCGCCGTCCACCTTGGCGAAGGGGGTGCGCAGGCCGGCGGCGAGCCAGAGGTTGGAAGCGGTCATGAACGGCGTCCGTAAGAGGGTCTGTTACCGATAGATAGGCGCGCGCGGACCGCCGCGCTTGTCGAAATCCGCCGCCCTCACCAATAGCGTTCCTCGGCCCAGGGATCGCCGCGATTGTGATAGCCGCGCTCCTCCCAGAAGCCCGGTTTGTCGGCGGCGACGAACTCGATCCGCTTCAGCCACTTGGCGCTTTTCCAGAAATAGAGGTGCGGCGCGACCAGCCGCACCGGCCCGCCGTGCTCGGCCGCGATCGGCGCGCCCTCCCAGCCGTGGGCCAGCAGCACGCCCTCGTGCAGAAAGTCTTCGAGGGTCAGGTTGGTGGTGTAGCCGTCGTACGAATGCAGCATCACGAACCGCGCCTCGTCCCTGGGCGCGACGGCGTCCGCCAGGTCGCGGGTCAGCACGCCCCGCCAGTGGTTGTCGTAGCGCGACCAGGTGGTGACGCAGTGGATGTCCGACACCGGCGTGCTCTGCGGCTGGGCCAGCAGGGCCTGGAAGTCCCAGGTGGCGGGGCGGGCGACGAGGCCGTCGATGCGCAGCCGCCAGTCGGCGGTCGGCAGATCCGGCTTGAGGCCCAGGTCCAGCACCGGCCAGTCGCGGGTCAGATGCTGGCCGGGCGGCAGGCGCTCGGCCTCGGGCCTTGCGGTGTGGCCGGTCAGGAACTTGCCGGCCCTGGCCCAGGCTTCCTTGCTGCGGGTGAGCTTGCTGTCTTCCGGCGGCTGGTCGTCGTCCATCTGGGCCTCCTGGGCAGGGAGGCTAACGCGGAGATCCGGTTCACGGCTTGAAGAAACGCCTCAGCGGTCGCCGAAATCGACGTCGCGACGGGCGGCCACGATGGTGACGATGAAGCCGGCCAGCACGTCGAGCAGCACCATCAGGGTGATCAGGAAGAACACCGAGGTGGCGAAGGCCGGCAGCAGCAGCAGTTGCACCAGGCAGACGATGAACAGCACCATCGACAGCGAGTGGTTGATGATCGCGATCTTGCGGCTGGTCGTCGACTTCAGCAGCTCGACGAACAGCACCACCAGCGAGGCGCCCAGCAAGAGGTCGCCCCAGCTGACGATCCAGTCGACCCGCGAGGCCATGTGGATGCGGAACAGCTGCTCGCCGAACCGATAGCTGGCCGCGTCGGACGAGAAGCCGCCGCCGACGGTCAGGGCCAGCAGATTGTAGATCAGCACCGGCAGGGCCAGCAGCGGAAAGGCGGCGAACATTGCGGTGAATTCCCCCGAGACGGCTTTCAGGGTTAACCGGTTTCGGGGCCGTGGTGAAGCCGGGGCCGCCTGTCGGGCGAGCGCCTTTCCGAACCCCTCTTCCATAGGGAGAGGGAGGGGCCCGCCGCGAAGCGGTGGGAGGGTGAGGGGTTTCACCGTCGGCCGGCAAATCCCCAACCCGTTCTGCCAGGGCTATAGAGTGTCGGCGCTCGTAAGGGCCGCGCCCCTTTCGGATGAGGTGTAACCTCTCACCCTCCCACGCCTTCGGCGCGGGCCCCTCCCTCTCTCTATGAGAGAGGGGTCATTCCCTACGCCTCGTCGACGCCCTGCGGATTGCGCGCCCGCGACTGCAGCCACATCACGCCGAACAGGTCGCTGATCGAGGCCTTCAGGCGGCCGAAGTTGGTGTATTTCGACACCCCGGTCTCGCGGTGACGGTGGTTCACCGGCTGGAAGGCGATCTCGTAGCCCTCGCGCAGCATCAGCGCGGGGATGTAGCGGTGGATGTGATCGAAGTACGGCAGGCGCAGGAAGGCCTCGCGGCGGAAGGCCTTCAGGCCGCAGCCGGTGTCGTTGGCGGTGTCCTTCAGCAGGCGCTTGCGCACGCCGTTGCCGAACTTGCTGGCGAAGCGCTTGGCGTTGCTGTCCTGGCGCTTGACCCGCTCGCCGCCCACCAAGGCGAGTTCGACCGGCGCCGCCTTCAGCGCCTTGGCCAGGCGCGGCGCATCGGCCGGGTCGTTCTGGCCGTCGCCGTCCATGGTGACCACGATCGGAGCGCGGGCCGCCAGGATGCCGCTGCGGATCGACCGGCTCTGGCCCGAGTTCTTGCGGTGGCCCAGCACCCGCAGTTGCGGGATCTCGACCTTCAGGGCGGTCAGCAGGGCCTTGGTGTCGTCGCGGCTGGCGTCGTCGACGAAGATCATCTCGTAGGACTCGCCGGCGAAGGCGGCCGCGATCTCGCGCGCCAGGGCCGGCGCCGCGCCGCCCTCGTCGAATACGGGCACGACGACGGAGAAATCGGGGATCGCGGCGGGATTGGAAGACGTCATGGCCGCTTTTACCGCAAAACTCGCGCCAGGAAAGGATCGTGCTATTCCATCGCTCATGAGCGCCAATACGAGCCCCAGCCCGACCGCCAGCATGAGCCTTGAATCCCGCCTCGACGCCTGGTCGCGCGGCTGGCGCGCGCCGGTCTTCGCCGCCCTGGTCGCCCTGATCGCCGGCCTGCCGGGCCTCTTCGCCATGCCGCCGCTCGACCGCGACGAGTCCCGCTTCACCCAGGCGACGGCCCAGATGCTGGAGACCGGCGACTATGTGAACATCCGGCTGCAGGACCAGCCCCGCAACAAGAAGCCGGTCGGCATCCACTGGCTGCAGGCCGCGGCGGTCTCGGCCGTCTCCGCGCCCGAGGACCGGGGCATCTGGGCCTACCGCATCCCCTCGCTGCTGGGCGCCATGCTGGCCGCCGCCGCCTGCGCCTGGGGCGCGGCCGCTTTCTTCGGCCCGCGCGAGAGCCTGCTGTCGGGCGCGATCCTGGGCGCGACCTTCCTGCTGTCGACCGAGGCGTTCATCGCCAAGACCGACGCCTCGCTCTGCGGCTTTACAACCTTGGCCATGGCCGGCCTGGCCAGGATCTACGCCGCGGGCCTGGCGGGCGAAAAGGCCGGCAAGGGTCCGAAACTGGCCTTCTGGATCGGCATGGCCATGGCCGCCCTGATCAAGGGCCCGGTCGGCCTGCTGGTCGTCATCCTCGCCATCCTCGCCCTGTGGGCCTGGGACCGGAAGGCCGGCTGGCTCAAGCAGCTGGGCTGGAGCTGGGGCCTGATCCTGTTCGCGGCCATCGTCCTGCCCTGGGCGACCATGATCACCGTCGCCACCGACGGCGCCTTCTGGGGCGCGGCGGTGGGCGGCGACCTCGCCCCCAAGCTGGCCGGCGGCCACGAGCGCCACGGCGGGATTTTCGGCTACTACGCCCTGCTCTCGCCGCTGCTGCTGTTCCCGGTCACCCTGCTGCTGCCCGCCGCCCTAGTCCTGGGCTGGACCGGCCGCAAGGAGCCGGGCGTGCGCTTCGCCTTGTGCTGGCTGATCCCGACCTGGCTGATGTTCGAGATCCTGCCGACCAAGCTGGCCCACTACACCCTGCCCGCCTTCGGAGCCCTGGCGATGCTGATGGCCGCGGCCCTGCGCAAGCCTCTGGGCCTGCCCTCACGGATCGTCGGCACGGTGCTGCTGGCCATCGCCGGCCTCGCCTTCGCCGCCGTCTGCGTCGTCGCCTGGAAGCAGTACGCCGCGCCCTCGGCCCTGCCGCTGGCCATCCTCGCCGCCCTGCTGTTCGTCGCGGCCGCCGTCGCCGGCGGCTGGCTGATCCTGCGCGAGCGCAAGGCCGCCCTGGCCCTGGTCACCGCCGGGGCCCTGGGCATCCTGGCCCACGGCGCCATGGCCGGCCTGCTGGCCCCGCGCCTGGACTCGCTGTGGCTGTCGCAGCGCCTGGCCCGCGCCCTGGAGAAGGCCGATCTGGCCCCCCGCGCCGGCGCGCCCGGTCCGGTGGCGGTGACCGGCTATTCCGAGCCCAGCATGGTCTTCCAGTTGGGCACCACCACTGAACTCACCGATGCGGAAGGCGCCGCCGACGCCGTCGACGAGGGCCGCCCGGCCGTGGTCGAGGGCCGCGAGGACGCCAAGTTCAAGGCCGCGCTGGCCGCCATGGGCCACGCCCCGCGCCCGGCCGGCGAGATCAAGGGTCTGAACTATTCCGACGGCGACGACGAGGTGCTGCGCATCTATCGCGGCGAGCCGCGCCGCCATGACGCACCGGAAGACGCCGTGAGCGGCGCCGAAGTGGAGGCCCAGCCATGAGCCGCTTCATCGAGATCGTCGAGGTCGGTCCCCGCGACGGCCTGCAGAACGAGAAGGCCATACTGTCGGTCGAGGAAAAGCTCGACCTGATCCGTCGCCTCGAAGCCGCCGGCGCCCGCCGCACCGAGGTGGTGTCGTTCGTCAATCCGAACCGCGTGCCGCAGATGGCCGGCGCCGAAGAGATCATGGACGCCCTGGGCGGCCCCGATCCCAAACGCTCGCGCATCGGCCTGGTGCTCAACATGCGCGGCTGGGAGCGCTGCGTCTCGACCGGCTGCGACGAGGCCAATGTCGTGGTCTGTGCGTCGGACGGCTTCGGCGTGAAGAACCAGGGCGCCACGGTCAACCAGCAGCTCGACACCCTGGCGGCCATCGTCGAGCGCCAGGCGATCGACGGCGGCCCGCCGATCACCGCCACCATCTCGGTGGCCTTCGGCTGCCCGTTCGACGGTGAGATTTCCGAAGACCAGGTCGTGGCCATCGCCCGCGAGGCGGCGGCCATGAACGTGCCCGAGATCGCCATCGCCGACACCATTGGCGTGGCGGATCCCTGGACCGTCCGCAGGCGCATCGAGGCCGTCCGCGCCGCGGCGCCCGACGCCCGCCTGCGCATGCACTTCCACGACACCCGCAACACGGGCCTGGCCAACGCCTTCGCCAGCGTCGAGGCCGGGATCGACGTGCTCGACGCCTCGGTCGGCGGCCTCGGCGGCTGCCCCTTCGCCCCGGCGGCGACCGGCAACATCGGCACCGAGGATCTGGTCTACATGCTGGAGCGGGCCGGGTTCGAGACGAGCTACGACCTCGCCGCCCTGATCGCCATCGGCCGCGACATCAGCGAACGCCTGGGCAAGGCCCCGGCGTCGTCGCTGGCGCGCGCGGGCGGGTTTCCAGGCTCGTTTTGACGGTGGCCAAGAAGGTGTTCGAGATCTGGTGGACCGATCTTGGCCGCATGATGCTGCCGGTCGATCCTCAGAGCGATCGATTGATCCAGGCCTACCCCGAAGCCACGCTAGTGCATGTGTTCACGGCTGAATCGAGCTTCGAGGCGTTTCAGAAGAACTACGACTTCAACGACTTCGGCGTGTGGGACCCGGGTCCGGAAGGAAGAAACGACCTTTTCACCGATGAGGAGGTCGCCGAACAGCAGCGCTACATGGCGACGCGATCGCTTCCGAACGGCCAGATCACGCCGCCCGCGACAGCGGGCTGAAAGACTTTAGGCAGCGAACCTTCCCAGGTCCTGCTTGCTCTCGACCAGGTCCAGCACGTCGCCCATGCGGAAGCCGGGATCCACCGGGTGCAGGGCGTCGTAGATCGAGCGGGCGAAGGCGAGATCGGCCGGGGTCTTCACGCGCCAGTCGAGGCTGGACCAGTCGCGCACGGCCCGCAGGTGAGCCTGGCGGAAGCGGCCCGGCTGGCTGCGGATGGCGGCGGTCGGCGAGATGCGGGCCAGCGGGTCGCGCTCCTCGGCGGCGGCGGTGCGCAGGGTCTGGGCGGCGATGACCTCGACCTCCAGCCCGGCCGGATAGGTGCGGTGCACGCGGTTGGAGGCGTAGTCGGCGCCGGTGCTCAGGGCCAGGCGGACCGTCTGGTCGATCAGGCCCGGATCGACGAAGGGCGCGTCGCCCTTCAGCCGGACGATGTGGCTGACCGGGCCGGCGGCCTCGGCGCAGCGGGCGATGCGATCCAGAATGTCGGCGCCGGCCCCGCGATAGACGGTGACGCCGCGCGACACCAGGAAACCGGCCAGCGCGTCGTCGGCGGCCTGGTCGCTGGTGGCGACGATGATCTTCGAAAGGGTACGCGCCTCGCGGATCCGCTCCAGCTGGCGCAGGATCATCGGCTGTCCCTGGAGGGTGGCCATCGCCTTGCCGGGCAGACGGCTGGAGCCCATGCGGGCCTGCAGGACAGCGAGGATCATCGGCTTTGCCTCCCTTCGAGGCGTCTTCTCGGTTCTTTCTTGAACCTTGAGCTTCGAGTCGGGTCCGCCGCTAGGCGACCCAACGTCGCGGGTCGAGGGCCACCGGGTCGTCGATGGCCATCTCGTCCCAGTCGAGGTCCGGCGGCGGGCTGGAAGCAGCCGCCACGACGGCGGAAAGCTCGGCGGCCGAGGTCACGCCCACGATCACGGCCGAAGCCTCGGGACGCGACAAAGCAAAGCCCAGGGCGGCCTGAAGCGGATCGGAACGGCCTTCGGCGATCATGCGGCGCACGCGCGACAGGCGGCCCGAGGCCCCCTTCAGCTGGGCCGGCACGCGGTCGGGCGGCAGGAACAGCAGGCCGTTGAGGAAGATCGAGCGCAGCTGCACCTCGATGCCCATGCCGGCGATGCGTTGCAGCGAGCCGTCGGCCAGCAGGCGCTGGTCGAGCAGGCTGGCCGGCGCCTGGATGATGTCGGGCTTGAAGCGGCGGGCCACGCCCACCGGATCGTCGGTGGCGTGGGCGGAGATGCCGATGTTGCGGAACAGGCCCTGCTCGCGCAGGCGGTGCAGGCGGTCCCACATGGCCGGGCCATGGGCGCCGAACAGTTCCGACGGCGACTGGACGATGATGGCGTCGGCGCGTTCCAGGCCCATGCGGCGCAGCGAGGCGCGGGCCTCGGCCTCGACGAAGTCGGGACCGCGGTCGGCGCGGGCGGCCGCCATGGTGACGCGGCACGAGACCGGACGCGGGATCAGGTCGCCGAGCACGGACTCCGAACGGCCATAGACGCCCGAGACGTCCAGCACCGACAGGCGGGCGCGCGCGGCGATGTTCAGGATGTCACGCGCCTCGATCTCGGGGGAACGCGAACGCGGCGACGCGTTCATGCCGTCCAGTCCGAACTGGGCGGCGGCGAGACCGAGCTTGGAGACGGTGAGCGACATGAAAATCCGCGTCGGGTGAGCACCAATGTCGGGCAGCGTACGCGCCAAGGTTTGAAGAAGGCGTTTCTGGAAACTTGCCGAGGGGTTAAGATCGGGCCGATGGACCTTACCGATCCCGCCGTCCTTTCCGGCTCCGAATGGCCCATGCACGGCCTGGCCGACGACATCCGGCCGGCCCTGGAAAAGGCCCTGGCGGAAGGGCCGGCGGTCCTGGCCACCATCATCGCCCTGGAAGGCGGCGGGCCGCGCCCGGTCGGCACGCAGATGCTTTTCGCGCAAGGTTTTGCGAGCGGCTTCCTGTCGGGCGGCTGCATCGAGGGCGACGTCGAGATCCACGCCCGCGCGGTGCTGGAAACCGGCGCGCCCCGGCGCCTGGTCTATGGCGAGGGCAGCCCCTGGCCGGACATCCGCCTGCTGTGCGGGGCGCGCATCGAAATCCTTGTCGAGCGCCTAGACATTGACGACGCGGCCGCGCGCGACCTTTTGACTCATGCAACCGAAAGGCGGCCGGCGGTCTGGGTCAGCGACGGCGTCCGGCGCCTCTGCGCGACAAAAGAGGCCGCGCCGGCCCCTTGGCCCAGCGCCTTCGGCCGGGGGTTCGATCCCGTTCCACGCCTGGTGGTGATCGGCGGCGACCCGACCGCCCTGGCCCTGGCGAGCCTCGGCGCCCAGGCCGGGTTCGAGACGACGCTGGTCCGCCCCAAGGGACCGCTAGAGCCGCCGCCCCTGGCCGGCGTCGCCTACAGCCGCGCCGCGCCGGGCGAGGCCCTGGCCGCGATCGGCCTGGATCCCTGGACGGCGGTGGCGGTGTGCGGCCACGACCTGGTCCTGGACCACGAGGCCCTGCTGGCCGCCCTGCCCTCGCCCGCCTCCTATGTCGGCCTGCTGGGCGCCCGGCGGCGGCTGGCCGAACGGATCGCGGCGTTGCGTGCGGAGGGTTTGACCGAGCGGGATCTGGCCAAGCTGCGCGCGCCCATTGGCCTGGATCTCGGCGGCAAGGCCCCGTTCGAGGTGGCGATCGCGGTCATCGGCGAGATCATCGCGGCGCGCCATGGACAGCCGGCGCTGGAGAGAAGGGCGCACGCCGAAACGCTTTCAATATAGCCGTCATCCCGGCCGGAGCGCGCAGCGCGGAGAGCCGGGACCCAGGGGCGAGCGACGAAGCGCTGACCGCCGCGAAGGCGCCAGCCTCACCACCGAGCCCAGTCTCCTGGGTCCCGGCTCTACGCTTCGCTTCGGCCGGGATGACGAACTTTGGAGTCCGGGAGAAGGATCAGGCCTTCCAATCCCCCGACTTCCCCCCCGTCTTCTCGACCAGCCGCACGGCCTCGATGACCATGCCCTTCTCGGCGGCCTTGAGCATGTCGTAGATCGTCAGGCAGGCCACCGACACGGCGGTCAGGGCCTCCATCTCGACCCCGGTCGGACCGGTGGTCTTGACGCGAGCGGTGACGGCAAGCCCGCCCTCGCCCGGCTCGACCTCGACCACCACCTTCGAAAGCGCCAGCGGGTGGCACAGGGGGATCAGATCGGACGTCTTCTTGGCGGCCATCACCCCGGCCAGTTCGGCCACGGCGCGGACGTCGCCCTTGCGGCCGGTTCCCGACACGGCCAGCGCCAGGGTCTCGGCGCTCATCCGCACGAAGCCCTCCGCCACCGCCTCGCGCACCGTCGAGGCCTTGTCGGAGACGTCGACCATGCGGGCCCGGCCCTGGTCGTCGATGTGGGTCAGCTTGCTCACTTTGCGAGGCGCCCTATCGTTCCAGAAGCCGGGGCATCAGCTCGACCATGTTGCAGGGCTTGTGGCGGCTGTCGAGCTGCGGGCCGAT
Source organism: Caulobacter sp. SRI_008 (assembly GCF_057586355.1). Lineage (NCBI taxonomy): Bacteria > Pseudomonadati > Pseudomonadota > Alphaproteobacteria > Caulobacterales > Caulobacteraceae > Caulobacter > Caulobacter sp. SRI_008. Next base: position 21,921 of record NZ_JBYCZS010000012.1, read on the forward strand.
GACCTTGTCCCAGCCGTCCTTCACCGCCCCGTTCGAGCCGGGCAGGCAGAACACGAACACCCCGTCGATCAGCCCGGCCGTGGCCCGCGACTGCAGGGTCGAGAGCCCCACCGTGGCGTAGGACACCAGGTGGAAAACCACCGCGAACCCGTCGATGACCTTGTCGAACAGCGGCTGCAGCGCCTCGACGGTCACGTCGCGGCCGGTCAGGCCCGTGCCGCCGGTGGAGACCACCGCATCGACCTCTCCGCTCGCGATCCAGCCCCGCACGGTGGCGCGGATCTTCTCGATGTCGTCGCGCACCACCGCCCGGCCGGCGAAGTCGTGGCCGGCGGCCTTGACCCGCTCGATCAGGATGTCGCCCGAGGTGTCGGTGCTTTCGTCGCGGGTGTCGGAGACGGTGAGGATCGCCACCCGCACCGGCTTGAACGGCAGCTCCGGCTTGATCCCGCCGCCCGGGGTGAGGCCTGCCGACATTCTGAAAGCTCCCGCTCTAATCCCAACGCTCGGCGTCGGTCCTATCCTGCGCCGTCGGCTCGATCCAGCGGGCGCCGTCCGGACCGTGCTCCTTCTTCCAGAACGGCGCCCGGCTCTTGAGCCAGTCCATCAGGAAGTCGCACGCCTCGAAGGCGGCCCGGCGGTGTTTCGACGCCGTCGCCACGAACACCACCGCCTCGCCCGGCGCGATCCGGCCCACCCGATGGACGATCCGCCAGTCCTGCAAGCCGAACCGTCCGGCCGCCTCGACCGCGAACGCCGCGATCGCGTTTTCGGTGAAGCCCGGATAGGCCTCCAGCTCCAGGATCGACGCATTCCCGCCCTCGGCGCGAGCCAGACCGACGAAGCTGGCCACCGCGCCTGTCTCGTCGCGACCCTTGCAGAAGTCGGTCAGCAGCGCCCCGGGCTCGAACGGCGCCTCGGTCAGGGTGATCATCCGCCGCTCATCGGCGGCAGGAAGGCGACCTCGGTCGAGCCGATCAGAGCCGCCTCGCCCCGCACCAGCGCCTTGTCGACCGCCACCTGCACGCCGGGACCGGCCAGGGCCTCGGCGAGACCCGCGTCGTCATTGGCGATGGAAGCGCGCAGGGCGGAAAGGCTTTCCGCCGCGACCTCGCGCTCGCGCCAGCCGGCCTGGTCGGCCAGGCGCCCGAACAGCAGCACGCGGGCCATGGCCTAGCCTCCGGTCGTCGACATGTGGCGGGCCACGGCCGGCCGTGGCGCGTCGACCTGGAAGTCGTGGCCCTTGGGCTTGGACCCGATCGCCGCGTGGATCGCCGCGACCAGTTCACCGTCGGTGGCCCCGCCGCGCAGCACGGCCCGCAGGTCGCTGGCGTCGTCGCGGCCAAGGCAGGTGTGCAGGGTGCCCGTGCAGGTCAGGCGCACCCGATTGCAGGTGTCGCAGAAATTGTGGCTCAGCGGGGTGATGAAGCCCAGCCGCCCGCCGGTCTCCTCGACCTTGGCGTAGCGGGCCGGACCGCCGGTCGCATAGGCCTGGTCGGTCAGGGTCCAGTAGGACGACAGCTCGCGCCGGACATCCCTGAGCGACAGGAACTGGTCGGTGCGGTCCTCGTCGATCTCGCCCAGGGGCATAGTCTCGATCAGCGTCATGTCGCAGCCGCGATCGTGCGCCCACTGGATCAGGGCCGGCAGTTCGGCGGCGTTGTCGCGCTTCAGCGCCACCGCGTTGATCTTGACCTGGAGGCCGGCCGCCAGGGCCGCGTCGATCCCGCCGATCACCTTGGCCACGTCGCCGCCGCGCGTCAGCCGGCGGAAGAGATCCGGCTTGAGCGTGTCGAGCGAGACGTTGATCCGCTTCACCCCCGCCGCCGCCAGACGCTCGGCGTACTGGGCCAGCTGGGTGCCGTTGGTGGTCAGGGTCAGTTCGTCCAGCGCGCCGGTCTTCAGGTGGCGCGACAGGCTTTCGACCAGCTCCATGATCCCCTTGCGCACCAGCGGCTCGCCGCCGGTCAGCCGCAGCTTTCGCACGCCCAGGCCGACGAAGGTCGAGGCCAGACGGTCCAGTTCCTCGAGCGTCAGCACCTCCGCCTTGGGCAGGAAGGTCATGTGCTCGGCCATGCAATAGACGCAGCGCAGGTCGCAGCGGTCGGTCACCGACACGCGCAGATAGCTCACCGCCCGGCCAAAGCCGTCGATCAGGCGGGGGGTGTCGTCAGGGGACGTCATATCCGCGATAGAATAGGCGTCTCGGAGCCTGGCGGAAAGGGAACTGATGCGGCTGGAGGCGATCGTGCTGGCGGCGGGGGCGGCCTCGCGGTTCGGCGGCGGCAAGCTGCTGGCCGATTATCGCGGCCGGCCGCTGCTGGATCACGCGCTGGATACGGCCCTGGCCGCGCCGGCGCGCGGGGTCACGGTCGTGCTGCGTCCCGGCGATACGGCCGCCCTGGCCCTGGTCGAGGCCCGGGCCGAGCCCCGCCTGCGACCCTTGGCCGCGCCCGAAGCTGACGAGGGGCTCGGGGCCTCGCTGCGCACGGCGATCCTGGCCCTGCCGGCCGACGCCGAGGCGGCGCTGGTGCTGCTGGGCGACATGCCGCGCGTGCCCCACGACCTGGCGGCCGACCTGGTCCAGGCCCTGAGCGCCGGCCCTGGCATCGCCGCTCCCGTCCACGCCGGCCGTCGCGGCCACCCGGTGCTGTTCGCCCGCCGCTGGTTTCAGGATCTCGCCGCCCTGGCCGGCGATCGCGGCGCGCAGGGCGTGCTGACCAAGGCCGGCGACGCCATCGCCCTGGTCGAGACCGACGACCCCGGCGTGCTGTTCGACGTCGACCGGCGCGAAGACCTGGAGCGGTAGGCCCGCCTAACCCTCCATCGCCTCGTACCGCCGCATCTCGCGCCAGTGCAGCCAGACGCCGAGCGCCAGGGTCAGCAGGATGGCGTAGCTCCAGACCGCCAGGCTCATCATGTAGGTGTTTATGGTCACCCGCAGGTCGATCAGCACCGCCACGTGCGAGGCCAGGGCGACCAGCTGGAACGCCGAGATCGCCACGGTCCACAGCAGGCGCGAGCGGATCGACTCCCAGATGAAGATCAGCGCCGCCACGGCGTCGACGATCATCACCCCGACGTCGGGATTGATGCGGTTGTGGCGGAACATGACCAGCGAGGCGGCCCAGCCGGCCAGCAGGGTGACCGCGATCCGCTTCTCCGACGACCCGCCCCGCCAGAAGGCCAGGCCGCAGATCACCAGGGTCAGGAAAAGATAGAGATAAGCCGACACTGTACGCCCCCCTTCACCGCTCCAGGTTGACGCAAGTCCGGCTCGGATCAAGTGCGATCCGAGCCGGAGCTTTACGCCTTGGATATCGGCGACCGCCCGCTAGGCGGACGGAACTCTAGTGCCGCGTCTTCTCGCCGTCGCAGAGAATCCGGCGGATCTCATCGACGACGCGCACCGCGCCATCGGCGTCGTCCGCCGCTTCCATATCGACGAGCCGCCGCAGCAGCACCGTCAGCACACGCTGCTGGGTCGGACACAGGGACCGAATGCACCGCCCGAACTCGGCGGCCTCTTCGATGGCCGGATCCATAATCGCCAGGACCGCGCTCATGCCGCGCCCTCCATTAGAACTTCGCGCATACCGGAGACGATCAGGCGGCCCGACCGCCGTCGACGGCGCGCAGGCCCGAGGTGCGCGGCGTGTCGCCGCCCTCGACCTTGCCCAGGTCGCCCAGCGCCAGGGCGCCGCAGCCGATCTGCGAGCGGACTTCCGCCAGATCGCCGTGCGCCTTCACGATGGTGCGGCGGGCCGACAGGATGTGGGTCAGGGTGACGCCCAGGGTCTCCAGGGCTTCCTGGCCGATCACGGCCGACAGCTGCGCGTCCATCCGCAGCGTGGGCAGCAGGCCCATCAGCTCGGCGGTTTCACGCACGGCCGCGTCGATCGCGGCTTCGGCTTGTTTCAGTTTTTCGGCCCCGGCACGGGCTGCGTCGCTGCGCTTCATGCAAGACTCTCCCACTCGCGCGGGCGCCCCCCGCACGTTCAAAGGCTTGGATTGTTGGAAATTCGGTTTTTTGGCTGACCCGAGACCGACGATCAGTTCGTCGGCGGGGCGCTCCAGCCCTCGCGGAACCGCTGGAGGGCGAAGAGGAATTCATGGGCTCCCATGGTCACCACGCTGAGCAGCACGCCGGCCGCCAGGGCTGAAACCAGGATCAGGCCCATCCATTGGGCTGGGCTCAGGTCATGGCGCCAACCTCCCCGCGTTCGGACCTGATCGGACTGTCGTCCGACAGGAAGGCCGTGGCCGCGAGAACTCGCAGCAACAGCTTCGAAGGAGGATCGCCGGCCGCCTGGGCCTTGCGCAGAGCCGACACCGTTTCCGGCACCAGGCGCTCCCGCTCGGGGGTGGCCGCCATCAGGGTCAGGCCTTCCTCGAGAGACTTCCAGCTCGCGATGAAGAAGGCCGATCCCGGGGGCGAGCCAGTCTTGGTCTTGGGTGTGTTGTCGTTCATGGCCGCTCCCGCTGCTGTCGTCAGGAGAGACCGGCTCAGGTTCGTCGGCTAGGCCCGGCGATTGCCTACGGTAGTCATTACCGGGGTGCTGTTCCCACGCCACGAAGGCCAGGGCGGCGTCGCGGCGCGGCATGCCGGCCAGGCGCCGGCGCGCGCTGAGCACGTGCATCTCGACGGTCTTGGGCGACAGGCTGAGCAGGCGCGCGATTTCCTTCGAGCGCTGGTGCTGGGCGATCAGGCGCAGGATCTCGCGCTCACGAGGCGTGAGCTTCTCGAAACCAAGGCTGTCGGCAGGCTCGACCATGGCGCTAACATGGTCCCAGCACAGCCTCCCGTCCAGCCGGTGAGGCGTCAATTTCGGACGCGTCAGAGTTAACAATCAGACAGTTCGCCCGGTCAGGCGCTTCGGACGAACGGCAGGCTGACGGTCGGCTGGCCCAACAGCGCCAGCAGGGCGTTGGCCGTCGCCGGACCGATCACCGGCGTTCCCGGCTCGCCCACCCCGCTTGGAGGCGCGGCCGACGGCACGATGTGGGTCTCCACGCTGGGCGCCTCGGCGAAGCGCAGCACGCGATAGGTGTCGAAGTTGCTCTGGTCGACCACCCCCTCGGTCAGGGTCACCTGGCCGAAGAGCGCCGCCGAAAGCCCGTAGCAGGTCCCGCCCTCCATCTGGGCGGCGATCTGGTCGGGCGAGACGGCCACGCCGCAGTCGATGGCGGTGACCACCCGGCCGACGCGCGGTTCGCCGTCCACCAGCTTGACCTCGGCGACCTGGGCCACGACCGAGCCGAAGCTCTCGTGCACCGCCACCCCGCGCGTCCACCCAGCCGACGCCTTCGGGCCGGCCTTCTCCAGGGCGAGATTCAGGGCCGCCAGGTGCCGGTTGGCGCCGGCCTTGGCGTAGAGCGCGCGGCGATACTCGACCGGATCCTTGCCGGCCTTGCGGGCCAGCTGGTCGATGGTGTGCTCCATGACGAAGGCGGTGTGGGTCGCCCCCACCGAGCGCCACCACAGCACCGGCACGCCGACCTCGGGGAACGCCACCTGGGCGTCGACGACGGGCGTGGCCTTCAGATAGGGCGAATCCGACGCCCCCTCGACGGCGGTCTGGTCGACGCCCTTCGAAGGCATCGGCGAGTCCTTCATGATCGACTGGCTGACGATGCGGTGACGCCAGGTCGCCGGCAGGCCGTCCTTGTCCAGCGTGACCCGCACGGCGTGGACCACCAGCGGCCGGTAGTAGCCGGCCTTCATGTCGTCCTCCCGGGTCCAGACCAGCTTCACCGGCTTGCCGCCGCCGACCTTTTTCGCGACGTGCACGCACTCGGCCACGTAGTCGGAATTGAAGGTCGCCCGCCGCCCGAACGAGCCGCCGGCGAACAGGGTCTCGACCTCGACAGAGCCGGGCAGGGTACCGACGATCTTGGCGGCGTTCAGCTGGTCGAGGGTCTGGCCCTGCGAGCCGTGCACCAGCTTGACCGAATTGCCCTCGACGATCGCCACGCAGTTCATCGGCTCCATGGTGGCGTGGGCGAGGTAGGGAAACTCGTAGACCGCCTCGAAGGCGTCGCCACCACCGGCGGCCTGGGCCGCGTCACCCTTGGCTCCGAACGACTCCCACTTCTGCTCGGCCGGACCCTTGCCGGTGGCGAGATCCCGGAACGCCGCCGTGATCTCTTTCGAGCCGCGCTTCTCGGCCTTGCCCTCGTCCCAGCGCACGACCAGCGCCTCGCGCCCCAGCCGCGCGGCCCAGGTGGACTTGGCCACCACCGCCACGCCCGTCGGGATCTCGTAGACATCGACCACGCCCGCCACCTTCTTGGCGGCGTCGGCGTCGAAGCTCTCGACCTTGGCCCCGAAGCGCGGCGGATGGGCGACCATCACCGTCAGCATGTCGGGCAGGTGGACGTCCTGGGTGTAGCGGGCCGTGCCGTCGACCTTGGCCTGCGCGTCCTTGCGGCGGACCCGATCGGTGCCGATCAGGGTGAAGGTCTTGGGGTCCTTCAGCGGCGGGTTCTGCGGCGGCGTCACCTTGGCGGCGTCGGCCGACAGGTCGGCGAAGGCGGCGCTCTTGCCCGAGGCGTGGGTCAGCACCCCGTCCTTGACCACGATCTCGCCGGCCGGGACGTTCCAGCGGTTGGCGGCGGCCTCGACGAACATCGCCCGCGCCCCGGCGCCGGCCTTGCGCAGTTGCTCCCAGCTGTTGGAGATCGCCGAGCTGCCACCGGTCAGTTGCGCGCCCAGGGCGCCGTTGCCGTAGAGCTTGGCGTTGGCGGGCGACTGCTCGACCCGCACCTTGGCCCAGTCGGCGTCTAGTTCCTCAGCGACGATCGCCGCCAGGCCCGCATGGCTGCCCTGGCCGAACTCAACGTGCTTGGAGATCACGGTGACGAAGCCGTCCGGCTCGAAGCGGATGAACGGGCCGAACGCCCCGACCTCGACCTTCGAGCCGGCGCTCATCAGGTCGGCCGGCGAGCAGCCGACCACCAGGGCGCCGCCGACCACCGCCGCGCCGACCACCACCTCGCGGCGGCTGAACCCTTCGGATTTCACGGGCGCGTTCATCGCACTTCTCCGCGCTGGATCCGCGACGTCGCGCCCGAGGCGGCCGAGATCGCCTCGTCGATGTCGGCCTCCTTGGCCGGTTCGGCGACGACCGCCGGCGCGGCGACCACCGGGATCGCCTGGCCCGTCGCGGCCTGCTTGATCGCCGCCCGGATCCGCTGATAGGCGCCGCAGCGACAGATGTTGCCGCCCATGGCCGCGTCGATGTCGTCGTCGGTCGGCTTCTTATTCGCTTCAAGCAGGGCGGCGGCCGACATGATCTGGCCCGACTGGCAGTAGCCGCACTGCGGCACGTCCAGCTTCACCCAGGCCTGCTGCAGCGGATGCGCCCCGCCCAGGCCCTCGATGGTGGTGATCTTGGCGCCCGACAGCGCGGCGATCGGGGTGACGCACGAGCGCACCGGATCGCCGTTCACATGCACCGTGCAGGCCCCGCACTGGGCCAGGCCGCAGCCGAACTTCGTGCCCGTCAGGCCCAGCTCGTCGCGCAGCACCCACAGCAGCGGCGTATCGGGATCGGCCTCGACCGACATCGTCTTGCCGTTGACGTCCAAGCTCGCCGCCATGCGTCTGCCTCCTGCCCTTGGGGCAGCTAACACCGTTCTCCCGAGGCTCCGCCAGTGAAATTTAACGCCGCCAAGATCGCCCCAAGGATGCTCGGAAAGCCGGTTCCGCCACGCCTGTTGCGCGAAAGGCCTCACGTTCTTGGCCGACGCGCCCTAGCTTGAACGCACGACGCCTTTACGAGGACGCGCTGCCTTGGACTCCTTCCCCGCCTATTTCCCCCTCGCCGGCCGCAAGGTGGTGATCGCCGGAACCGGCGAAGGCGCCGAGGCCAAGGCCCGGCTGTTCGACGGCTCGCCCGCCACCCTGGTGCGGCTGGACGGCCACGCGGCCTTCCTGCCCGGCTCCTATACGGGCGCGGTGCTGGCCTTCATCTCCAGCGCCGACGAGGTGTTCGCCCAGGCCGCCGCCCGCGCCGCCCGCGCCGCCGGGGTGCTGGTCAACGTCGTCGACAAGCCCGACATGTGCGACTTCAACACCCCCGCCGTCATCGACCGCGGCGAGGTGGTGGCCGCCGTCGGCACCGGCGGCGCGGCCCCCGTGCTGGCCACCATGCTGCGCTCCGACATCGAGGCCCAGGTGCCCGAGGGCGCCGGCCGGGTCGCGGCCCTGATGCGCAACTTCCAGAGCGAGGTGCGCGGCGCCCTGCCCACCCTGCACGAACGCCGCGCCTTCCTGCGCGAGGCGCTGTCGGGCGAGGCCGCCCAGGCGGCCATGACCGGCGACATGGAAAAGGCCGGCGCCCTGTTCCGCGACGCCCTGGCCAAGAGCGTCAAGAAAGAGGGCAAGGTCCGCTTCGTGGCCGGCAAGGGCCCGGCCGACCTGCTGACCCTGCGCGCGGTGCGGGCCCTGTCGGCCGCCGATGTGCTGGTTATCGACGAGGCCGCCGACCCCGAGGTCGTCACCATGGCCCGCCGCGACGCTCACCGCCTGTCGGCCGCCGAGGCGACGCCTGAACAGCTGATCGAACTGGCCCGCAGCGGCCGCCAGGTCGTGCGGCTGGTCGCGGCGCCGGTCGAGGCGGCGGACATCCAGGCGCTGGCGGCGGCCGGCGTGGCGGTCGAGGTGCTGCTGACGGCGCCGGCGGGCTGACAAGGGGGCGGCGCCCGTGCGGATCGTCGAGACTTTCGAGATAGCGGGACGCGGGCTCGTCGTGGTTCCGCAACTTCCCGCCGGCCTACCCGCGCAGGGACGCCTGATCGCCGTCATCACATGCCCCGACGGCCGCGTTGTGCGTGCGGAGGCCTCACTTGAATGGATGCTCAAACGCGGGGAGGAGCCTGTCGAAAGTCCGATCTTCCTCCTCAAAGGACTCTCGATCCCCGATATTCCAATCGCGAGTTCGCTGGCCTTCGAATTCGAGGATTGAGCCGGCGCGCCCCTACCGCTCGAAAACGTCTGAACGGGGCTTCGACGCCGCATTGACTCCCCGCCCCCCCTCCGTATGTTCCGCGCCGTTCGAGTGACTGGCGTTGAAGGTGGGTGACCACCGGGGAGCTCGAGACGCATATGCCGCGCGCCTGGGCTCCTTTCTGACCGCAACCAGACCCGGAGTCCCCCGTGCCCGCCGCCCCCGACTATCCGTCCGCCCCCGATCTCGTCGCCCCCAAGCGCGCCCTGCTGTCGGTCTCCGACAAGACCGGCCTGGTCGAAGCGGCCAAGGTCCTGCACGAGGCGGGCGTCGAGCTGGTCTCGACCGGCGGCACCAAGGCGGCCATCGCCGCGGCCGGCCTGCCGGTGAAGGACGTGTCGGACCTGACCGGCTTCCCCGAGATGATGGACGGCCGGGTCAAGACCCTGCACCCCATCGTCCACGGCGGCCTGCTGGGCGTGCGCGACGCTCCCGAGCACGCGAAGGCCATGGCCGACCACGGCATCGGCGGCATCGATATCCTCTATGTAAACCTCTATCCGTTCGAGGCCACCGTCGCGAAGGGCGGCGCCTACGAAGAGTGCGTCGAGAACATCGACATCGGCGGCCCGGCCATGATCCGCTCGGCGGCCAAGAACCACGGCTATGTCTCGGTCTGCACCGACCCGGCCGACCTGGCCGAAGTGCTCGAAGCCCTGAAGGCCGACGGCGGCACGACCCTCTCGCTGCGCAAGACCCTGGCGGCCCGCGCCTACGCCCGGACGGCGGCTTATGACGCGGCCATCTCGGCTTGGTTCGCCGGCCAGCTGGGCCAGGACTTCCCGGCCCGCAAGGCGATCGCCGGCGAGCTGCGCCAGACGATGCGCTATGGCGAGAACCCGCACCAGAAGGCGGCCTTCTACACCTTCCCCAATCCCCGCACCGGCGTGGCCACGGCCAAGCAGCTACAGGGCAAGGAACTCAGCTACAACAACATCAACGACACCGACGCGGCCTTCGAGCTGATCGCCGAGTTCGATCCCGCCGCCGGCCCGGCCGTCGCCATCATCAAGCACGCCAACCCCTGCGGCGTGGCCCTGGGCGCGACCCAGCGCGAGGCCTATGAGCGGGCCCTGGCCTGCGACCCCACCTCGGCCTTCGGCGGCATCGTCGCTGTCAACACCCGTCTGACCCGCGAGGCGGCCGAGGCCATGGTCGAGATCTTCACCGAGGTGGTGATCGCGCCCGAAGCCGACGACGACGCGATCGCCGTCTTCGCCGCCAAGAAGAACCTGCGCCTGCTGGTCACCGGCGGCCTGCCGGATCCGCTGTCGACCGGCGACACCTTCAAGAGCGTGGCCGGCGGCTTCCTCGTGCAATCCCGCGACGACGCGCGGATCAAGGCCGGCGACCTGAAGATCGTCACCAAGCGCCAGCCGACCGAGGAAGAGATCCGCGACATGCTGTTCGCCTTCCAGATCGGCAAGCACGTCAAGTCCAACGCCATCGTCTACGCCCGCGCCGGCCAGACCCTGGGCGTCGGCGCCGGCCAGATGAACCGCAAGGACAGCGCCCGCATCGCTGCCCTTCGGGCAGCTGATTTTGGCTTGGACCTCAGTGGCTGCGCCTGCGCCTCGGAAGCCTTCTTCCCGTTCGCCGACGGTCTGATCCAGGCGGCCGAAGCCGGCGCCACGGCGATCATCCAGCCGGGCGGCTCGATGCGCGACCCCGAGGTCATCGAGGCCGCCGACAAGCTTGGCCTCACTATGGCCTTCACCGGCGTGCGAGTGTTCCGCCACTAGGGTCTTTGGGGAGCTTTCAAGGCTCCCCAAATCCGACTACCCCCGCGAAGGCGGGGGCCCAAGCTGAGGTTCCGGAAAGCCCGCTTGGATCCCCGCCTTCGCGGGGATGCGCGGAGATAAAGACGGGAAGCTAGATGGACAGCACATCCTGGGGAGCCAAGGTCGTCTCGCGCTCGCGGGTGTTCAAGCCCGCGGGCCTGGGCCCCTTCCCGGTGGCGCTGATCCTGCACGGTTGCGGCGGCAAGACCCCGTTCCTGGAGACCTATGCCGAGGTCGCAGTGAAGGCCGGCTACGCCGCCATCGTGCTCGACTCGTTCGCGCCGCGCGGCATGAGCACGCTCGACGGCAAGCTCTTCGTCTGCACCCTGATGACCCTGCATGGGGCCAAGCGCGCGGCCGACGTGTTCGGGACCCTGGCCTGGCTGAAGACCCAGAGCTGGGCGCGGGCCGACCAGGTGTTCCTGGCCGGCTGGAGCCACGGCGCCTGGACGATCATGGACGCCTACGCCGCCGGAACCTCGGCCCCGTCGGCCACCGGCCTGGCCGACGCCGACGCGGTCGCCCTGCGCCGCCAGGTGAAGGGCGCGCTGCTGGTCTATCCGTATGCGGCCTATCCCTCGATGACCAGCCGCCGGGGCTGGGGTCCCGGCGCGCCGCCGGTGTGGTCGGTGCTGGGCCAGAAGGACGGCGTGGTCGGCTGGCGCTATCCCAAGAAGGCGCTGGAACGGCTCAGCGCCGACGGCGTCAAGGTCGACCTCAAGCTCTACCCCGACGCCACCCACGCCTTCGACGACGACAAGGCCAACGACCCGCGCGCCATCTACCGGCCGGACCTGTTCCAGGAGGTCCAGGACTACTTCGCTTCGGCGCTGCGGGCGGTCGCGCCGAAGCCGGGGCTGTTCACTTAAGATCCTGCCGAGAGGGAGAGTCCCTTTTCGGCCCCCTCCCCCGTAAAATCCCCGCGAAAGCGCAGCCGCCTGGTCCCTCTCCCCTTGCGGGAGAGGGTGGCCCTGCGGAGCAGGGTCGGGTGAGGGGTCTCTCAGAACTGAAAGCCGCGTGCAGCGGTTAGGCCGGGCGGGGCGTCTCCCATCTGAGAGACCCCTCATCCGACGGCCTTCGGCCGCCACCTTCTCCCGCAAGGGGAGAAGGGACGCCAATGGGGATAGAGCGCCCTCAATCCCCGGCGATCTCGGATCAAACCCCAACCAATCCAGCCACTTGCAACTTTCTCAGCGCTCTGGATCAGACGCGCTGAAACCCGCTGCATAATCAGAGCTGTCCCGTCGCAGGGAGAGGGCGCAAGGATCCGGCCCGAAGCGTGCGACGGCGATGCGATCGAGCGGGGCCGCCGGAGCTGCGAGAGCAGGGCCGGGCCAGGCTTAAATGAGGGTGGGGGACGTAAACCCATCCATCGGGAGTCTGCCCAATAGGCTCCCGCCCGTCCGAGGGTCCGCTCCGGCGCCTTCTGTCTGCACGCGATGGCTAGCGAAGCTTACAGCCCGGTTCCGGGGAAGGCACAAGCCGAAGGGGGTGAAGGGCGGAAGAGGCCCGCGCGCCCCGGCCTGAGGCACAACGATCGCGCGGGGCGTCCAGCTTCGTCGAAACGGTATTCAAACTCACAGCTCCGGGCGAGGCCCGGACGCCCCGCGCCCTCTCCGATCAACTCAGCGGTTCACCGCGTGAGATCGCAAACCCGTTCCCTCTCCCCTTGCGGGAGAGGGTGGCCTGCGAAGCAGGTCGGGTGAGGGGTCGCGCGTACAGAAACGCCGCGACGGCTTGTCAGCTGTCGCGGCGTCAGAAGTCTGAGAGACCCCTCATCCGTCGCCTTTCGGCGACACCTTCTCCCGCAAGGGGAGAAGGGTCTCGCTCCTAGTGCTTGAACGACACCGAAACCCCCATGAACCGGGGCTCGCCGGCGATGAAGGTGGGGATGCCGAAGGCGTCGCCGGTGTTGCCGGCGTCCTTGATGTAGTCCTGGTCCAGCGCGTTGGTGACGAAGGCGCCGAAGGTCACCGGGCTGTCCTTGGGCTGGTAGGTCAGGCGCAGGTTCAGCAGGCCGAAGGCCTTCTGGACCTCGTCCTGCACAGTGTCCTTGATCACGCCCGTCGTGCTCTGCAGGGCGGCGATGTCGTTGTTGTTGTCGAAGAACTGTTCCGACTGCCAGGTCCAGGTCGGCAGGAAGGTGAACTTGCCGATCCCGGTGTCGCGCGAGGCCTTCACGCCCAGCGAGAACGAGTGGTCGGGCGACAGGCGGAAGTGGTTGCCCTCGAACCGGCCGTTGCCGAACCGGGCGTGGCTGTAGCCGTAGGTGGCGAACACCAGCAGGTCGGACGTGGCCTGGAAGTTGGCCTGGCCCTCGAAGCCGTAGGTCTTAGCCTCGCCGGCGTTGATGGTGATGGCCGTGCCGGTGCTGGTCACGCCGCTGGTCTGGAAGTTCTCGTAGTCGTAGCGGTAGATCGCCCCGTCCACGGTCAGGCGACGGTCCAGCAGGGCGGCCTTGGCCCCGGCCTCGTAGGAGGTGACCTCTTCGGCCGGCACTTCGCTGAGGCTGGCGCCGGTCAGCACCTTGGGACGGCGGCCGGTCGAGACCGAGCCGTAGACGTTGACGTCGTCGGCCAGCTCGTAGCGGGCCACCAGGCGCCAGGTGACGCCGCTGTCGGTGAAGTCCTTGTAGTAGGTCGAGACCGGCTGAACGATCAGGCCGCGGGTGACGGTGGCGGTGCTGCCGCCGATGATCGACGGGCTGCTGATCCAGGCGCCGTAGCCGCTGGTCTTGTCGTCGTAGGTGTAGCGCAGGCCGGCGGTCAGCTCGAGGCGGTCGGTGGCCTTGAAGGTGAAGTCGGCGAAGGCGTCGTAGGAGTTGGTCTTGCCGTAGTTGGTGTATTCCTCGGTGCGGCCCGACGACAGCGCCGACAGGGCCGGGATGGCGTTGATCACGGTCGTCGACAGGCCGTTGGGGATCGACAGCTGGCCGGTCAGGAAGAGGTAGGCGATCTTCTCGTTGATCCGCAGCGGCACGCGCTGGCTGCCGTCTTCCCAGAACATGCTGACGCCGCCGAAGGCGGTGACGCGGCCGCCGGCGTCGTAGTTGAGGCGGAACTCCTGGCTGGCCGACTTGCCCTGCGCGTCCTCGGCGAACACGAACAGCGGCAGCGAGAAGCCGTCCGGATCGAACACTTCCTCGCCGCTGAAGTAGCGGTAGGCCGAGGTCGAGTTGAGGGTCAGGGTGTCGTTCAGCTTGTAGCTGGCCAGGGCCGTCAGGCTCCACAGGCGGCGGTCCAGGCCCAGCGGCTGGCCGTTCTCGAAGCCATCGACGGTCGACAGGGCCGCGCCGGAGTTACGACCCAGGTCGCCGATCACCTTGCCGGTGGTCGGGTCGGTCGGGGCGTAGGTCAACGACTTGAACGAGGTGCCTGACGGATTGTCCTGCTGGTAGTTGTAGAGCACGTCCAGCTTGAAGCGGTCGTTGGGCGTGTAGTTGACAGCCAGGCGCGCGGCCACGGTGTCGGTCGAGTTGAAATCCTCGCCGCCCAGCAGGTTCTCGACATAGCCGTCGCGCTTCTTGACGCGGGTCGACAGACGCACGGCCAGGGCGTCGGTGATCGGGGCGTTCACCATGCCCTCGGCCATGAAGTACCCGTAGTCGCCGCCTTCGACCTTGAGGCTGGCGTCGAAGTCCGGCTTGGCCTTGGCCTGGATGATGTTGACCGCGCCGATCAGGGCGCCGCGACCATAGAGGGTCGACTGCGGACCCTTGGCGATCTCGACCCGCTCCAGGTCGAAGAGCTCGACGTAGGAGCCGCGCGACTTCGAGATCGAGACGCCGTCCTGGTAGACCGAGACGCGGGGCTCGTTGGTGGCCTCGCCGCTGTCGGAGGTGATGCCGCGCATCACGAAGCCCGGGTTGTTGGGCGACTGGTTCTGCACGTCGAAGCCGGGCACGAACTGGCCCAGTTCCTCGAACTCCTGCAGGCCCAGCTCGTCGAGCTTCTCGCCGGAATAGGCCGTCAGGGCCATCGGCACGTCGAGCACCTTCTGCTCGCGCTTCTGGACGGTGACGATCAGCTCGTCGACCTGGGTCGGCGCGGCGGTCGCGTCGCCTTCCGCCGCGACCGGGGCGGCCAGGACGGGGCTGGCGATCGCCAGGGCCAGCAGGCTCGCGCCGGCGAGCGTGCCTCGGAGCGTGGTGGTGCGGATGGCGCGCATGGACTATTCCCCTCAAAACAACTGTACGAGGCCCCGCCCGTAGGGAGCGGCGGTGTCGCTTACGCGACGGGGTTGTGAAGGAGCCGTGAAACAGCGTGGCTGAAGCCGAGGACGACGTCGAAGACCTGCTGGATGCGCCCGCTGGAGGCGAACGGCGCCTGACGGCTGAACTGTCGGGCGACCTGGTCGGCCAGCGGCTGGACAAGGCCCTGGCGGCGCTGTTCGACGCACTGTCCCGCGCCCGCCTGCAGGCCCTGATGGCCGAGGGCCGGGTCTTCCGCCTCGACGCCGGCGGCGAGCCGCGCCCGGTCACCAGCGGTTCGGCCAAGGCCCAGGCCGGCGACTACCTGGTGGTCGAGCCGCCGCCGGCCCCGGCGATCCCGCAGCCCGAGGCCATTGCGCTCAGCGTGCTCTACGAGGACGCCCACCTGATCGTCGTCGACAAGCCGGCCGGCATGGCCGTGCACCCGGCGCCGGGCAGCGAGACCGGCACCCTGGTCAACGCCCTGCTGGCCCACTGCGGCGACAGCCTGTCGGGCGTCGGCGGCGTGGCCCGCCCCGGCATCGTCCACCGGCTCGACAAGGAGACCTCCGGCGTCATGGTCGCGGCCAAGAGCGACGCGGCCCATCGCGGCCTCTCGGCCCTGTTCGCGACCCACGACATCGACCGCATGTACGTCGCCCTGGTGCGCGGCGCGCCGCAGCCCTCGTCCGGCACGATCGAAACCCGGCTGGGCCGCTCGCCGCACGACCGCAAGAAGATGGCGGTTCTGAAGAGCGGCGGCCGCGAGGCGACCACCCACTATCGGGTCGAGCGCACCTTCGGCGGCGACGGGGCCAAGCCCCTGGCCGCCCGGGTGTCCTGCCGGCTGGAGACCGGCCGCACCCACCAGATCCGCGTGCACATGGCCAGCAAGGGCTCGCCGTGCCTGGGCGACCCCGTCTACGGCGCCGGCGCCCCGGCGGCCCCAGTCAAGGCCGTGCTGACCGAAACCGCCTTCGCCCGCCAGGCCCTGCATGCGGCCCTGCTCGGCTTCGTCCATCCCGTCACCGGCGAGACCCTGCGCTTCGAAACGCCCCTGCCGCCCGACATGGCCGCCGTCGAGGCGGGGCTGGAGGCGCTGTAGACGATGGCCCGAGGTCGCACCTACCCGCGCTTTCGCCGCTTCGTGGATCGCGAACTGGCAAAGCCGAGGACCGCCGCCCCGCTGCCGGCCTGCCTGCTGGTGCTCGCCATGGCCTTCCTGAAACCGCACCTGGCTCCACCCGCGGCCCTCGCCGGCTGGATCATCGTCGCGGCGGCTTCCCTGGCCTGGGTCGCCTTCCTCGCCTGGCGCGGCTGGCGCCTCTTCCGGGCCGGCGCCCTGCGCGGCGACCGCGCATTCGACCAGCGCGGCAAATTCGAGCTCCCACCCGAGTATTGGACCTCGGAAAGCGTCAGCCGGGCGCGCCGCCGAAAGCGTTGAACCGCCTTGCGTCGGAGCAATATTCGCGCCCTAATTCGGCTTGACCGCCCGCTTATCGGTAAAGGGCTGGAGATTTGTCCCATGTCCTTCGCCGCCCGCCTGGTTCCCGCCCTGCTGCTTCTGGCCGCGCCCGCCGTCGTGTTCGCCGCCGGCGCCGATGACGAGGTGGTGGCCACCGCCAAGACGACGACGAGCCCAGCCCAGGCCGAAGCCGCCCCGGCGCCGGCCGCGCCGGCCGCGACCCGTCCGCTCACCACCCAGGAGCAGATCGACGCCTGGCTGAAGGCCTCGCCGGTCAAGACGGTCGATGACAGCGGCGGCCCGCTGAACCTGACGCGCGCCGACGAGGACGGCCCGACCAAGCGCAAGATCCACGGCAGCGTCGAGGTCGGCGTCGGCACCGGCGGCTATCGCCACATGGGCGTCACCGCCTTCTATCCCGTCGGCGAGAACGGCACCCTGGGCGTCGCCGTCAGCCAGACCGAGTACGGCAAGAACGGCCGCGGCGGCTATGGCTACGACGGCTACGGTTATGGGGGCTACGGCTATGGCGGTCTCGGCTACGGCCCCTACGGCTATGGTCGCGGCGGCAAGAGCCAGTCGATCGCCCTGTCGCTGGACATGACCGGTCGCGGTTCGGCCGCCGAACGTTGTGCGAGCGGTCTCCGCGCCGACGACGGCCGCTACATCGAACCGCTGTGGGCCACGCAGATGCGCGGCGCCCAGCGCCCCTGCGACATCGACGACCGTCCGTAAAATTCGGGTTCAGACGAGTCCCGTTCCGGCGTTCGCCGAAGCTTAACGGCTTGCCGTCATGGTGCCCAGCAATCGGGGACCTTCAGGCGTAAGCATGCAGCCGGACATCACTGCGTATCACCATGCCGCCACGGGGCGGGTGACCTATCTCGTGGCCGATCCGGCCACTCTGCTGTGCGCCATCGTCGATCCGGTGCTCGATTTCGACCCGGCCACCGGCGAGACCTCGACCGCCTTCGTCGACGGCATCATCGCCGACATTCGCGAAAAGGACCTGGGCCCGACCTGGATCCTCGAGACCGGCGTCCACACCGGACACCTCTCGGCCGCCGGCCACCTGAAATACGAGACCGGCGCCTCGGTCGCCATCGGCGCCCACGTGCTGGAAAGCCTGCAGCGCCTGGTTCCGGCGCTCGGCGCCGAGGGCGTCGACCTGGAAGGCTGGGACTTCGACAAGCTGGCCCGCGAGGACGACGAGCCGCTGATCATGGGCGGGATCGAGTTCCACCCCATCGCCCTCTCCGGCCGCCTGCCCGGCGCCGTGGCCTACAAGGCCGGCGACGTGGTCTTCGTCGGCGACGCTCTTCTGCCCACCGGCCTGCCCGACAGCGACGCCCCCGGCGCCGATGCGGCCGGCCTGTTCGCCGACGCCCGCAAGCTGCTCTCGCTGCCCGACGACACCCGCCTGCTGTCGAGCCAGGGCGAGACGACCGTGGCCGCCCAGAAGGCCGACAATCCCGACGCCGGCGACGCGGTCTCGCAAGCCGAGTTCGTCGCCCGCCGCGCCGGCGACAAGCCCGCGCCCTCGGCCCTGACCATCGCCGCCCTCGACGTCGCCGTCCGCTCGGGCAAGCTGCCCTATCCCGACGAGGCCGGGGTCCGCTTTCCGTTGCGGAATATCAGTTCGCTTTAAAAACGGACTTGCCTTCATCGCCCTCGGCGCGCCTAATACTTCGCACGTGAAGCATTAGGAGGCCTCGCCATGGCCGACGACCAGAGCGCCAACCTCACCGCCGTCCAGGCCGGCAGCCTGCCCGACCACCTCGGCCTGCAATGGCTGGAGGCCAAGCCAGGCCTGGTGCGCGGACGCTTCGACGTCAAAAGCCATCACATGGCCCCCAACGGCTTCCTGCACGCCGCCGCCGTCATCGCCCTGGCCGACAGCGCCGCCGGCTACGGCTGCGTCGTCTCCCTGCCCGAGGGCGCGACCGGCTTCACCACCATCGAGTTGAAGTCGAACTTCCTCGGCACCGCCCGCGACGGCGGCGTGGCCTGCGAGGCCAAACTGATCCATGGCGGCCGCAACACCCAGGTCTGGGACGCCGTCGTCACGGCCGAAGGCACGGGAAAGACCATCGCCCTTTTCCGCTGCACCCAGATGGTTCTCTACCCGAAAGCCTGAGCCGCCACGGTCCGGACGCGGATCAAGCCGCCGCCCGACGCAGGAAATTGCGCCCTGAGACAGAAAAGCGCACCAGAGCCTCTTGCGCTCTTTCGGCGGCGCGGATAGGTATCCCGCCCTCACTCAAGGCCGGCCCCAAGCCAGCCACGAAGACCCCCTGGAGAGGTGGCAGAGTGGTCGAATGTACCGCACTCGAAATGCGGCGTGCCTGGAAGGGCACCGTGGGTTCGAATCCCACCCTCTCCGCCATTACCCCCTGAAAATCGACCCTGCGAAAGCGCCCACGGCGCTAGCCTGATCGCGTGCTCTCGCGCTCGACCAACCGGGCCGGCACGACCCGCGCCACGCAGGTCGCCCCCGCCTCCAAGCCCAGCAACTCCATCGCCATCGCCACCAGGGCCTCGATGTCCTGGTCGAACGAGGTGAGGCGGTAGGGGGACCAGCCGGCCATGTCGAGATTGTCGTAGCCGACCGCCAGCACGTCGTCCGGAACCCTCAGACCAAACGCGTCGCGCAGGGTGTCGATCACGCCGAAGGCCGCCAGGTCGTTGGCGCAGAACAGGGCGTCGGGCCGCGCCTCACTGCCAAACAGGACCCTCGCCGCCTCCGCCCCGCTGGCGTAGTCGTAGCCGCCGCCCGCCCGCACGGCCGGCGACAGGCCAAGGCTCGCGAGGCCATGGGCGAAACCGGCTTCGCGGGCGACCTGGGCCGGGCTGTCCGCAGGGCCCGCGACGAAGCCGAACCGGCGCCCGCCCCGCTCGTGCAGCAACCGCGCGGCGGCCTCGCCGGCGGCGAAGTTGTCGGACGACACGGAGCGGATCCAGTCGCCCGCCAGGTCCGAATTCAGGGTGACGATCGGAATGCGCAGCTTCGACAGCTGGTCGGCGGCCTCCTGCGAAGTCAGGGCCAGGGCCGAGACCACGGCGTCCACCCGATAGCCGGCCAGCTGATCGACGACGCCGTCGAGGATGCGGTCGCTGTCGACCCGCACCAGCATCATCTGCCGCCCCGCCGCCGTCAGGGCCTTGGAGAAGGCCTCCAGGGTCATGGCGAAATAGGGATTGTAGAAGCCGCCCACGACCACGGCGACGATGCCCGAGCGGTTGGTCTGCAAGATCCTGGGCAGGAGGTTGGGCCGATAGCCCAGGGCTTCGGCGGCGGCCATCACCTTGGCGCGCGTAGCCTCGGCGATCTTGGCGCCCGGCGTGAAGGCGCGCGACACCGCCGACTGCGACACCCCCGCCGCCTTGGCCACGTCGATCGACGACGGCGGTCGCCAGTTTCCGCTCATGCGGCGATCCCTCGCACCCTTTTCCCCACGCGAGCCTGTTTAGAGGGTTGCGCGCCGGCTGGCGAGTGAATAGCTATGCACGCATTCATCCAACCGCAGCGCGGCCCTAACCGCGCGCCGTGTCCGTCGAGCCAGCGCTCGGGCGGACGACAGGCGCGTGCGTGAAAGGCTTGGCTGCATCCGCCCAGCAAGGTCCGCCATGAGCGCCGATCCGTCCCACCGCCGCGCCCCCTCCGCGGCCCTCGTGCAACTGGCCTTGGCGCTGGGCGGCTTCGCCATCGGCACCACCGAGTTCGCCTCGATGAGCCTGCTGCCCGACTTCGCCCGCACCCTGGGCGTCGACGAGCCGACCGCCGGCCACGCCATCAGCGCCTACGCCCTGGGCGTCGTAGTGGGCGCGCCGATCATCGCCGTGCTGGCCGCCAAGATCGCCCGCCGGACCCTGCTGGTCGGGCTGATGGTGCTGTTCGCGGTCGGCAACGGCCTGTCGGCCCTGTCGCCCAACTTCGAGACCATGGTCCTCTTCCGCTTCCTCAGCGGCCTGCCGCACGGCGCCTATTTCGGCGTCGCGGCCCTGGTCGCCGCCTCGCTGGCCGCGCCCGACAAGCGGGCCTCGGCCGTGGCCCGGGTGATGATCGGCCTGACCGTGGCCACCATCGTCGGCGTGCCGCTCGCCAACGCCGTCGGCCAGTGGATCGGCTGGCGCTGGGGCTTCGTCATCGTCGCGGCCCTGGCGGCCCTGACCGCCCTGTCGGTCTATCTGCTGGCCCCGCGCGACGCCGCGCCCAAGAACGCCAGCCCGCTGCGCGAGCTGTCGGCCCTGGCCAGCCGCCGCGTCTGGCTGACGCTTGGCATCGGGGCCATCGGCTTTGGCGGCATGTTCGCGGTCTACACCTATCTGGCCTCGACCCTGATCGAGGTCACCCACGCCTCGCCGGCCGCCCTGCCTGGCGTCCTCATGGTGTTCGGACTGGGCATGACCGCCGGCACCCTGGTCTGCGCCTGGGCCGCCGACCGCGCCCTGATGCCGGCCGTCGGCGTCATCCTGTTGTGGAGCGCCGCCTCGCTGGCCCTCTACCCGCTGGCCGTCGGCAGCCTGTGGACCCTGGTCCCGGTCGTGTTCCTGATCGGCTGCGGCGGTGGCCTCGGCGCAGCCCTGCAGACCCGCCTGATGGACGTGGCGGGCGAGGCCCAGACCCTGGCCGCCGCCCTCAACCACTCGGCCTTCAACACCGCCAACGCCCTGGGCCCCTGGCTGGCCGGCCTGGCCGTGGCCTCGGGTTTCGGCTGGCGCTCGACCGGCTGGGTCGGCTGCGCCCTGGCCCTGGGCGGCTTCGTGGTCTGGGCCATCGCCGTCTGGGACGACCGCCGCCAGACCGAGGCGACGGCGACGGCCTGATAACAAACCCGTAACCCCCCCGCGAAAGCGGGGGCCCAGGTGTTTTATCGTCGAGCGCCGCGGGTTTCAGAAAAAGCCTGGGTCCCCGCTTTCGCGGGGATTTTACGGAAAATGAAAAAGGCTCCCTCTTCGGAGGGAGCCTTTTTTGATCTAGTCCTTCATGCGCCAGGTGGCGCCGGTCGGGCTGTCCATGACCACGACGCCGAGGGCGTCGAGGTCGCCGCGGATGGCGTCGGCGGCGGTCCAGTCCTTGGCGGCACGGGCGGCGACGCGGCGGGCCAGCAGGTCTTCGACCTGGGCCTTGAGGTCGTCGGAGGCGTCGCCCTCGAACCAGGCGTCGGGATCGGCCTGCAGGAAGCCCAGCAGGGCGCCGGCCTCGAGCAGGCGCGACTTGTGGATCGCCACCTCGGTCAGGTCGCCGGCGGTGACGGCCTTCTCGATGGCGCTCGACACCTCGAACAGCTTGGCGACGGCGGCGGGCGTGTTGAGGTCGTCGCAGAGGGCGTCCATCACCTCCTGCGGGGCCTCGACGGCCTGGTCGGCGACGACGTCCTTGGCGCGGCGCAGGGCGCCGTAGAGACGGTCCAGCGACTTCTTGCTCTGCTCGAGCAGCTCGGGCGTCCAGTCCAACGGCTGGCGGTAGTGGGCCGACAGCAGGGCCCAGCGCACCACCTCGCCCGGCGTGGTCTTCACCAGCTCGTGCGGGATGATGACGTTGCCCAGGCTCTTGGACATCTTCTCGCCGTCCATGTCGAGGAAGCCGTTGTGCATCCAGTAGCGGGCGTAGGTCGGCAGGCCGTGGGCGCAGCGGCCTTGCGCCACCTCGTTCTCATGGTGGGGGAACTGCAGGTCGATGCCGCCGGCGTGGATGTCGATCGGCAGGCCCAGCTGCTTGTCGATCATCGCCGAGCACTCGATGTGCCAGCCCGGACGGCCCGCGCCCCAGGGGCTTTGCCACTCGGGCTCGTTTTCCTTGGACGGCTTCCACAGCACGAAGTCGGCCGGGTGGCGCTTGTAGGGGGCGACCTCGACGCGGGCGCCGGCGATCATGTCGTCCAGGGGACGGCCCGAAAGCTGGCCGTAGTCGGCGAAGCTCTGGGTGTCGAACAGCACGTGGCCCTCGGCGGCGTACGCCGAGCCATTGTCGATCAGCTTGCCGATCATCTCGACGATGGCGTCGATGTGGTCGGTGGCCTTGGGCTCAAGCGTCGGGCGCAGGGCTCCGAGGGCGTCGGCGTCCTCGTGATAGGCGGCGAGATAGCGGTCGGTGATGACCTTGATCTCGACGCCCTCGTCGGCGGCCTTCTTGTTGATCTTGTCGTCCACGTCGGTGACGTTGCGGGCATAGACCACCGCCTCGTCGCCGAATTCGTGGCGCAGCAGGCGGAACAGCACGTCGAAGGCCACCACCGGACGGAAGTTGCCGATGTGGGCGTAGCCGTAGACCGTCGGTCCGCAGACATACATCGTCACCCGGTCGCGATCGGCGGGAACGAAGTCGCGCTTCTCGCGCGCCATGGTGTCGTAGAGCCTGATGGTCATGAAAACTCGGTCGCCTTGACGCAGCGGAAGGGTGTTGTCGGAACGAAAAACCGGACCCATATAGCGGGGAGCGAGCCTTCGAACCACGTCTTTGCGACGTGAGAGGCGCGCCCTTTAACGGGTGGCACGCGTAATTCCGGGGCGAACGGCGCTCCGGCGCAACTCAGCCCGTGGAAAGCCCCCTTCGAAAACATGGACGCACTGACCCGCGAGCGAACCCTGATCGGCTCTGACGACAACGCCGGTCTTGATCTTGAACCCGCCCAGCGCCCCAGCCGAGACGAGGCCATGGCCGCGGTGCGGACCCTGCTGGCCTGGGCCGGCGACAACCCCGACCGCGAGGGCCTGCTCGACACGCCCCAGCGCGTGGTCGACGCCTATGGCGAGTGGTTCGCCGGCTATACGGGCGATCCGGCCAAGGAACTGTCGCGCACCTTCGAGGACGTGCAGGGCTATGACGACATGGTCATGCTGCGCGGCATCGACGTGCAGAGCCACTGCGAGCACCACATGGCGCCGTTCCTGGGCAAGGCCTGGGTGGCCTACATGCCCACCGGCAAGGTCGTGGGGCTGTCGAAGCTGGCGCGCCTGGTGGAGATCTTCGCCAAGCGCCTGCAGACCCAGGAGACCATGACCATGCAGGTCGCCGACGCCATCGAGGACCACCTCTCGGCGGCCGGCGTGGCCGTGCTGATCGACGCCGAGCATCAGTGCATGAGCACCCGCGGCGTGCACCACCACGACGTCTCGACCATCACCACCCAGTTCCGCGGCGTGTTCAAGACCGACAAGGTCCTGCAGCAGCGGTTCATGGATCTGGTGACCCGGAAATAGGCCGATAGATGCTCCCCCTCTGGGGGAGCTGTCGCGAAGCGACTGAGGGGGTTTGGGCGGCCGACGCCGCGCTACCCCCTCCGGCCCTCTGGGCCACCTCCCCCAAAGGGGGAGGATCTGGGCCTGCGAGCCTCCCCGGATTCTAGCTGCGCTCGTAGGCCAGGAGCTCCGCCTCGCCGGCGCTGGTGATGATCCAGCCGGTGCGGCCGCGTTCGGCCAGGCCCAGTTCGGTCAGGCCGCGGGCGTCGGCGATGTTGATCCAGTCGACGTCGTGGCCTTGCTTCTTGCGGGCGAGATTGCGCAGGGCCGTCACCTGCTCGGGCGAGAGCGCCATCCTATTGGCCGCCCGACAGCGGGTTGGGCGCGACGGCGGCGCGGACGGCGAACGCCCCCAGGCGCTGCTGCAGCCGCACCACCTCGGCCGTGAGGTCGCCGACCTCGGCCTGGAGCTGGGCGTTGCGGCGCTTGAGATACTCGTTCTCCCGCTGGATGCGGTCGGTTTCCTCAGTCATCGGAGCCCTCCAGGCGGGGCGGGCGAGCCGCGGCGCTGCAACGCGCCACCCAGCCCAGTCCGCGCTCACGCGTCATCTGCATGACCGTGAAGTCCTGGATGCCGCCGTCGGGCGAGCCCAGGGTGTAGATGTCGCCGATGACCGGCGGGGTGGCCAGCTGGCCGCCGATCGTGACGCTGAGCGCCTCGTCACGCCAGCCGTAGGTGATCTCGTAGTCGTGGCGCCCGAACGGCTCGCTTCCACTGACGCTGCGGGCGCTCATGAGCGCCGGCCAGGAGGAGGGGTCTTCGCGGCCTGGTCGGCAAGGCTGTCGTCGACATGGGCGCGCAGCCCGGCTTCCATCGCGCCCTTGGCGTCGGCGGCGGCGACCGGTTTGGCGAACGCGGCGGCGATGGCGCGATGCGCCAGCAGGCCGGCGGCGTTGAGGTCGGGCTGGAAACGGGCCGCATAGCGCCGCAGGACATCCGACAGGGCCAGCAGGCGAAGATCCCGCGACAGGCGCGGCGAACGCCCTTCGGCCTGCGAAGCGATCGGCGGGTCAGTCGGCGGGAAGCGGGACATCGAGGATCTCCAGGCGCGCGCCGACGCACGTCCTGGCGATAGGACGGCGCGCCGGACGTCGGCGGCGATGAACGAAAACGGCCTTGAACGAAAAGGCCCACGAACGACGCCGGCATGAAACCGGCGGGCCGCCGAACCAGGTCGAGGTCGCCGCGAACGGAACCCCTTGGCGCGCTCTTCGGCGCATGGATCATCATAGCACGAAGCGGGCGATCCCGGCGGGATTTCTCCGGCTCGACGCGCCCCTTGGAACGCCCCTCAGGCCGCCGCGCGGATGCCTTCGCGCAGGCGCTCGACGCAGGCGTCGAGCGGGCGGTGGACGAGGCTGACCAGGACGAAGCTGATCAGCATCAGCAGGTACCAGGCCCCCAGCTTCTCGATGGCGACCATATGCCAGCCGCCGGCCTGGCTGGGATAGATCCAGGCCCCGGCGAAGGTGCCCAGGTTCTCGGCGAACCAGATGAACAGCGCCACCAGCATCAGGCCCAGCAGCAGCGGCATGCGCCGCGCCTGGCGGTCGGGCGTGTAGACGATCCAGGTGCGGCCGAACAGCACCGCCGACAGGGCGAAGAGGCCCAGGCGGATGTCGGTCACATAGTGGTGGGTGAAGAAGTTGACGTAGACCAGCACCGCCAGGATGTGGGCGCTCCAGAACGGCGGATACTTCACGAAGGTGAAGTCGAACAGCCGCCAGGCGCGGGCGATGTAGCTGCCGACGCAGGCGTACATGAAGCCGGTGAACAGCGGCACGTCGCCGATCCGCAGCACGCTGTCTTCCGGATAGATCCAGGAGCCGTGGGCGGTCTTGAAGATCTCCATGGCCGTGCCGACCAGGTGGAAGATCAGGATCACCGCCGCCTCGTCCCAGCGCTCGAGCTTGAGCAGCAGCAGGGCCGCCTGGATGGCGACCGAGGCGATGACGAGGAAGTCGTAGCGCGCCAGCGCCGCGTCCTTGGGCCAGAACAGGAAGGTGCCGACCAGCAGGGCCAGCATCAGGCCGCCGAACAGGCAGGCCCAGGCCTGCTTGAGGCCGAACAACAGGAATTCGTAGGCCCACGCGTTGGCCTTCGAGCGTTCAGCCCAGGGCCGCGCCCAGCGGTCCAAATCCGCCACGCCGCCCTTGATCCTGGACTTGAGGTCCATCGTCCCGTCTTTTCCCGTCCCCCGCCGGATGCGGGAGGCTAGCCCAAACCGGGGGTGTTGCGCCATATGTCTTTGATGACCAGCGCCTTCTTCCCCTCCGCCCCCGACAAGCATGCCCTGGAACGCGGCCCGGCCCTCGCTCCGCGCTTCGACGCCAACGGCCTGGTGGCGGCGGTGGCCCAGCACGCCGACACCGGCGAGATCCTGATGCTGGCCTGGATGAACGACGAGGCCCTGAAACTCACCCTGGAGACGGGCGTCGCGCACTATTTCAGCCGTTCGCGCAACGGCCTCTGGAAAAAGGGCGAGACCAGCGGCCAACTGCAGATCGTCAGCGAGGTCCGCGTCGACTGCGACCAGGACGCCGTGGTGATCAAGGTGCGCCCGCAGGGCGACGGCGGCGCCTGCCACGTCGGCTTCCGCTCCTGCTTCTATCGCGTCTGGGAGAACGGCCAGCTGGTCGAGCGGGAGGAGGACCACATCCATGACCACGCCTGAGGCCCTGGTCGCCTTCACCCTGGCCGCCAGCTTGCTCACCATCACGCCGGGGCTCGACACCGCCCTGGTGCTGCGCAGCGCCGCCACCGAGGGCCCGCGCCGGGCGGCGGCGGCGGCCATGGGCATCGGCATGGGCTGCCTGATCTGGGGCATGGCCGCGGCCTTCGGGGCCGGGGCGCTGCTGACCGCCTCGGAACTGGCCTATACGGCGCTGAAGTGGGCGGGCGCGGCCTATCTGGTGTGGATGGGCGTGAAGATGCTGATCAAGCCCCGCGACCGCTTCGAGCCGGGGGCGGTGTCGCCGACCGGCGGCGGGATCGCGGACTCGTTCCGGCGCGGCCTGTTCACCAACCTGCTCAATCCCAAGGTCGGGGTGTTCTACATCTCGTTCCTGCCGCAGTTCATCCCGGCGGGCGCCAACCCCGGCGTGTTCGGCACGCTGCTGGCCGGGATCCACGTGCTGCTGGGCCTGGCCTGGGCCGGCCTGCTGATCGCCGCCACCGCCCCGCTGGCCGGCCTGCTGCGGGAAGCGGCCGTGGTGCGCTGGCTGGATCGGATCAGCGGCGGGGTGTTCATCGCGTTCGGGCTGCGGCTGGCGCTGGAGCGGCGATAGGAAATCCCTCTCCCCTTGCGGGAGAGGGTGGCCTGCGCAGCAGGTCGGGTGAGGGGTCTCTCAGACCTCGAAGCCGCGTGCGACGGCCAGACCGGATGAAGCGTCTCCCATCTGAGAGACCCCTCATCCGTCGGCTTCGCCACCACCTTCTCCCGCAAGGGGAGAAGGATCAGATTTCGCTCAGCGCCTTCACACCGCCGCCATCCGCCGGCGTCACCACGAACGTCTTCAGCACTTCCGTCGTGTAGTCGGTCGACAGGATGGTCGAGACGGCGATCAGTTCGCCCACGGCCTTGCCCTTTTCCAGCGTCAGCAGGACGAAGCCCTTGGCGCTGGGGTGGGCGTATTTCACTTCCTTGTTGCGCTGGACGAAGGCCTCGCCGATCGGGGCGCCGGGCATGATGTCGCCGTAGCCGGGCGAGGTGACCGAGGTGGCCCCGAACTCGGCGGCGACGCGGGTCGAGCCGGCGTCGTCCCACAGCTCGTTGGCCCAGAACATGTGGCTGTCGCCGGCCAGGACGATCGGCGTCGCCTGGCTGGCCTTGAAGATGTCGTAGACCCGCTGGCGATCGACCGGATAGCCGTCCCAGGCGTCGAGGTTGGAGGGGATGTCGAAGGCCGACATGGCCACGCCCCCCGCCACCCGGCCGCGGGCGTATTCGGGCAGGGCCGCCAGCATGGCGTCGAACTTCTCGTCGCCCATCGTGGCCTTGAGGTTGGGCGGAGCGACGCGGGCCATGACCACCTGGTTGCCCAGAACCTGCCAGGCCGTGCCGGCCTTGACCGAAGCGTCGACCTCGCGGGCCAGCCACTGCTCCTGGCCCTCGCCCATCATCCGGCGCGACGGATCCTTCCACTTGGCGACGAAGGCGGCGATGTCGGGCTTGCCGTCGGCGGTCTTGGGCAGGTCGCGCTCGTAGGTCAGCTGCTCGGTGCGGGCGGTCAGACGGGTCTCGACCATCAGCAGGGTCGCGACATCGCCGAACTGGAAGCGGCGCCAAGCGGCTTCGGGCAGGGTTCCGCTGGACGGCTCGCGGATCGGCATCCACTCGTAATAGGCCTTGAGGGCGGCGGCCTTGCGCGCGGCCCAGTCGCCTTCGCCCTTGTCGGGGTCGTGGTTCTCGGCCCCGCCGACCCAGCTGTCGTTGGCGGTCTCGTGGTCGTCCCAGACGACGATCCACGGCGCGCGGGCGTGGGCGGCCTGCAGCATCGGGTCGGTCTTGTAGAGGGCGTGGCGGCGGCGATAGTCCGACAGGCTGACGATCTCGTGCGGCGGATCCGGCTGGCGCTGGGCGGCGACCGGCGAGCTCATGCCGTAGTCCTTGGGACCACCGCCGTATTCGTAGATGTAGTCGCCCAGGTGCAGCACGGCGTCGACGCGCGGCAGCTTGGCGATGGCGTCGTAGGCGTTGAAGTAGCCGTTCGGATAGAGCGAGCACGAGGTGACGGCCAGGACCACGTCCTTGACGCCGCCTTCGGGCAGGGTGCGGGTCGCGCCCGTGATCCCCTCGCCGACCGGCTTGCCGGCCTTCAGGGCGCGGAAGCGGTAGTGATAGTCCGTGCCCGGCTTGAGGCCCGTGGCGTCGATCTTCACGGTCCAGTCGCGGCCGGCGTCGGTGAGCGTCCGGCCCTGGGCGACGAGGGTCTTGAAGTCCGGATCGGTCGCCACTTCCCAGCGGACGGCGACCGGGGCGGTGGCGCCGCCTGCCGTCGCGCCTTGGGGCGTGACCCGGGTCCAGAGGATGACGCGGTCGGCCAGCGGGTCGCCCGAGGCCAGGCCGTGCAGGAACTTCACCTCGCCCTCGAAGGGCTTGGGAGCGGCGGCGGCGACCGGCGTGGCCGCGCCCGTGCCGAGCAGGGCCAGAAGCCCGCGACGATCGATCTTCATTGTACGCACTCCCCGACGGGACGCCCACGGCGTCTGCAAGCGGCGTTAGCGACGAGCGGCGACAGACATGTGACGCACGCCGTTCGCTCGGCGGTTTCTTGTGACCGACACGGACGATGGCTCAACGGCGCCATTTATCAACCCGTCATTCCCGCCCTTGTGGCGGGAACCCCTGGCTCCGTACGCACGTGAAGTTGCGGCGGATCGCTGGCGACCCGCCTCTTCCGCCCTTACGGCTGAAAGAGGGGTTCCCGCCACAAGGGCGGGAATGACGGGAGAAATTAAGGGATCACGCCCGCCGCAGCGGCGCGGGGCCGCGATAGAGCCGGCGCCAGATCCATTCCAGCGGACCCATGGTGAAGCGCTCCAGCCACCACCGCGACCACAGGATCTGGACGATCCAGATCGCCACGACGATCAGGGCCAGGGCTGGGCGGTCGAGGCGGGCGTAGAGGCCAAGGCCGCGTCCGCCGTAGAAGATGGCGGTCATGATCAAGGACTGGGAGAGGTAGTTGGTGAAGGCCATCTGGCCGACCGGCGCGAGCACGGCGGGGATCTTGCGCCAGACGCCGGTCGAACGCGCGGCCAGGGCCATCAGACCGACATAGGCCAGGGTGGTCAGGGGGGCGGTGATGGTCTGCAGGCCCTCGGCCAGGTGCAGGACCGGCTGGGCCATGCCGCCCAGCACGAAGGTGAAATAGGCCCAGCCGGTCGCGGCCAGGGCCAGCAGGCCGACGGCGATCAGCACGCCGTAGGTGCGCTTCGAGGCCTCGCCGGTGAAGACGCCGGTCTTGAAGGCGCCCAGGCCGATCATCATCAGGCTGGTCGTCAGCAGGAAGATGATCGGCTCGTAGGGCAGGCTCTCCAGCCGCTCGCGGGCGTTGATGGTCATCGACTGGATGAAGTCGCCGCGATAGGCCGCGATCGCCGCCGCGCCCTTGGCCGCCTCGCGGGCGGCTTCGGCCGCGGTCTCGGACGGCGCCTCGCCCGACAGCAGCGCCAGGCCCAGGGCGGTCAGGACGGCGAACACCAGCCACACCCCCACGCCCCAGCCCAGCAACCGCCGCGCCGGCCACGACCGCGCCTGGGCTACCACGAAGCCGGCCAGGGCGTAGCTCAGCAGCACGTCGCCCCACCAGATGGCGAAGCCGTGGGCGATCCCGAAGGCCAGCAGCCAGAAGAGACGCCGATAGAGGAGCGGACCACGTCCCTGACTTTTGTCGCCGCCGACCAGGAACATCGAGATCCCAAACAGCATCGAGAACAGGGTCACGAACTTGCGCTGAAACAGCCACTGGGTGACCAGCCACACCGACATCGTCTGCGGCCCGGTCCCGAACGGCCAGGCCGTCACGCTGTCGCTGAGATCGAGCGGAAAGGCAAAGCCCGGAACGTTGCACAGCAGTATGCCCAGCACGCCGAGGCCGCGCAGCGCGTCGAGCAGGAGGATACGGTCTTTGTCGGCGGCCATGCGGCGCTTGCCCCGGGGTTGAGTCGGGGGATGGTGACGAGGTTCGCGGGCGGCGTCAGCCGGTTCCTTCTCCCCTTGCGGGAGAAGGTGGCGACGAAGTCGACGGATGAGGGGTCGCACACACGGAAACGCCGCGACAGCGGATCGGCTGTCGCGGCGTTCGATGTCTGAGAGACCCCTCACCCGACCCCGCTCCGCGGGGCCACCCTCTCCCGCAAGGGGAGAGGGATCCGGGTCAGCCCTGAACCGACAGCTCGCGCAGCGCCGCGTTGGCGATGGTGAGCTTGGCGAAGGTCCAGCCGCCGCCGGCCTGTTCGATGTCTTCCACCGTGCGCTTGGCGGCCTTGACGCGGTCGGCGCGCAGGGCGGCCCACGAGGTCACGGCGGCCTTGGCGGAGGACTCGTCGTCGCCGGCCTGGGCGTTGGCGGCGAACTTCAGAACCGCCTGGGTGATGGCGGCCTGCTCGAACAGCAGGTCCTCGATCAGGCGGCGGACGGCCAGGCGCTCGAAGCTGTCGCCGCCGACGAACTGGCCGGCCGCCCAGCGCAGGCGGTCGAAGCCGAGCGCCGCGCCGACCTGGTGGTAGAGGCGGGCGACGTTCTCGACGCTCCAGCTGGAGGCGTTGCCGATGTCGACGAGGTCGGCGGCCGTGGTCGTCGGCTGCAGGGCCGCGACGGCTTCCGCCAGCGCCTGCGGGGCGCCGTCGGCGACATAGGCCTTGGCGCGCTTGGCCGTGGTCTTCTGCTCGAAGGTCGACAGGATCGTCGGGGTCAGGCCCTTCAGGGCGGCGACCGACGGACCGTAGGCCTCGACCAGTTGCTTGACGCTCGACTTGTCGCGGAAAGCGCGGCGGGCCAGCCAGAAGGTCAGGCTGCGCAGGGCGTAGGCCAGAGCCTTGTAGAGGGCGGTCTGGCCGTCGGCTCCGGCCTGGTTGTCCAGGGCCGAGACCTGGTCCCACAGGGCGTCGATCCCGAGGATCTCGCGGGCGGCGGCGAAGCCGACCACCAGGGCCTCGACGTCGCAGCCGGCGGCGGCCTTCAGGCGGCTCGGGAAGGTCGGGCCGCACATGTTGACCATCTGGTTGCCGACCACCGTGGCGATGATCTCGCGCTTCAGGCGGTGCTTCTGCATGGCGTCGGCATAGACGCCCAGCGCCTTGGGGAAGTAGCCGTGCAGGGTGGCTTGGAACCAGGGATCATCCGGCGCGCGCGAGGCGATGATGTCGTCGAACAGATCAAGCTTGCCGTAGGCCAGCAGCACGGCCAGTTCCGGCCGGGTCAGGCCCTTCTTGGCCTGGGCGCGGTCGGCCAGGACGGCGGCCTCGGGCAGGCCCTCGACCTTGCGGTCGAGACGGCCGCGGCCTTCCAGCTCGCTCATGAAGCGGGCGTGGGAGTCGAGCTCCTCGACGCTGTCGCTTTCCAGCAGGGTCAGCGCCAGGGTCTGGTCGTAGTTGTGCTCCAGCACGTGATGGGCGACGTCGTCGGTCATCGAGGCCAGCAGAGTGTTGCGGCTGGGACGCGTAAGGTCGCCCGAGCGCTCCAGCAGGCCCGTGAGGATCTTGATGTTGACCTCGTGGTCGGAGCTGTCGACGCCGGCGCTGTTGTCGATGGCGTCGGTGTTCAGGTGGCCGGTGCTTTGCGCGAACTCGATGCGGCCGGCCTGGGTGAGGCCCAGATTGGCGCCCTCGCCCACCACCTTGACCCGCAGGTCCGAGCCGTTGACGCGGATGGCGTCGTTGGCCTTGTCGCCGGCGTCGGCGTTGGTCTCGCCCTTGGCCTTCACATAGGTGCCGATGCCGCCGAGATAGAGCAGCTCGGCCCGCGACTTGAGGATCGCGGTCATCAGCTCGGCCGGCGAGACGCTGGCGGCCTTGAGGTCGAGCATGGCCTGGACCTCGGGCGACAGCGGGATCTCCTTCTGGTTCCGGGGCACGATGGCCCCGCCCTTGGAGAGCTTGCTGGCGTCATAGTCGGCCCAGGACGAGCGCGGCAGCTTGAACATCCGATCGCGCTCTTCCCACGAGATCGCGGGATCCGGATCGGGGTCGAGGAAGATGTGGCGATGGTCGAAGGCGGCCAGCAGCCTGGTCTGCTTGGACAACAGCATGCCGTTGCCGAACACGTCGCCCGACATGTCGCCGACGCCGACCACGGTGAAGGGCTGGGTCTGGATGTCCTTGCCCAGTTCGCGGAAGTGGCGCTTGACCGCTTCCCAGGCGCCGCGGGCGGTGATGCCCATGACCTTGTGGTCGTAGCCGACCGACCCGCCGGACGCGAAGGCGTCGCCCAGCCAGAACCCGTAGGACTCCGCCACGCCGTTGGCGATGTCGGAGAAGGTGGCCGTGCCCTTGTCGGCGGCGACGACCAGATAGGGGTCCTCGCCGTCGTGGACGACCACGGAGTCAGGCGCGATCACCTTGTTGTCGGCGTCGATGTTGTCGGTGATGTCGAGCAGGCCGAACAGGAAGGTCTTGTAGGCGCGGATCGCCTCGGCCTGGATGGCGTCGCGATCTCCGCCGCGCGGCAGCTGCTTGGGATAGAAACCGCCCTTGGAGCCGACCGGCACGATGACGGCGTTCTTGACCTGCTGGGCCTTCACCAGGCCCAGGACTTCGGTGCGGAAGTCGTCGCGGCGGTCGGACCAGCGCAGGCCGCCCCGGGCGACGGGACCGAAGCGCAGGTGCACGCCCTCGACATGCGGGGCCGAGACGTAGATCTCGCGATAGGGCTTGGGCGCGGGCAGGTCGGCCAGTTCGCGCGAGGCGATCTTGAAGCTGATGTGCGGCTTGGGCGCGCCGTCCTCGCCCGTCTGGTAGAAGTTGGTGCGCTGGATCGCGCCCACCAGGGCGGCGATGCGGCGCAGGGCCCGGTCAGCGTCGAGGCTTTCGACCGCCTGCAGGGCCTCGGTGATCTTGTCGGCGACCGCGACGGCCTGCTCCTTACGGGCCTCCAGGTCGGCGGCGATGGCCGGGTCGAACTTGATGCGGAAGAGATCCAGGATCAGGCGGGCGACGCCGGGATTGTCGGCCAGGGCGGCTTCTTGCACCGCCTGCGACGGGTCCAGGCCCGTCTGCTGGCGGTAGCGGGCCAGGGCGCGGACCAGGGCGGCCTCGCGCCAGTCGACGCCCAGCTCCAGCACCAGGCGGTTGAAGCCGTCGCTTTCGGCGCGGCCCGTCCAGATGGCCACGAAGGCGGCCTCGAAGGCGCCCTTCACGTCGGCGAAGGCCAGATGCTCGCCCTGCTCGTCGCGCAGCACGAACTCGTGCACCCAGGTCGGCGAGATCAGGCCGTCGACGATCGGCTTCAGCTTGAAGCCGTCCTCGATCAGGGCCTTGAGGCCCATGTGCTCGAGGATCGGCAGCACGTCGGCCAGGGGGGCCGCCGCGCCGGGGCGATAGAGCTTGAAGCGGAAGGTCAGGGCGTCGTCGCCCTCGCGGCGGAAGGCGCGCACGCGCACGGCCTCGCCGGACTTCAGGTCGTCGACGACGGCGATGTCGGCCAGGGCCTCGGCGGCGTCGTACTGGTCGCGATAGCCGGGCGGGAAGGCGCCGGCCCAACGGCCCAGGGTGTCGACCACCGGACGGGTGGCGCCGCGCTCGCGGACGATGGCCTCGAAGCGGTCGTCCCAGGTGCGGGTGGTCTCGGCGATGGCCGCTTCCAGGGCCGCCAGATCCGGATCGCCGTGCTGGCCCGGCTTGACGCCGAGGATGTAGTGCACGCGCGCCAGGGGGGCGTCGGAGAAGCTGGGATAATAGGCCGAGACGCGGCCGTCGAAGGCCTGGCTGAGCAGTTCGCCGGCCCGCTGGCGCACGCCGGAGTCATAGCGCTCGCGCGGGACGAACAGCAGGGCCGAGATGAAGCGGTCGAAGGGGTCGCGGCGGGTGAACAGGCGCACGCGCGGACGGTCGTAGAGGTGCAGCACGCCCAGCGCCATAGAGAGCAGGTCGCCCTCCTCGATCTGGAACAGCTCGTCGCGCGGCCAGGTCTCGAGGATGTTGCGCAGGCGCTTGCCGTTGTGGCTGTCGGGATCCTTGCCGGCCTGGTCGAGCACATGCTCGACCTTGCGGCGGATCAGCGGCACCTCGTGGGCGGGGGTCTCGTAGGCCTCGGCGGTGAACAGGCCCACAAACCGGACCTCACCCGAGGGCTTGCCGTCGGGGCCGTAGCGACGGATGCCGACGTAGTCCATGTAGCCGCGGCGGTGGACCTTGGAGCGCAGGTTCGACTTGGCCACGACCAGGGGCGCGCCCAGCAGCAGGTGGTCGCGGACCTGGGGCGACAGGATCGCCGGCTCGCTCTCGCGGCGCAGGACGGTGCGGGTCTGGTCGCGCAGGACGCCCAGGCTGCCTTCCGGCTGGTACAGCGGCTCCTCGGCCGCATAGCCGCCGTCGGCGGTGCGGGGGTAGTCGTAGACCCGCGCGCCCAGGAACACGAAGTGGTCGCCTTCCAGCCAGTCCAGGAAGGCCAGGCCCTCGGCCCGCTCGTCGGCGGGGAGGTCGACGCCCGCGCCGCGCAACTCGTCGATCGTGCGGCGCATCAAGGCGCGCATGGCGTCGAAGTCGTCGACGGCCAGGTGGACGTCGGCCAGGGCGTCGCGGACGGCGGTCAGCAGGGCCGCTTCCCGGTCCTGGCCGACGGGCTCGAGCCAGACCTGGATCAGCGAACGGCGCTGGCCGGCCAGTTCGACCATCGGGTGGAACATGGCGCGCACCGAGAAGCCGGTCTCGGCGATGGCGCCCATGATGCTGTCGACGAGGAAGGGACGGTCGGGCTGGACGATCTCGAGCACGTCGCCGCCTTCGGCCGCGCGGACGCGCAGGGCCAGGGGCTGGTCGGCGGCGGATTCGGCGAAGCGCCAGAGCTCGGCGAGGCCGGCGGCCACTTCGGCGGGTCCGACGCCGGGCAGCTCCTCGGCCGACCAGTCTTCCGACGCCAGGGCCGCGAACTGAGCCTGGGGCGGGGAAAGCGATCCGCCCAGCGCCGCGGCCAGGGCCGCGCTCAGAGCGTTTGACGCCTGCTGGTTCGCCTTGCGGTCATTTTCGCCGACCATGGGTATTTCCTCGCGAATTTTTGGCGACAACCTAGCCCTTTCCCACGCGCGTTCAACACACGCGCCTGAGAACCGAACAATATTTTGCCTAAACTGCCAAATTCCGAAGGATGCGCCACCCACATTTCTAGCCCAGCCGGATGACCATTGATTGTTCGGAAATGCGGTCCGGAAACGGAAGCGCCGCCGGTGGGGGGAGACCGGCGGCGCAGGCCCGCCTTGGGGGGAGCGGCGGGCTGTTTCCGCTTACGACGCGCCAGGTAAAGCAGGCTGGCGTCGCGCGGGACCGGGGTGGGGGCTCCCGGTACGAGACTTAGATAGGCGCGCCTTTTCGGAATTTAAGCCCCTTTTTTCAAACTTGGCTTTTTTCTCGTAGAACCCTGTTTGGCAACGCCCGCAGGGCCGTGCTCGACGGCTTTCTCGCCGCTGGGATCGCCGTCTTCCGACAGCAGGATGGCGATCCAGCGGGTGCCGTCGAACTGGGCCAGGATCAGCATCACGGCCACGGTCAGCGGCGTGGACAGGAACATGCCGGTGACGCCCCACAGCGCGCCCCAGACGGCCAGCGACAGCAGCACCACCGTCGGGTCCATGTTCAGGCTGTCGCCCTGCATGCGCGGCAGCACGACGTTGCCGACCACGAAGTAGATCACCTGCAGGGCGGCGGCCAGGATGATGGCCGGCAGCAGGGTGTGATTGAACTGCACGAGGGCGAACAGCGGCGGCAGGATGCAGCCGACGGCCCCGCCCAGGATCGGGATGTAGCTGGCGATGAAGATCAGGAAGGCCCAGAAGAAGGCGTTGTCGAGCCCGACCAGGGCCATGACCGCCCAGGCGGCGATGGCGATGATCAGGCCGGTGACGGTCTGGATCCACAGGTACTGCTCCACCCCGTTGCGGATGCGCTGGAACAGGGCCATCGAGCGGTCGCGCTCGGCGTGATGCGGGAACAGGGCGACGATCTTGCGCGAGAAGCCCCGGCGCGAGGCGACGATGAAGCCCAGATAGATCAGCACCAGCACGGCGTTGGAGGCGAAGTTCTGCAGGCTGCCGGCGACGGCGCCGACATATTGCTGCGGATTGAGCTGGGCGATCAGGTCGTCAATGGTCGGGGGCACCTGGACGCCCACCAGGCCCGTGACCTTGGCGATCACCTCGTTGAGGCGCGGGGCGTAGGCCTTGGCCTGGCCGACGAACTCGGCGCCGTTGTCGACCACGATCCACACCGAGCCGCCGAACAGCAGCAGCGACAGCAGGATCGCCATCGGCAGGGCCAGGCGCTGCGGGAACTTCGGCACCCGGTTGCTCAGCACCCGGGCGAAGCTGTCGATCATCACCGCCAGGAAGGCGGCCAGGGCCAGCGGGGTGAGGATGTCGCGCGCGAAGTACATGGCCGCGCCGGCGGCGACCACCGCCAGGAAGACGACGGCGTTGCGGCTGGTGATCGAGGGCGGAGCGGTCGTCATCGACGGGAATCTCTTTTGACGTAAGTCTTGGGGACCATTGTTCAGCCGGAATGGCGAAGGACAAGGCTTAGAGCTAGGCTTAAGCCTCAATCATGTAGGGAAGTTGCGCATGACCCTGGAGATCGGCGACGGCGAGATCCTTATCGGACTCGGCGAAGGGCCCGTGACGCAGCGGCTGGACCGCTCCAACCGCCACGGCGTGGTGGCCGGTGCGACGGGCACCGGCAAGACGGTGACCCTGCAGATCATGGCCCAGGCCTTCGCCGACGCCGGGGTGCCGGTGTTCGCCGCCGACGTGAAGGGCGACCTCTCGGGCGTCGCCGCCCCGGGAACGCCCAACGAGAAGATGCTGGCCCGCGCCGCCTCGATGGACATCGCGCTCGCCCCCGGCGCACCGCCGACCATCTTCTGGGACCTGTTTGGCGAGAAGGGTCACCCGATCCGCACCACCATCTCGGAGATGGGGCCGGTGCTGCTGTCGCGCCTGCTGGAGCTCAACGACGTGCAGGAAGGGGTGCTGACCATCACCTTCCACGTCGCCGACAAGGACGGCCTGCTGCTGCTGGACCTGAAGGATCTTCAGGCGGCGCTGAAATACGTGGCCGACCACGCCGCCGACATCGGCACGCAGTACGGCAACGTCTCGCCGGCCACGGTGGGCGCGATCCAGCGCAAGCTCTTGACCCTTCAGACCCAGGGCGCCGAGCACTTCTTCGGCGAGCCGGCCCTGAAGCTCTCCGACATCATGCGCATCGACGTGACGGGGCGCGGCTACGTCAACATCCTGGCGGCCGACAAGCTGATCCAGTCGCCCAAGCTCTATTCGACCTTCCTGCTGTGGCTGCTGTCGGAGCTGTTCGAGGAGCTGCCCGAGGTGGGCGATCCGGAGAAGCCCAAGCTCGTCTTCTTCTTCGACGAGGCGCACCTGCTGTTCAACGACGCGCCCAAGCCGCTGATCGAGAAGATCGAGCAGGTGGTGCGGCTGATCCGCTCCAAGGGCGTGGGTATCTATTTCGTCACCCAGAACCCGGCCGACATTCCCGACGCGGTGCTGGGCCAGCTGGGCGCCCGGGTGCAACACGCCCTGCGCGCCTACACCCCCGCCGACCAGAAGGGGCTGAAGGCGGCGGCGCAGTCGTTCCGGGTCAATCCGGCCTTCGACACCGCCGAGACCATCCAGGCCCTGGGCGTGGGCGAGGCCCTGATCTCGGTGCTCGACGCCAAGGGCGCGCCGACCGTGGTGCAGAAGACCCTGATCCGTCCGCCGGCCTCGCGCCTGGGTCCGCTGACCCCGGAGGAACGCGCCGCCGCCGTCGCCAAGAGCCCGGTCGCCGGCCTCTACGACCAGGTGCAGGACCGCGCCTCGGCCTACGAGACCCTGCAGGGCCGCGCCGCCCAGGCCCAGAAGGACGCCGCCGCCGCGGAGGACGCGGCCGAGGCCGAGCGCCAGCGGGCGGCCGAGGAGAAGGTGCGTGAGCGCGAGCGGGCGAAGGAGGAGCGCGAGGATGCGCGGGCTTCGCGGCCTCGGGCGTCAAACCGCCAGGGCATGGCCGAGACCTTCGCCAAGTCGCTGATCCGCACGGTGGCGTCTCAGGCGGGTCGGGAGATCATGCGCGGGCTGCTGGGGGGCTTGAGCAGAAGGCGGTAGAAACCTCCCCCTCTGGGGGAGGCGGCCGAAGGCCGGTGGGGGGCCGTTCTCAGCTTCCCGTGCTTTGGCCGATTTCGCAGCCGCTCCCCCCACCGATCGCTGCGCGATCGCCTCCCCCACAGGGGGAGGTTCCTTGGCGTTTTCCTTCTCCCCTTGCGGGAGAAGGTGTCGACGAAGTCGATGGATGAGGGGTCGCACCCACGAAAAACGCCGCGACGGCTGATCGGCTGTCGCGGCGTTTCATGTTTGAGAGACCCCTCACCCGACCTCCCTCCGGGAGGCCACCCTCTCCCGCAAGGGGAGAGGGATCAGCGGATGGCTTCGGCCAGCGCGCTTCGCAGCTGCTCGATGCGGAACGGCTTGCGCAAGACCGGCCACGGCGAGTCCTCCAGGGCGGCGGCCAGGCGGTCGCCGGCGTAGCCGGTGGTCAGCAGCACGGCCATGTCGGGGTCGCGCTGGACGGCGATGCGGGCCAGTTCGACGCCGCTGACGCCGCCGGGCATGACCAGATCCGACAACAGCACGTCGAACGGCGGCTCGGCCTCCAGGCGCGCCAGGGCCGCGTGGCCGTGCTCGGCGACCACGACGATGCAGCCCATTTCCGAAAGCGCGCCCTCGGTGATGGCCCGGACGCTGGCGTCGTCCTCGACCAGCAGCACGCGCACGCCCGACAGATCGGCCTCCGGACCGACCTCGACGACGATCGCCCCCGCCGCCTCGGGCGCGGCGGCCGGCAGGTGCAGCGACACGGTCGTGCCACGGCCCTCCTGGCTGTCGATGGTCACCGCCCCGCCGCACTGGCGCACGAAGCCGTAGACCTGGGCCAGGCCCAGACCCGTGCCCTTGCCGACCTCCTTGGTGGTGAAGAACGGCTCGAACACCCGGCCCAGCACCTCTGGCGACATGCCATGGCCGGTGTCGGTGACGGCGACCCGCACATAGTCGCCGGCGGGGGCCTCGCCCGCCTGCCCCTCGACCAAGGCCTCGGCCGTGACCGAGACGGTGATCGTCCCGGCGTCGGGGGTGGCGTCGACGGCGTTGACGACGAGGTTGAGCAGGGCCGCCTCGAACTGGGCGGCGTCGACGCGGCTGGCGCCGGCCTGCGGATCGGCCTCGACCACCAGGGTCTTGGCGTCGCCGGCCGCGCGGCGGACCAGGGGCTCGACCTGCAGGATCAGGCCGGCGATGTCGACGACCTCCAGCTTGAGTTCCTGGCTGCGCGAGAAGGCCAGCAGCTGGCGGGTCAGGCGCTCGCCGCGCTGGCCGGCGGCCAGGGCCGCCTCGCCCAGCCGCTGCACGCGGGCGACGTCGCCGGGCTTCTTGAGGATCATGTCCAGCCCGCCGACCATGACGGTCAGCAGGTTGTTGAAGTCGTGGGCAACCCCGCCGGTCAGGCGGCCGACCGTCTCCAGCCGCTGGGCCTGGGCGAGCGCCGCCTCGGCCTTGGCGCGCTCGGCGATGCTGGCCTCCAGGGCGGCGGTGCGCTCGACCACGCGGGCCTCGAGCTCAAGGGTGGTCTCGACCACCTCGGTATTGTCGAAGCAGCTGCCGATATAGCCCTGGAACTGGCCGTAGGCGTCGTGGCGCGGGGCGCCGGCGCTGCTGATCCAGCGCCAGGCGCCGTCGGCGCGCTTCAGCCGGAAGGCGGCGCGGAACGGCTGGCGCAGCTTGGTGGCGGCCAGCACCTCGGCCTCGGCGGGACCCAGGTCGTCGGCATGGACGCCGTGCGCCCAGCCCCTGCCTGTCTCCTCCTCCAGCGAGCGGCCGGTGAACTTCAGCCAGGCGTCGTTGAACCAGACGCAGTCGCCGCCGACGTCGGAGATCCAGATCATCACCGGGGCGGCGTTGGCCACGCCCCGGAACTGCTCCTCGCTGGTGCGCAGGGCGGCGGCGGCCTGGCGCTCGCGGGTCACGTCGCGGAAGGTGATGGCCAGCCCCTCGCTGATCCGCACGCCCGACGAGCGCACCCAGCGCGGCTCGCCGTCGATCACCCGCATCAGCTCCAGGTCGTCGGGACCGCCCTCGTCGAGCAGCCGCGTCAGGCGCGCGAGCATCTGCTCGCCGGTGTCGTCGCGAAAGACGTCGCGCACCCGGCGGCCGGTCAGGGTGGAGATCCCCTTGGGCCGCATGGCCTGGGCGGCGGGGTTGGCGTAGGTCCAGCGGAAGTCGACGATCTGGCCGCCGCGGCGAAGCGGTTCGAGGATGACGAAGGCGTCGAGCGAGGCCTCCTGGGCGATGCGGAACCGCTCCTCGGCCGCGAAGCCGTTGCGCACCGCCAGCCGCAGGGCCGCGACGAACAGCACGATCAGGCCCGCGCTCACGGCAAAGGTCGCCAGCTGGGCGGCCTCGACGGCGTCCAGCGGTCCCATCCACAGCAGCTTGACCAGCAGGGCGCTGGCCCCGACCGCCAGCAGACCGCCCCACAGGCCGCCGACCAGGGCGGCCAGCATCACCGCCACGAAGAACGGCGGGAAATTGCTCGGATGGTTGGTCAGGGCGACGGCGCCGACGCGCGCCGCGGCCGCCAGCCCCACGGCCAGGACCACGAGGCACAGCCGAAGGATCGGCCGATCGACGGACGAGGCGAAACGGATCGCCGTCCGGCTCAGAAATT
The DNA here is from genome assembly GCF_057586355.1 of Caulobacter sp. SRI_008. Lineage (NCBI taxonomy): Bacteria > Pseudomonadati > Pseudomonadota > Alphaproteobacteria > Caulobacterales > Caulobacteraceae > Caulobacter > Caulobacter sp. SRI_008. The sequence continues at coordinate 63,034 of NZ_JBYCZS010000012.1, forward strand.
GGCCCATGCCGCCGCCCTAGATCACACTTACACCCCGGGGAGGGCACCCCCGAGGAGGGCGCTGGAGCTAACGCCCCTCAGCGGTGAAGGTTCCGGCGGATCAGGCCGCGCCGCGAACCTTCACCTTCGGAGCCTTGGCGGCTTCAGGAAGGGGCTCGAACACGGCCGCTGCGCTGGCCAGGGTCCAGGCCGACAGGCTGTCGAGCGGACCCGGACGGCCGATGGCGTAGCCCTGCAGCTCGGCGCAGGCCTCGCCGCGCAGGAAGTCGATCTGCTCCTGGGTCTCGACGCCCTCGGCCACGACCGGGATCTCCAGACTGCGGCCCAGGCCCAGCACGGCGCGCACGATGACGGTGGCGCGGTCGTGGCGGTGGATGTTCTCGACGAAGCTCTTGTCGATCTTGATCTTGTCGAACGGGAACGACTGCAGGGTCGAGAGCGACGAGAAGCCGGTGCCGAAGTCGTCCATGGCGATGCGCACGCCCAGGGCCTTCAGGCGGCGCAGGTTGTCGAGCGCGCGCTGGTAGTCCTTGAACAGGGCGCTTTCGGTGATCTCCAGCTCCAGTCGCGAGGGCGACAGGCCGGTGGCGATCAGCACCTCGTGCACCAGGGTGGGCAGGTTGGGCTGGTTCAGCTGCAGCGGCGACAGGTTGACGGCGATGCGCAGCGGGCGGTCCCAGCTGGCGGCGTCGGCGCAGGCGCGGCGCAGGACCCACTCGCCCAGCTGGGTGATCAGGCCGTTCTCCTCGGCCACCGGGATGAAGTCGAGCGGCGGGACCATGCCGCGCACCGGGTGCTTCCAGCGGACCAGGGCCTCGAAGCCGCAGACCTCGCCGTCGGCGGCGCGGGCCAGCGGCTGGTAGAACACCACCAGCTCCTCGTCGGTGATGGCCTGGCGCAGCTCGCGGGCCAGGGTGCGGCGCTCGCGGATGGTCTCGTCCATCTCGCGCTTGAAGAAGCGATAGACGCCGCGGCCGCTTTCCTTGGCGCGGTAGAGGGCCATGTCGGCGTTGGCCAGCAGGGCCTCGGCGGTGCGGCCGTCGTCGGGGAACAGCGACACGCCCAGGCTCGCGCCCATGGCCAGGTCCTGGCCTTCGTAGACGGTGGGCAGCGACAGCTGTTCCAGCACGTGGCCGGCCAGTTCGGCGGCGGCGGTCGGCTGGTCGCCGGCGGCGATCTGCACGATGATGAACTCATCGCCGCCCAGGCGCGCGGCGAAGGACGGGGCGGTGACCGACTCCTGGAGACGGCGCGCGGCCTCGACCAGTAGGGCGTCGCCCGCTAGGTGGCCGTGCAGGTCGTTGGCTTCCTTGAAGTGGTCGAGGTCGATGCAGACCAGGCCCAGGCTCTCGCCCGAGGCCTCGACGCGCTCGAGCGCGGCCGCCAGGCGCACCTGCAGCGAGTTGCGGTTGGGCAGGCCGGTCAGGCCGTCGTGTTCGGCGAGATAGCGGATCTTCTCCTCGGCCGAGCGGCGCTCGCGCAGGTCGCGAATGGCCAGCACGGTGAGGCCCGAGGTCTCGGTGCGGGCGCCGTCGTCCATCAGGCGCGAGAACACCTCGACCGGAATGGCGCGGCCGCCTTCGGGCGGCTGAAGCAGGCCTTCGCGGCGCACGCCCTCGCGAGAGGATTCCTTGCCGTCGAAGGTCAGCATGGCGTTGTAGAGCGGCTTGCCGACCAGTTCATCCAGCGAGGCGCCGGCCAGTTCGCAGAAGGCGGCGTTGGCGTCGTTGATGCGGCCGTCCTGGACCACGACGATGCCTTCGTAGGCGGCGTTGGCCAGGCGGCGGATGCGGTCGAGGGCCGAACGGCTGGTCGAGGACTCGATGGTCACCGCGCCCAGGCCGCCCAGGATGATCAGGCCGGTGATCGAGGTGACGGCTAGGGTCAGCACGGCGCCCGACAGCAGCTGTTCGGGCACGATGACGCTGGGGTCGGGCATGATGGTGACCGCGCCCATGCCGGTGAAGTGCAGACCGCAGACGCCCAGGGTCAAAATGCCGCCGCCGATCAGCTGCTTGGGCAGCGTGCGGGCGCGGCCGCCCAGCACCAGGGCGCCGGCCGAGAACGCGACGCCGATCAGCACCGACACGGCCACCGTGGCCTGTTCCCAGACCACATAGCCCTGGGTCACGAAGGCCGACATGCCGGTGTAGTGCATCGCCCCGATGCCCAGGCCCAGCAGCAGGCCGCCGGCGCAGTCGTTGGTGCGGGTGCGCTCGGCCGAGGCCACGGCGAAGCCGGCGGCCATGAACAGCACGGCGATCATCAGCGACAGCAGAGTGCCGGCCGGGCTGTAGCCCGTCTTCAGGCCCGGGTCGTAGGCGACCATGCCGATGAAGTGGGTGGCCCAGACGCCCGAGCCGGCGACGAGGCCGGTGAGCAGCAGCCAGGCGCCGCGGACCAGGCCGCGGGCCCCGCGCAGGCGCGAGAAAAGACGGAACGCCGTGAAACACGCGGCGAAGCAGACGAGGCCGGCGACAAGCACGAGCCTGAAGTCATGCTGCCCGGTGAGGCAGGTCAGAACCTTCAACAAAGGCGTTCCCCCAGAGTGGTACGAGGCCACTCTGTGCGGAAAGATACAAAAAAATGGTTTCTAATACGCGGCCAGGTAGTCGTAGGCGCGGCCCATCGCCGCATTTCGTAGTGAATCGAACCTTAATCCGCTCGATTGCACGAAATATACCGCGCCCACGCGGTGTTTCTTAGAAGAAGCGTTCGCCGATACGGACGGTGTCGCCCGGGCCGACCTTGGTCGAGGGGGTGAGTTCGACCTTGGTCTCTTTCTCCTCGCCGTCGTGCTTGATGAACACCTTGGCCTTGTCGGCGCGGTAGGTGTAGCCGCCGGCGGTGGCCACGGCGTTCTGGACGGTCAGGCCCGAAGTATAGGGATAGGTGCCCGGCTTGGTGACTTCGCCCAGGATGTAGAACGGACGGAAGTTCAGGACCTCGACGCTGACGCGCGGCTCCTTCAGGTAGCCGTCGCGCAGGGCCGTCTCGACCGTGTCCTGGAACTGGCGGACGCTGAGGCCCTCGGCCTTGACCTCGCCGACCAGCGGCAGGGACAGCTTGCCCGAACCGGTGACGTAAAACTCGCCCGACAGCGACGGCTCGCCGAAGACCGTGACCCGGACCTTGTCGCCCGAGCCCAGCTGGTAGTCGAGGCCAGCGGCCTGGTCGGCGGTGATCGGTGCGCTGGCCTGCGGCGCGGGCGGAACGCCTTGGGCTTGGGCGGCCGGAGCGATCGCGGCGAGGGCCAGGCAAAGCGAAGCCGCCCGAATGAAGCGCCGAACGGTAATCATGCTGGTCACGTCTCTTGGCTGCATCCCTCGCCGGTCTCATGGCATGGGCGAAGGACAGCCACAAGCATCACGCCGGCACCGCGCGACGTTTTCGCGCTTGCAGCATCGAAGGCGGTCCTTCGCCCAGGCGTACGGCGGTCAGAACGCCCGTGGCGTAGGCTCCGGTGTCGACATTGATGCGGTGCGGCCCGACGAAGGGCTCCTCGTCAGGGGTGTGGCCATGCACGACCACCAGGCCCAGGCCGTGGGGCTGATGCAGGAAGTCGCCGCGGATCCACAGCAGGTCCTGCGGGTCCTGCTCGGCCAGGGAGCGGCCCGGCCGCACGCCGGCGTGGACGAACAGGTAGTCGCCATAGAGGGCTGAAAGCTCAAGCTGGCGCAGGAAGGCCAGGTGGCGGCTGGGCAGGTTGCGCTGGAACTGCTCCTGCGCCGCGCGCCAGGCCTCGGGATCGCGGCCGGCCGGGCGGGCGACGCCGTAGGAGGCCAGGGTCTCGCCGCCGCCGAACTCGGCCCACACCGGCCCGCCCTCGGGATCGTCGAGGAACTGCAGCAGGGTCTGCTCGTGGTTGCCCATAAGGGTCCGCACCTCGAAGCCGGAGGCGCCGCCGGACACCGCCTTCAGCGCCTCGACCCGGTCGATCACCCCGGCCGAGTCCGCGCCGCGGTCGATGTAGTCGCCGACGAACACCAGCACCGGCCGGTCCTGGCGGCCCAGGCCCGCGAAGTCGGCGGCCACGGCGTCGAGCAGGTCGTCGAGCAGGTCGAGGCGGCCGTGGACGTCGCCCACGGCGTAGACCACCCGCCCGCCGGTGCTGGCGGCCTTGGCCTTCGACGCGGACTTGGAACGCAGGAAGCGGAAAACCATGAGCTCTGATGATGACGGAAAACGAGGCTTCAAACTGCCTCAGCCGCTTGCGGGCGGCAACTGTCGCCGCACGCCATTGTTAACACGAAATACACCGAGAATTTGCACGCCAATTTCACCGTAAATATTCAGATACGATTATCAATAATACCAAATAAACTAGATCGCTTATTCGTTAAAACACCAAGCATTTTGATCCGATATTCAATGGAAGATCGCAGGATGGACTCACGAACTTCGCGAGACCACCATGAAGATCTCCGCATTTCTTGGATCCGCCGCCGTCGCTCTGAGCGCGATGATCGCCGCCGCGCCCGCCATGGCCGCGCCGCCGGCCTTCATGCCGCATGGCGCCCCGGCCGCGGCCCCTCCGGGCTTCAAAGCCTTGTGCCAGCGGGATCAGGCGAGCTGCATCGCGCCGCCGCAGGAGGTCGCCGCCCTGGCCGCCGACGCCAATTCCGCCGCCATCAACACCTCGTCGATCGGCGAGCGCCGCCTGACCTGGGGCTCGGCGCCGCTGTCCGTCTCGGCTGTAGAAGAAGACGAAGATACTTCCGTCCAGACCATCGAAGTCCTGCGCGCCGTGCGCCCGGACGTTAACATTCGCCTGAGCTCGCTGGACCAGACCCTGGCCGCCCTGCTGGCGACGACCGCCGCCTCCGCCCAGCCGGCCGGCGTGACGCTGGCTTCGGACGTCGACGGCCTGGCCCGCCTGACCCGAGACCAGATGAAGCTGATCAACGAGATCAATCGCCAGGTGAACCGCGAGGTCCGCAAGGCCGACGACTTCGATCTCTACGGCCTGGCCGAGTATTGGTCGCTGCCGAAGGTCATCGACGGCAAGATGTACGGCGACTGCGAAGACTACGCGCTGGAGAAGCGCCGCCGCCTGATCGAGGCGGGCGTGCCGGCCTCGGCCCTTTCGATGGCCGTCGCGGTCACCGCCCGCGGCGAAAGCCACGCCGTGCTGCTGGTCGCCTTCGAGCAGGGCGACTGGGTCCTCGACAACCTGACGCCCTGGGCCACGCCCTGGAGCGAACTGAACTATCGCTGGATCGAGCGCCAAGTGGCCGGCTCGTCGGCCTGGGTCTCGGTGAGCTGAGCCCCGGCCCTCCCGGATCTCAGCCCAAAGAGAAAGGCCTCGCTCCGGATCCCGGAGCGAGGCCTTTAATCTTGGTGCGGCGCCCTTTGGTTAGGCGCCTTCCGGCTGAAGCCTAGTAGGCGTTCTCGGCCAGCAGCAGGTGCGGCACGGTCAGCAGGATGATGCGGATGTCGCTGAACAGCGACCAGCCGTCGATATAGGCGATGTCGGCCTTCACGCGGGCGGCCATGGCCTCGACGTCGGTGGTGCCGCCGCGCAGGCCGCGGATTTGGGCCAGACCGGTAAGACCCGGCTTGGCCTGGAAGCGCATGTGATAGGTCGAGATCAGCGCGCCGTAATAGGCGTCGTGCGCCATGGCGTGCGGACGCGGACCGACCAGCGACATGTCGCCCTTGAGCACGTTGAGCAGCTGCGGCAGCTCGTCGATGCTGGTGGTGCGCAGGATCTTGCCGATCTTGGTGATGCGGTCGTCGTCGCGCTTGGCCTGGACGACCTTGTCGCCATTCTCCTCGCAGCGCATCGAGCGCAGTTTGAAGATCGTGAAGGTGCGACCGTTCAGCCCGCCCCGCGTCTGGCGGAACAGGATTGGTCCAGGAGATTCAAGTTTGATCAATAGCGCCGCGAGCAGAAGCACGGGCGCGAAAAAGATCAGTGCAAGGCCTGAAACGACGACGTCGATCACACGCTTGCCGGGGTCGACAGCCACGCGCGGAAGAATCTCCGACTGGACGTCGCCCATGATTTCGGTGTTCGAGCTTCCGCTCACAGCGCAACCCCCTATCCCACCACACACAAAACGAAGCCCGCCCCACTTCGTGTCTAACTACCTAATGCAACTCTTCGACGACGTCGCGCGGAAACTGATACTTAACCATAAATATAGTGACATTGCGTAAACCCTGTTCCTTCACGCAGGCTTTAGGGTCAGCGAACTAGGCTGTAGTCGCGTAGGGAGGGCCTGCGCGTAGGACTTCGGGTTCCATGCCGCACGTCAATCTCTCGCTGAACAGCCTCGCCCAGACGATCCCGGCGCCGCGCCGCCTGCCGCGCGCCATCGGCTGGGGCCTGGCGGCCATCGTTTCGGCCGGCATGTGGTACGCGGCGGTCGAAGCCGTCCGCCTGCTGTTCTGATCCTCTGAACCTGACCTTCAGGCCCTGACGGCGCGACGCGCCTAGATCAGGGCCGAACGCCCAGCGCCGTAAGCTGCAGCGCCATGCCCACCCGGCCCGCCGGGTTGCGGAGGCTGTTGGCCAGGGCGATGAGCGGCTTGGGCTTGCGCCTCAGGCGCCACTCCGCCCCCAGATGATAGAGCGCCTGCTCGCGGGCCGCCGGCGTCAGCCGGTCCCAGCGCTCGAAGGCGAAGACCGTCCGCGCGCGGAACAGGCTCGTCTGCAGCGGCGCCACCAGATACGACCGCTCCAGCGCCTGGGCCGCGGCCTTGTCGCGCCCGGCCGCCGCGTCCACCGCCGCCCGCCGCAGCCAGGCCGAGCCGGATCCCGGCCGCAGGGCCAGTTCGCGGTCGCTGAGACCATCCAGCTTCGCCAGCTCTTCCCGCGACGGCGCGCCATGCGACAGGCCGCGCTCGATCCGCGAGGCCAGGACCTCGGCCGAGGCCGTCGGCCAAGCCGAAAGATCGCCGTCCAGCTTGACGGCCAGCAGCGGCGCGGCCGCGCCGATGGCCACGAGACAACAGGCGATCGCTCCGGCCAGCATCAGGCGCGCGGGCCGCGAACTGGGCGCGGCGCGCGCCTCGCGGCGCCCGGAGGCCATGCCGCCGACCACGCCGAAACCAACCACGGCCAAGGCCTGGATGGCCGGCGTCTGCAGGGCGAAGTCGCTGAGGCCATGCACCAGGAACACCGCCACGGCGCAGATCGCGCCCCGCGACCAGACCGAGACGCCGTCCGAGCCCAGGGCCGCGCGGCCGATCGGGGCCAGGCGCTCCAGGAACAGGGCCGCCATCAGCGCTGCGCCGACCACGCCGGCCTCTTCCAGCCACTGGACATAGAGATTGTGCACCGCGCGGACGTTGTAGAGCGCCGGCAGGCTGTCCTGGGTGACGACCAGCTGGTTGACGGTCGGGAACGATCCCAGGCCGTAGCCGAACCACGGCGCGGCCAGGAAGGCGCGCCAGTGCGGCTCGACGATCTGGGCCCGGACGTCGAGATGCTGCTGGGCCATGCCGAAGCGCTCGAGCACCAGGCCCGCGCCATTGAACACCAGCACCCCCGCCACGAGCAGGGCGACCAGGGCGTAGAACACCGCGGCCTTGCGCGAGGCGCCGCGGCCGGAGAACAGCTCCCAGGCGACGAACAGGCCGACGCCGAAGACCGCCGCGACCAGGCCGCCGCGCGAGGCGGTCATCAGCAGGCAGACCAGCAGCAGCGCGCTCAGGCTCGCCATGCTGACGGCCCGCGGATCGCCCTGGCGCAGCATGCGCGCCCCGCCCCGGCGCAGCCGCGCGGCCAGGGCGGCCACGGCCATGACCAGGGCGGCGGCGAAGACGGTGGCGGCGCTGTTGGGTCCCAGCAGGGTGGCGCGCATCCGACCCAGGCCGCGCACCGAGACGTACTGCGCCAGAGACCCGGCGGCGTAGATCGCCACGGCGGCCAGCAGACAGAACAGCAGGCGGCGACCGCGCGTCTGCGACGCCCCGATCACCCGCGCCGAAACGTAGAGGCAGAAGAGGCCCAGCAGGTTGACGACGTTCAGCAGCACGGCCGACCGGTCCAGCGTGGTGGCGGCGAAGGCTTTGGGAACGTAGGACCAGACCGGGTGGGCGCCGTCGGGGGTCCAGGGGGTCAGCGGCCAGAGGACGGCGGCCAGCAGCAGGGCGGCCAGCACGCCCGGGACCAGCCATCCGCCGAGGCGGGCGAGGTCTCGACGCGCCCAGCCGCAGCTGGCCAGCAGGCCGACGAGGAACAGGGCGTAGAGCGCCGAGAAGCCGGCCGCCACCGCCAGCTCGCTGGCCCCGAAGGCCAGGACGGCGGCGAACACCAGGCCCGTCAGGACCAGACAGGCGGCGGTTTCGGACCCCGCAAGCCGCCGGGTCCGCCCCGCGTCAGTCGGCATAGTACTTTCGGTAGCTCTTGTAATAGTAGCCGGCGTCGCCGTAGCCGTAGCGGGACTGCGCCTTCAGATCCATCTGGGTCAGGGCCACGCCGGCCAGGAACACGCCGCGGCCTTGCAGCAGCGACAGGGCCGAGGTGATGGCCTTGACCGGGGTGCGCTTCCAGCGGGCCAGCATGACCACGGCGTCGGCGTGCGGCGCCAGGATGCGGGTGTCGGCGATGGCCAGCAGCGGGGCGGTGTCGAGCAGCACCACGTCGAAACGCTGGCGCAGCTCGGCCAGCAGGCGCTGGAAGGCGGCCGAACCGAAGACGTCGCGCGGCGTGTAGGCCGACTTCATCAGCGGCAGCACCTTGGCGCCGCTGACGTCGGAGACCAGGGCTTCGTCCAGGGTCGCCGCGCCGTTCAGCACCTCGATCAGGCCCACGGTCGGGGCCGTGGGCAGGAAGCGGTTGATCGCGCCCTGGCGCAGGTCGCAGTCGACGACGACGACATTGGCGCCCGAGGCGGCCAGCGTGCGGCCCAGCGAGAAGGTGGTGGTGGTCTTGCCCTCGCCCGGCAGCGACGAGGTGACCGCGATCACCTTCACCGCCTCGCCGACCTTGGAGAACAGGATCGCCGCGCGCAGCTTGCGCAGGCTTTCGGCGAAGCTGGAGAGCGGCTTGTTGAGCAGGTAGTCCGGCGGCGTCAGGCCCCGGACGGCGCGGGCGTCGTCCAGGGTGGAGCTGAGCAGCGGCACCGAGCCCAGGTAGGAGACGCCCAGGCGGCGCTCGACCTCGTCCTCGGTGAACAGGCCGGCCATCAGGATCTCGGCCAGGATGATGGCGCCGACGCCAGCGGCCAGGGCGGCGACCAGGCCGACCATCAGGTTCAGCGACGGCTTGGGCGCGCTGGGCTTGGTCGGGATGGTGGCGCGCGACACCACGCGGGCGTCGGGCTGCTCGATGCCTTGCTGGGCCGAGGTCTGCTTGAAGCGGGCCAGCAGGGATTCATACAGCGTGCGGACGGAGTCGGCCTTGCGCTCCAGCTCGCCCAAGCGGATGCCGGCGCGGTTGTTGCCGGCCAGGGCCCCGCGGGCGGCGCCGACGCTGCCGGCCATCGAGCCGGTGCGCTGGCGGGCGACCTGGGCCTGGGCCTCGAGGTTGGAGATGATGCGCTTGATCTCGGCCTGGATCTGCCCGTCGATGTCGGTCAGTTCGCGGCGGGCCTTCAGCAGGTCGGGGTGACGGTCGCCGTAGCGGCCCGACAGGTCGGCCACGGCGGCGCTCTTCTCGGCGCGCTGCTTGCGCAGCTGCTGCACGACCGGCGAGTTCAGCGACTCGCCGACGTCCTCGCCGGTGCTGCCGCGGGCCAGCTGGCTGCGGGCGATGCTGAGGCGGGCGTCGGTCTCGGCCTGCTCGGCGCGGGCGCCGGCCAGTTGCTGGTTCAGGCCCGAGATCTCCTGCTCGGTCAGGGTCGCGCCCTGGGCGCTCATCAGGTTGTTGGCGATCTTGTACTGCTGGACGTCGGCCTCGGCCTGCTGCAGCTCGCCGCGCAGGTCGGCGACGCGGGTGTTCAGCCAGTCGTTGGCCTGCCGGGTGGCGTCGAACTTCGCCTCCAGCTGCTCGGTCAGGTAGAGGTCGGCGAAGGCGTTGGCCAGCTTGGCCGCCTGGGCCGGATCGGGATGGGTGTACTGGACCGAGATCAGGTAGGTGACGCCCGAGCGCTTGACGGCCAGGCCGCTCAGCACGCGATCGACGACGCGCTCGCGCCGACGCTGGGCCTCGATGTCGCTGACCTTCTCGGCCGGGGTGACGGCCTTCTTCAGGAAGGGCAGCCAGGCGCGCACGCCCTTGGCGCCGGCCAGGCTAGGATTGAAGTAGGGGTCCTGTTCGAGCTTCAGCTTCTGGACCACGCGGTCGGCCAGCGAGCGCGAGCGCAGCACCTCGACCTCGGTGTCGACCACGGCGCTGTCGGCCGGCAGGCCCGAGAGCACCGCGCTCATGTCGGGCGTGACCTGCTCCTGACGCACGTCCAGCATCACCTGGGCCGAGGTCGAGTAGGTCGGCGTCTGCTGCAGGGTGTAGAGCACCACCGCCACGAACACCGCCAGCGCCACCGCCGCGAACAGCCGCAGCCGCCGCCGGAAGACGGCGATGATGACGTTGAGATCGAACGCAGGGCCTCCGACGTCGGACGCCGGAGCGGTTTGGGTCTCGAAGGTCGAGCCGTCCATGATGCACTCTTCAACTGGCCGAATGGTCCCCCGCCTAGCGGAGGACCGTGACCTATTTCAGGCCTGGAGCTCGTCCATTACCGAAGAAAACCTCGGCAATGGATTAACCGGCTCCAATTCAAACATTCCAAACGCGCCGGCCGCTCAAATTTTCGGCCGTCGGGTCCTAGAACTGCAGGGCGAGCGATGCCGCCAGCTTGTTGTCGGTGAAGCTCTTGGACTTGTCGACGCCGTCGGACTTGGTCTTGGCGTAGGTGTAGGTCAGGAAGACGCCGACGCGGCGGTTCATCAGATAGGCGGCCGACAGCTTGCCGCCGGTGCGCTTATCGGCGCGATCGATGCCGTCGTAGTCGTCCTTGCCGAAGCTGGCCTGGCCCGACAGCAGCACGTTGCGCAGCAGCTCGTGGTCGACGGCGACCGAGCTGTTGGTCGACACGTAGCCCTGCGAGGCCGCGACCACGGCTTCCTCGATGTTGCGCGAGGCGTTGAAGGTGACCGTGGTCAGTTCGGTCGGGAACCACTCGACCTTGGTCTTGGTGCTGAAGCCGCCGACGTCGCGGCTGCCGCCGGCGAAGTTGTCGTAGGTCTGCTTCATATAACCGGCGTCGACCTGGCCGCGAACGGCCTGGGCCAGTTCGAAGTCGACACCCGCGGCCAGGTTGTAGCCGTCGGAGTCGCGGGTCTTGGTGACGTCGTAGCGACGCGAGTCGCCGGTCAGCGAGACGTAGAAGGCGGTGTCGGGGCTGATCGCGTAGTCGGCCTTGACGCCATAGCGGATCTGGTCGCGATCGCGGAAGTCCTGGTCCAGGGCGGTCGTGCCGCCGCCGGTCACCGCCAGACGGCCGTCCTCATAATCGAACGAGCGGCTGTTCAGGTCGCCGGTGATGCGCAGGCGGTTGAATTCCTTGACGCCCTTCAAGGTGGCCGTGACGAGCGAGTACTCGATCGGGGCCAGCGAGGCCGTGGGCGATTCCGGCGCGGAGCGCGGCTCGATCAGCTGTTGGTACTGCAGCGAACCGGAGATGTTCGAGCCGCGCACCACGTCCAGGCGACCGTTGACGCCGAGGGTGTATTCCTCGTTGTTTTCGGTGTCGTGGTCCGAATAGCGGTTCACCGAGGCCGAGGCGAAGGCGCCCAGGGCATGGCGCGACCAGTCCGAACGCAGCGCCAGTTCCGGCTTCACGCGCCAGATGGTGTCGCTCGTCTCGCCGGTGGCGACGGCGTAGATGTTGTCGTCGCGCTCGGCTTCGACCGTCAGCCGAGGATAGGCCAGAAACCCGCCCAGGCGAACGCCGGCGGCCTCGTAGTCAGGGCGCGGACGCTGGCGCACGCTGACGTGCTTGTCGCGCTTGAAGCTGGTGGCGGCGTCTTGCGCAGCCGCCACCTGCGGCGCAGCCGCGACGAGCACGGCCGCGACCGCGGCTGAAGCCAGAATTTTCATTATCCATCCCCACTTCGACGGCCATCAGGCCGTCTTTTCGGAAACCCGACACAAACAAAAGGGCTCGCCGACGAAACCCGAGGGCGCGAAGAGCGCCGAAGTTCTAGACGGCGATCAGGTGCCGCAATAGTCGGCGATGACGCCGGCGCAGGCGTCGTACTGGGCGCCGGGCGTGCCGGCGTCGCCGCCGGCCGCGGCGCCGTCGAGGCTCGACAGCACGGTGACGGAGTCGCCGCCGTCGGTCGCCGCGGTGACGGTGCCGGTCGCGCCGGTGGCGGCGGCCACCTGGGCGCCCAGCTCCGGCGAGACGGCCGAGGCCACGTCGACGGCCATGGTCCCGGTGATCAGGCCGCTGGCGGCGGCCTTGGTCAGGGCGGCGACGATCACGGCCGGGGAGGCGCCGGACTTGGCGAGGGCGGCGGTGATCGCGGTCTTGACGGCGGCTTGCTTGCCGGCGTCGTCGAGAGCGGCGTAGCCGGGATCGGCGGCGGCGGCGGTCGCCGCGTCGGCGATCACCTGCTGGAGATCTTCAGCGGTCGGCGGAGCCGGTTCAGCGGCCGTGGTCGGCGCCTGCAGGGAGGCAGCGATCGAAGCGAGCGGCGCGACGGTGATAACCAGGCCCAGCGCGGCGGCCTTGGCGAAACGCGATGACATGGTTTACCCCCATTAGTAATGCGCGTTTTCCTATAGGCCGCAACCGCGGGCCATTACCAGCCCTAAATCCCGGCGTTAGGTTAATTGACCGCCCGTAGATGCGCATTCTGCACAGATGCGCAACAATCCCTGAGCGACCTGCTTCTGACAGGATCAATTCTTAGGCCATGCCTGTGACGCGGGCATGAAACCCGAGAACCATCGGTTCTATATCCTGAAAGGCGAATATTTCCCGCGGCGACTCATCGACTCGCCTGGAGAGCATCAAGCTCGACCATAGAGTCGAGTTTGTGATCAAGACGCGGAACGAATTGTCGCCAGTTCAATATCCAGCCGTTCACGGATAGAGCACTCAGCGCCGTCGACGCGCCATGCGGCGCAATCCTCGCACCACGGGCCGCTCGATGCTGGGCCAGATCAATAGTCCGACGAGAAAGATAATGACGGCGACGGCGACGAGCACGATGCAACCCCAAGGCGATAGACCCTTATAGTCCGAACGTGACCGTTTGTCCGTCCTCCTTGCGTGGAAAGCGCGTTGCCGTATTGCACCGCACGCTCGCGCGGCGCATGGAGGCGAAGCCTGACCTCCCCCGCGCCATCCTCCTCGTCTCGGGGCGGCGAGCGTCCGGCCCGATCCGAGCGAAGAGGTTTCGATGCGCGTAGCGATGATTGGCACGGGCTATGTGGGCCTGGTGTCTGGGGCGTGTTTTGCGGACTTCGGTCACGTGGTGACGTGCATCGACAAGGATCCGCGCAAGATTTCGCGGCTGCTGGCCGGGGAAATTCCGATCTTCGAGCCGGGCCTGGACGATCTGGTCGCCCGCAACGTGCGCGAAGGCCGGCTGTCGTTCACCCTGGAAGGCGCCCAGGCGATCAAGGACGCCGACGCGGTGTTCATCGCCGTGGGCACGCCCACCCGTCGCGGCGACGGCCATGCCGACCTCTCCTACGTCTACGCCGCGGCTGAAGAGATCGCCGGCCTGATCGACGGCTTCACGGTGATCGTCAACAAGTCGACCGTGCCGGTCGGCACCGGCGACGAGGTCGAGGCCATCGTCAAGCGCGTGGCCCCGAACGCCCAGTTCGCCGTGGTGTCGAACCCCGAGTTCCTGCGCGAGGGCGCGGCCATCGAGGACTTCAAGCGTCCCGACCGCGTGGTCGTGGGCACCGAGGACGAGCGGGCCCAGGCGGTGATGCGCGAGCTCTATCGCCCGCTGAGCCTCAACGAGACCCCGATCATCTTCACCGGCCGCCGCACCAGCGAGCTGATCAAGTACGCCGCCAACGCCTTCCTCGCCATGAAGATCACCTTCATCAACGAGATGGCCGACCTGTGTGAAAAGGTCGGGGCCGACGTGCAGCAGGTGGCCAAGGGCATCGGCCTGGACAAGCGCATCGGGAGCAAGTTCCTCAACGCCGGCCCCGGCTACGGCGGCTCGTGCTTCCCCAAGGACACCATCGCCCTGGTCAAGACCGCCGCCGACTACGGCGCGCCGACCCGGCTGATCGAGACCACGGTCGAGGTCAACACCGCCCGCAAGAAGGCCATGGCCGACAAGGTCGCCGCCGTGCTGGGCGCCGAGGACCTGTCGGGCAAGACCGTCGGGGTGCTGGGCGTGACCTTCAAGCCCAACACCGACGACATGCGCGACGCTCCCAGCCTCGACATCCTGCCGGCCCTGCAGGCCAGGGGCGCCAAGGTTCGCGCCTTCGACCCCGAAGGCCGTCATGAGGCCGAGCACCTGCTGCCCGGCGTCGAGTTCGTCGGCGGTCCCTACGAGGCCGCCCAGGGCGCCGACGTGCTGCTGATCCTCACCGAGTGGGACCAGTTCCGCGCCCTCGACCTTGTCCGCCTCAAGGGCCTGCTGGCCGCCCCGGTCGTCGTCGACCTGCGCAACATCTACAAGCCCGCCGAGATGGTGCGGGCCGGCTTCACCTACGCTTCGGTGGGGCGCGGGGCGAAGTAGGCCCCTACCCGCCCTCGCCCGCGATCAGCGCCGCCTTCATCGCCTGCGCCTGCTCGGGCGAGACGCCCATGGCGGCGAGGATCGGCGAGGGGGTGCGCGTATCCCAGCTGCTGCGCGGACCGATGGTGATGCCGCCGTCGACCACCAGGTGCGTGCCGGTGACGAAGGCGGCGTCGTCGCTGGCCAGGTAGAGGGCGGCGCGGGCGATGTCGTCGGGCAGGCCGGCCTTGGCGATCGGCTGGATCTTCGGGCCGATCTCGGCGACGCGGGCGGCCATCCGGTCGGCGACGTCGCGCGGCAGGCCGATCGAGGCGCCGAAGATCGAGGTGGCGATCAGGCCGGGGCACAGCGCGTTGACCCGGATACCCAGCGGCGACAGCTCGGCCGCCGCGCAGCGGCTCATGTGGATCACCGCCGCCTTGGCCGAGGAATAGGCCAGCGGCCCGAAGCCCGCCTGCAGGCCGGCGATCGAGGCGGTGTTGATGATCGAGCCGCCGCCCCGCGCCAGCATGGCCGGCACGGCGTGCTTCATGCCCAGCGCCGGACCGCGCAGCAGCACGGCGAAGGTGGCGTCCCAGGCCTCGCCGGTGATCTCGGCCGCGCCGTGCGGCGCGCCGCCGTGGCCGGCGTTGTTGAACAGGATATCGAGCCCGCCGAAGGCCTGCGTCGCCAGATCGATCGCCGCGGCGATGTCGGCCTCGGCCGTGACGTCGCAGCGGGCGAAGCGCACGGCGTCGGGAAAGCGTTTTTCGAGGATCTCGCCCTTCTCGACCTGCAGGTCGGCGGCGATGACGCGGGCGCCCTGCGCGACGAACAGTTCCACGGCCCCCAGGCCTATGCCCGAGCTGGCTCCGGTGATGACGGCGACCTTGCCGTCCAGACGTCCGCCCATGCGGCTTCCTCCCTTGGCTCGCGGCCTCTGGAGGCGGGCCGCTCAGCGCGGGAGGATCATGGAATGGCCGGCCGCGCGCGGCCAGTCTTACCCAGCGTCAGTTGGCGGGCGAACCGAAGACCCGGTTCGGAAACGGCCGCCCGACGGCCGGCCGTCGCGTCACCAGGCTGAAGACCAGCCACAGGGCGCACGGAACCAGCATCACCACCCAGGCCAGCACGAGTCCGGCCAGACCGAAGGCGGCGCAGACGCGCTGCCAGGCGTTCGGCTGTTCGATCGCGCGGCGGCGCGGCTTGTCGATCTTCAAACCCATAGGTCCCCCACGGACTTCAGAATTCAAGGCTTGAGCGCCGGCGCCCGTCGATACGCCTCGGGCGACACTTCGTTTTTCTTTTTGCCCGGCTTCAGCTGCCGCGCAAGGGCGTTCTTGGCGTCGACCATGGCCGGACCGAACAGATGCCACGGCTCGACGCAGTAGCGGGTGAACAGGCGCTGCGGATCGGCCATCAGCCGGAACAGCCACTCCATGCCCACCTGGCCCATCCAGCGCGGCGCGGCCAGCTGCACGCCGGCCTCGTAGTCGAAGGCGCCGCCGACCGTGAAGCCGACGCAGGGGTCGAGCTTCTTGTGGTTCTCCAGCAGCCACTTCTCCTGGCGCGGCATGCCCATGCCGACCAGCAGGACGTCGGGCTTGTAGGCCCGGATCTTCTCGACCACCGTCTCGTTCTCGAGGCTGCCGTCGGTGACGTCGAAATAGCCCTGGTGGCTCTCGACCTGGGCCGTCGGCCAGTCGCGGCGGATGTTGTCCAGCGCCGCCTCGGCCACGCCCGGGGCGCCGCCGACGAAGAACACCTTCCAGTTTTCCTTGGTGGCGCGCGCCCAGAAGTCGTTGCGCCAGTCGAGATAGGTGCAGCGGTGGAAGCGACGGCTGGCCCGGCCCACGATGCGGGCCCAGAAGATCAGCGGCACGGAATCGACCTCGATCAGGTCGGCCGACTTGAAGAAGTCGACGACCTGCTGATCCTTCTGGATCAGATAAAGGCTGTGCAGGTTGTGGTTGGCGACGACCGCGCCCTTGCCGGCCGAGATCCGGCCCGCCACGAAGTGGAAGACCTCCTCGGGGCGCACGAGATCCATCTCGCCCCCGAGCACCTTCACGCGCTCTTCGGGACGCCGGTTCATGCGAAACGGGCGGCGCGCCTCCAGAGGATACGCGTCGCGAGCAGGAAGGAACATCTGAACCCCGCCTCCGACTATTCGAAGAGCAGCAATAGCTCAGGTGACCTAACCGCTTCGCTAAAGGACGTCCTTAGCGAGATTTAACCGTATGATTTTACTGCTGTTTCATTATGGGACGACACGACCTCGTCAATCGATCGGCACGCGCGGCGGACGGGCGCCGGGTCCATGCGCCTCGACCTCGATCCAGATCGGCATGAACATCGGCAGCGCCCCGCGCCGGTCCTTCGCCGGCAGCAACGTCACGCCCAGGGTCCGATCCTTGCCGCAGACCTGGAACGGCCAGACCTCCACCCAGGCGCCCTTGAGGTCGAGCTCGTCGACATAGGGCAGCAGGCTCTCCGGCAACACGACCCCCGGACGCCCCTTGCTGGGTTCCGGCCTCTTGGCGCCGGGAAGCGCCACCGACAGGTCGCCCGGTTTCGCCGCGACATAGACGTCGGCCAGACGGGTCTCGCAACCGGCGTCGAGACCCTTGTGGACCTCGGCGACAGCCGCCCGATAGAGGTCTTCCTGCATATCCATCTCGGCGAGGCTGTCGCCGGGCAGGCCGGCGGCCATCCGCCAGGGCGGGCTTGCCTCGAAACGGCCGATGTTCAGGTTCTCGACCGAGGTCCGGCCACAGCCGGTGATCCGCGCCTTCACGCGCCAGACGATCATGTCCGGGTGGTCGGCGATCTTCCACGGCCTGACCGACACCACCTCGACCTGGGCGTCGTCGCAGCGCGAGCCGTTGAAGCGGGCGTCGGCGACCTTCGTCTGCTCGACGACCATGGCGTCATAGGCGGCCTGCTCGGCCGGCAGCACCCCGCCCGGCGGCGGTCCGGCCACGGCCAGCGCCGCGGCGACAAACATACCCAGCATCGAAAGCCCCCTCGATCCCAGGCCGTACTCTAGCGGTCATTCGCGTCTCAGGGCCAGCGGCGTCGCACGAACGACGCCGCCCGGCGGAGCGCCCTACTCCACCGTCACCACGACCTTGCCCATGGCCTTGCGGCTGGCCAGGTGGGCGATGGCGTCGCCGGCCTTTTCCAGGGGGAAGCGCTCGGAGACGTACGGCTTGATCTTGCTGGCGGCGTAGAGGTCCATCAGCTCGCGGACATTGGCCGCGTGGCCGGCTGGATCGCGGGCCACGGCCGCGCCCCAGAACACGCCGACGATGTCGCACGACTTCAGCAGGGTCAGGTTCAGCGGGATCTTCGGGATGCCCGACGGGAAGCCGATCACCAGCATGCGGCCGCCCCAGCCGGCGGCGCGGATGGTGGCTTCGGAATAGTCGCCGCCGACCGCGTCATAGGCCACGTCCCAGCCGTTCGGACCGCAGGCGGCCTTCAGCTGGTCGGCCAGGGCCTTCTGGCCGTCCTTGTCGAACGGGCCCCGGGCATAGACGACGCCGGCGTCGGCGCCGCGCGAGATGGCCAGATCCACCTTCTCCTGGCTGGAGGCGGCGGCGATGACCCGCGCGCCCAGGGCCTTGCCCAGCTCCACGGCCGCGAGACCCACGCCGCCGGCCGCGCCGAGCACCAGCAGGGTCTGGCCCGGCTTGAGGAAGCCGCGGTCCTTCAGGGCGTAATAGGATGTGCCGTAGGTGAGGATGAAGGCCGAGGCCTCGTCGAAGGGCATGGCGTCGGGGATCGGCGTGCAGCGGGCGGCCTCGACCGCCAACTTGTCGGCCATGCCCCCCCAGCCGGTGGAGGCCAGCACCCGCTGGCCGACCTCGAGCGTGGTGACGCCCTCGCCGAGCGCGGCGACCACGCCCGAGACCTCGCCGCCCGGCGCGAAGGGGCGGGTCGGCTTGAACTGGTACATGTCCTGGATGATCAGCAGGTCGGGATAGTTGACCCCGCAGGCCTTGACGTCGATCAGCACCTGGCCGGGCGCGGGGGTCGGATCGGGCAGCTCCTCCAGCACCAGGGTCTCGGGTCCGCCGACCGCCTTGCTGAGCACCGCCTTCATCTCGCTTCTCCCGTCTTTTCTGTTTAGAAGCCCGACGCTAGCGCAGGCCGACCGGTCGAGAAAGCCAAATGTCAAACAAACGTTTTACCCTCGCCCTGCACGGCGGCGCCGGCGCCAAGCGCGGCCATGACTATTCGGTGGAGATCGCCCACATGCGCGGCCTGATCGAGGCCGGGCGCGAACGGCTGGCCGCCGGCGCCTCGGCGCTGGACGTGGTGGTCGAGACGGTGGCGGCGCTGGAGGCCAGCGGCCTCTACATCGCCGGCAAAGGCGCCTCGCCCAACGCCGCGGGCGAGTACGAGCTGGACGCCAGCCTGATGGACGGCGCCACCACGCGCGCCGGCTCGGTGGCCGCGCTGCAGGGCTTCGCCAGCCCGATCCTGGCCGCCCGGGCGGTGATGGAGAAGACCCCGCACGTGATGCTGGCCGGCGAAGGCGCCATGAGCTTCGCCCGCGCCCAGGGCCTGGAAACGATCGAGGATCCGCAAGGCTACTACACCCGCGCCGGCGCCTTCGAGGACAACGCCGCACCGGACGTCTTGCCTGCGGGCACGGTCGGCTGCGTGGCGCTGGACCAGGAGGGGCGCCTGGCCGCCGCCACCTCGACGGCGGGCGTGTTCGGCAAGCTGCCGGGCCGGGTGGGCGACAGCCCCGTGATCGGCGCGGGGGCCTGGGCCGACGGCTTCGCCGCCGTCTCGTGCACCGGCCAGGGCGAATATTTCATCCGCACCGCCGTCGCCGCCCAGATCGCCCACCGCATCCGCTTCGGCGGCCAGAGCCTGGACGAGGCCGCCAAGGGCGCCATCGAAGGCGTCGCCGAGCTGGGCGGCCACGGCGGGCTGGTGTCGGTCGACCGGGACGGCAATGTCGCCATGCCGTTCGCCTCCAGCGGCCTCAAGCGCGCGGCCCTGCTGCCCGACGGGACCATCGTCGCCGAGGCGTTCTAGGGCGCGACGCTCGCGAGCTTGAGCCGCTTTATTCACCCAGCATCCCCGCGAAGGCGGGGATCCAAGCCGCGTCTGCGGAAGATCCACGGCCGCGCCTCCTCCTGAAAGTCAGCTTGGATCCCCGCCTTCGCGGGGAAAGTCGGATTGGGGAGAAACTGGGAGGCGAATGTCGATCCGCCCTGGGGCGAGGCGCGAAAGGGCGTGCCAACCGGGAGGCGAGCGGGTTAGCTTCGCCTCATGTCGCGTCGCGTCGCCGCCCTTCCTATTCTGCTGTGCCTGGCGGCCTTCGTCCAAGCGCCACCGGCGCGCGCCGACGTCGCGCTGGACGCCGACTGGATCCGCCGGGTCGAGACGGGCGAGGTGGCGCTGGGCGTGCGCGCCGATCCCAGCGTCCACGGCGGCGAGGTGCGCGCGGCCATCGACATCGCCGCCCCGCCGCAGGTGGTCTGGCGAACGATCCTGGACTGCGACCGCGCCGCCCGCATGACCCCCGGCGTGCGCCGCTGCACGGTGCTGTCGCGCTCGGCCGACGGCCGGGCCGAGACCCGCGAGCACCGGGTGAAGTGGAGCCTGCTGCTGCCGCCGCTGCGGTCGGTGTCGGAGCTGACTCTGTCCCCCTATCGCAGCATCGCCTTCCGCTGCATCGACGGCGACATCCGCGACTGCCAGGGCCGCTGGCTGCTGACGCCGCTGGCCGGCGGGGCCGGCACGCGGGTGGTCTATGAGAACCGCGCCAGCGCGCCGTTCGGCCTGCCCTCGGGCGTGGTGTCCTCGGCCATGCGCCGCGACGTGCCCGCCGCCCTGCTGGCCCTGAGACGCGAATGCCTGGAGACCCGCCCGTGACCCCTGCCCCGCCGCCCGAACCCCTCTGGCTGTTCGACGGGGTGTGCAACTTCTGCTCGGGCTCGGTGCGGACGGTGCTGGCCATCGACCGCAAGGGGATCATGCGCTTCACCCCGATCCAGTCGGACTATGGCCGGCAGCTGGCCCTGGCCCACGGGATCGACCCGGACGATCCGGCCAGCTTCCTGCTGCTCGACGGCGGCCGGGCGCTGGAGAAGAGCGCCGCGGTGCTGGCGCTGCTGCGGCGCCTGGGCGCGCCGTGGTCGTGGCTGGCGATCATCGGCGTGGTTCCAGAGCGCTGGCGCGACGGCGCCTATGACTGGCTGGCGACCAACCGCTATCGGCTGATGGGTAAGCGGAGCAGCTGCATGGTCCCCACGCCCGAGCAAAGAGCGCGTTTCGTGCTGGAGCCGCCGACCGCATGACCCTGCCCCGCAAACGCGTCGTCCTGGTGGGGGCCACCGGCGTCTTCGGCTCGCGCCTGGCGCGGATGCTGGCCCGCCGGCCCGATGTCGAACTGGTGCTGGCCGCCCGGCGGCTGGGACCGCTGGAGGCGTTCCAGGCCGAGCTGATGCAGGATCGCCCCAAGGCCCGGATCGAGGTCGCGGTCGTCGATCGCGAGCGGCCGAGGACCCTCGCAGCGCTGGCGCCCTTCGTCGTGATCGACGCGGCAGGACCGTTCCAGGGCCAGGACGCGGCCTTTCCCGCCGCCGTGCTGGCGGCCGGGGCGCACTATGTCGACCTGGCCGACGCCCGCGACTTCGTCGCCGCCTTTCCCGAACGGCTGGCGATTCCGGTCAAGGCGGCCGGCCGCTGGGCGATCACGGGCGCGAGCTCAACCCCGGCCCTGACCTGCGCGGCGGTCGATCGCCTGACCGAGGGCTGGACGCGGATCGACCGCATCGAGGCGGCGATCTCGCCCGGAGCGCGGGCGCCGCGCGGCCTGTCGGTGGTGCGGGCGATCCTCCGCTGGGCCGGCGCGCCGGTGGCGGTGTTCACCGACGGCCGCGAGACCGAGAAACCCGGCTGGAGCGCGCCGCGACGCCTGGTCTTCCCGGGCCTTGGCCGGCGATGGGTGAGCCTCGCCGAGACCCCCGACCTCGACCAGTTGAAGAGCCGCTACGCCCCGACGCGCGACGCCCTGTTCGGGGCCGGGCTGGAGCTGGCGCCGCTGCACCTGGGGCTCTGGTCCCTCAGTCTGCTGCGCCGCTGGAAGCTGCTGCCGGCGCTGGAACCGCTGGCCGTGCTGCTGAACGCCGGCGCGGGCCTGCTGGCGCCGTTCGGCTCGGATCGGGGCGGCATGACCGTGCGAGCCGAGGGCCTGGACGCGGCGGGCGCGCCAGCGCTGGCCCGCTGGAGCCTGTGGGCCGAGGAAGGCGCGGGTCCCAATGTGCCGGCCGCCCCGGCGGCGGCCATGGTCGCGGCGCTGCTGGACGAGCGCCTGGGCGAGGCGCGCCCCGCGCCTTGCGTCGGCCTCGCCCCGCTGGAAGACCTGCTGGCGCCGCTGGCCGGCCTGCCGATCCAGACGCGGATCGACCGCGCCGCCCCGGCCATGCCCGGCCTCTTCCCCCGCGTGCTGGGGCCGGCCTTCGACACCCTGCCGCCGGTGGTGCGGGCCGCTCACGACGGCGCGGCCGCGGTGGCGATGGAGGGCCGGGCGCGCGCCCGGGGCGGACGAGGACTGGCCACCCTGGCCCGGCGGGTACAAGGCCTGCCCGCGCCGGGCGACCACGCCCTGGCGGTGAGCATCGCGCCGGAGGCCGGCGCCGAGACCTGGAGCCGGCGTTTCGGCGCGCGGACCTTCCGTTCGCGGATCGCCGCGGCGGCCGACGATCCGTTCGCCTTCGAGGAGACGGTCGGTCCGCTGACCTTCCGCTTCCACGCGGCGGCGCGCGGCGAGGGCTTTTCGTGGATCTTCGAAAGCTGGCGGCTGGGTCCCCTGCCCCTGCCGGCCGCCTGGGGGCCGCGCGTGCGGGCCTACACCTTCGCCCGCAACGGGACCTATCGCTTCCGGGTGCTGGTGGCCCATCCGTGGCTGGGCGTGGTGTTCGGCTACGCCGGGCGGCTGGAAGCCAAGCGCTAAGCGTCCATCCGTCGGAACACCGCCATGGCCTGGCCGACGCCGGAGACGTCGCTGGGGATGGTCTCGACCAGACGCCAGGCCGGCGCGGCGCGGCGGGCGAAGCCTTCGGCGGTCATGTAGCCGCACAGCAGGTTGGAGCCCTCGGCCCCCCGCTGGCGGATGAAGAAGCCGTCGGCGGCCAGGCGGTCGGCGAACTCGGCGGCGGCCGGGATCTTTTCGTCGAAGAACGACAGCAGGGCCAGCCCGCCGGGCCGCACGACCCGGGCCAGCTCGGCCAGCCAGGCCTTCAGCGGCTCTTCGGTCATGTGGGTGAAGACCGAGGTGGCGTAGACGAGGTCGAAGGCGGCCGCTTCGTAGGGCAGGGGCGGCGTCTGGCGCGACAGCACGAAGCGGCCGGGCAGGTTGGCCGCGACCCAGTTGACCAGCTTACCGTTGATGTCGCAGCCCGACAGCCGGGCCCGGGCGCCGAGATAGCGCGACACCCGCCCGCAGCCGCAGCCGAAGTCCAGCACGTCGGGATGCTCGGAAAGCGGCCGGTCGTGGCGGGCGGCGACGGCCTCGACCAGGTCGGCGGCGGCGCGCCCCTGGGTCAGGAAGGCCGCGGCGTCGGCGTGACCGGCGGTCATCACCCGCAGATAGGCCGGCGGGACCGGCAGATCCTCGACGGCGACATCCTCGGCCGCCGGCTTGAGGGCCTGCAGGTGCTGGAAGATGGCGAAGGCCGCGTCGGCCAGGCCCAGGCGGTCGAGCACGCCGATCAGGCGACGCCTCATGACTTGCCCCGCTTCATGACTTACGCAGACGGGGATTGAGGGCCGGGCGGCAGATCGATAGCAGCAGGATCAGCGGCGCCAGCATGACGGCCGCGACATAGCGCTGCCAGGTGTCGGCCCGCTTGATGAAGTAGCGCGACAGGCCCACCCCCTTGTGGAACTCGACCTTGACCGGGTGCTCGAGGCTGGTGTGGCCCAGGTGGATGACGCGGGCCTGCGGGTGGAACAGCACCTGGCCGCCGGCCTGGCGCGCCCGCCAGCACAGGTCGATGTCCTCGACATGCAGGAAATAGCCCTCGTCGAAACCGGCCAGGGCCACGAAGTCGCGACGGCGCAGGGCGAAGCAGGCGCCGGAGATGGTCGGCACGGGCGCGGGCTCGGCCGGCAGGGGCTCGTGCTCGCGGTGGATCTCGAAACGAGCGAAGCGCTTCACCTTCTGGCTGAGCTGCGACAGGCTCAGCAGGGTGGTGACAGGGGTCACCTCGCCCCGGCGGCCGCCGCGCTGCTCGGTGCCGTCGACGTTCATGACCCGGGCGCCCATGACCGTGGGCGTCGGCTGGTCGCGGAAGGCCGTGACTAGCCCCGGCACGCAGTCCGACTGCAGGTTGGCGTCCGGATTGACGAAGATCAGATACTCGCCCTGGGCGATCGAGGCGCCGAGATTGGCGCCCCGGGCGAAGCCGACATTGCCGTGGCCCTGGGCCAGCTGCACGCGCGGTTCGGTGAGGCCCAGGGCCCGCAGCATCTCGGCGTCCGACGGCGAGGAGCCGTTATCGACGATGACGAACTCGTCGACCATCGGCTCGGCCAGCACGTGGCGGATGCTCTCGATCAGCGCTTCTCCCGTCCAGTAGACGACCATCACCACCGAAACCAAGGGCTTGGCGGGACGTGCGCCTGCGGCGATGACCGTAAAGGACGGGAGAATGCTGTTCATCAGACCTGCGCAGGCTCTCGAACATCTCGCGGCGCCTGGGCGCGCACGAGGTCGGGCGGCGTGGCCTCCTGGCCGAGCACCACGAGCGCGTCGTCGAGCGAAAGGATCTGCTGACCTTCGCCGCCCAGGCGACGTAGGGCGACCTGGCCCGTCTCCGCTTCCTTACGCCCCACCACTGCGATCACCGGAACCTTGCCGAGGCTATGCTCGCGAATCTTGTAGTTGATCTTCTCGTTACGAAGATCGACTTCCGCGCGCAATCCCATAGCGATCAACCGCTCGGCCACCGTGCGCGCATAATCGTCCGCGTCCGACGTGATCGTGGCTACGACGACCTGGGTCGGCGCCAGCCAAAGCGGCAGGTGGCCCGCGTAGTTTTCCAAAAGAATCCCGATGAACCGCTCGAACGACCCCAGGATCGCGCGATGCAGCATCACCGGCCGCTTCTTGGATCCATCCTCGGCAACGTACTCGGCGCCCAAACGTTCCGGCAAAACGTAGTCAAGCTGCAGCGTGCCGCAGGTCCACTCCCGCCCGATGGCGTCCTGGACGATGAAATCGAGCTTGGGCGCGTAGAAGGCGCCATCGCCCTCGGCGATCACCGGCTCGACGCCGGCCAGGCGCGCGGCCTCGGCCAGCATGCCTTCGGCCTTGTCCCAGAACTCGTCCGAACCGGCGCGCAGCTCCGGACGCGTGGCCAGGGCGATGTACTTGGTCGTCATGCCGAGGTCGGCGTGGATCATCCGCGTCAGGCGGATGAAGCGCTCGGTCTCCTCGACGATCTGGTCCTCGCGGCAGAAGATGTGGGCGTCGTCCTGGGTGAAGGCGCGCACCCGCATCAGGCCGTGCAGGGCGCCCGACGGCTCGTAGCGGTGGCAGGCGCCGAACTCGGCCATGCGCATCGGCAGTTCGCGGTACGACCGCTGGCCGACGTTCCAGATCTGCACGTGGCCGGGGCAGTTCATCGGCTTGAGGGACAGGATCTCGCCTTCGACCGTCTCGCAGACGAACATGTTGGCGCGGTACTTGTCCCAGTGGCCCGAGTTTTCCCAGAAGGTCTTGTCCAGGACCTGGGGCGTCTTGACCTCGATATAGCCGGCGCGGTCGAGGCTGCGGCGCATATAGGCCTCCAGCGTCTGCCACAGCTTCCAGCCCTTGGGGTGCCAGAAGACCATGCCCCGGCCCTCTTCCTGCATGTGGAAGAGACCCAGCGCCTTGCCCAGCTTGCGGTGATCGCGCTTCTCGGCTTCCTCGATGCGCTTCAGATAGGCTTCGAGGTCGGCCTCCGAGGCCCAGCTCGTGCCGTAGATGCGCTGAAGCTGGGCGTTGTTCTGGTCGCCGCGCCAGTAGGCGCCGGCCAGCTTGGTCAGCTTGAAGGCCTTGCCGACGTGCTTGGTCGACGGCAGGTGGGGACCACGGCAGAGGTCCTTCCAGTTCCCCTGGCGATAGACCGTGATCGTGTCCGTGCCCGGCAGGTCACGGATGATCTGGGCCTTGTACTGCTCGCCGATCTCGTCGAAGTGCTTGATCGCCTCGTCGCGGTCCCAGACCTCGCGCGTGATCTTCTCGTCGCGGTCGACGATCTCCTTCATGCGCTTTTCGATCGTCGCCAGGTCGTCGAGGCTGAACGGCTCGTCGCGGGCGAAGTCGTAATAGAAGCCGTCCTCGACGTTCGGGCCGATCGTCACCTGGGTGCCGGGGAACAGCTCCTGCACGGCCTCGGCCAGCACGTGGGCGGTGTCGTGGCGGATGGTTTCGAGGGCCTCGGGGGCGTCGCGCGTCAGGATCTCGAACTTGCGCTCGCCCGTCAGCAGGTCGGGCGTCAGGGCGCGGTCGAGATCGAGCACCTGGCCGTCCAGCTTGATCAGCAGGGCCTTCTTCTCGAGCGACTTGGAGATGGCGGCCGCGACGTCGCGACCCGTCGCGCCATCGGGGTACTGACGGGAGGAGCCGTCGGGGAAAACCAGATCGATCATTCTTCACACATCCATTTACGCGGCTCGCGCGGCGGCGGCGGGTCGTATCCCCAGCCGCCGAACGGATTGCATCGGCAGATCCGTCGCAGCGCCAGCCAGGACCCCTTGGCGGGTCCGTGATCCTTGAGCGCCTGGGCCGCATATTCCGAACAGGTCGGCATAAAGCGGCACTGGCGCCCGATGAGAGGCGAGAGCGTCAACTTGTAGGCGCGCAGGCCCAGGTCGACAGTGCGGTCATAAAGGCTCATGCCGGCGCTTTCGCGAACGGAGTCGGGGACTTATCGCACCCGCGAAAAGCTCCGATCAAGCGGCGCCGGCGCTGCTAGTTCGCGTTTGGGCGGAAGCTGTGGCCTTCCGGACAGCCTCGACCGCGGCCTCGAACGCCAGAAGCGTCGAGGCGTGACGGGCGGGATAGTCCTTGACCGGCTCCAGCACGGCGAGCTCCGCAAAGCGGCCCACGGGGGGCGGGCCGTTCGACTTGAGCATAGCGGCCAGGGCGTCGCGGGCCAACTCAAGTTCGGAAAGATCCGTACCGATGATCTGCGCGCCCAGCACCGCGGCGCTGGCCTGACCCAGGGCGCAGGCCGAAACCTCCTGGGCGAAGTCGGCGACCTTGCCGTTCTCGACCACCACGTCGACGACGATGCGGCTGCCGCACAGCTTGGCCGTCTTCTCGGCGCTGGCGTCGGGCGCGACCAGCCGCCCGGCCCGCGGCATGTTGGCCACGAGCGTCAGGATGCGGGCGCTGTAGAGATCGTCGATCATCCGACTTCAGATGGGACCGCGCCACGCTCGCGCCAGAGGGCCTCGGCCCGATCGCGCACCGCCTCGCCCATGGCCGTGAAGGCCGTCTTCAGCGCCTTGCGCTCGTCCTTGCCGATCCACTTGACCAACAGGCCCATGAACAGCTCGCCGTTCGAGAAGGTGGCGTTGTTCGGCCCCATGTTCTCGACCTCGATGTAGCGGATCGCCGTGACGAAGCCGCCCAGGCGCTGCGAACGCCAGTGCAGCTGCTCGTAGGGCACCCAGTCCTGGACGATGGGCTGGATGACCTTGACCGGACGATCGCCGATCGCCTCTTCCAGCGTCAGGGCGGTGCCGATCTTCAGCTGACCGGCGGCCTTGACGTAGAGCGGGTTCCACTGGTGCCAGCTGTCGAAGTCGGACACGACTTCCCAGACGATCTCGGCGGGGGCCTGGACCCCGATACGGTGCTCGACGGCGCGTTTCATGGCAGCGATCTAGCACATCCAGGGGGTGGAGCTACAGACGTGAACTGGTGTGAAGGCTGTCGGCGCCTACGCGCCTTCCTTTCCGCCCGTCATTCCCGCCCTTGTGGCGGGAACCCCTGGTTCCGTTCGCCCGGGAAGCGCAAGCGGACTGCTCAGCAGTCCGCCCCTCACGCCCTTGCGGCTGACAGAGGGTTTCCCGCCACAAGGGCGGGAATGACGGGAGTATGAGAGTGAAAATCTAGACCCCCGCCTCTCTTTGATACACGGGCAGATCCAGCGACGGCGGAGCGATCCCCGCCTGGCTCAGCAGGTCGTGGGCCTGGCCGCGGTGATGGGTCTGGTGGTTGAAGAGGTGGGCCAGGGTCTTCCACAGCGGACCGACCACCTCGACCCCGTCGGCCTTGCGCACCCAGCGGAACTGCGCGGCGCAGGCCTCGTCGGTGAGGCCGGCGACATAGGCCACAAGGCCCGCGTCCTCGGCGTCGCGGGCGGCGCGCAAGGACGCCAGGTCGTCGAACAGCAGGGTGTCGAGACCGTAGGACGGCAGCGGCGTGCCGGCCAGGCGCGCGGTCCAGATGCGGTCGGTGACCAGCAGGTGGTTCAGGGTCCCGGCGATCGAGCCGAAGAAACCGCCGCGCGGGGCGGTGAACCCGCCGGGCGGCAGGGCCTCGCAGGCGGCGTGCAGGCGGGCGTTGGCCCAGGCGTTGTAGCCGGCCATCAAGATGAAGTAGTCGCGCATGAGGTCGGCTCCGAACGCGGGCGGGTTGCGGACCGCCCGGTGCGGAGATGGCGCAGCTTGGCGGGCGGTGCAAGGCGGAGAGCCGCAGCCAGGGGCCTCCACGGAACCCCTCTCTCTTTGAGAGAGGGAGGGGCCCGCCGCGAAGCGGTGGGAGGGTGAGAGGTAACAAACTCTCCGAACGAGGCGCAGTCAGAAGGGCGCGGACAGAAACCCGGCGCCCCAGACAAAAGGACCCGGGACTTTCCGGCCGACGGTGAAACCTCTCACCCTCCCACGCCTTGCGGCGTGGGCCCCTCCCTCTCTCTCAGAGAGAGGGAATTATAGCGCCACCTCGAACGCCGCCTCGGTCTTGGCCTGGACCTCGTCGACGCTGACGCCCGGGGCCAGTTCGATCAGCTTCACCGGGGTCTTGCCGCGGTTGATCTCGAAGACGCCCAGTTCGGTGATCAGCAGGTCGACGACGCCGGCGCCGGTCAGCGGCAGGGAGCAGGCCTTGAGCAGCTTGGGGGCGCCGGACTTCTCGCAGTGGTCCATCACGACGACCACGCGCTTGACGCCGGCCACCAGGTCCATGGCCCCGCCCATGCCCTTGACCATCTTGCCGGGCACCATCCAGTTGGCGAGGTCGCCGGTCTCCGAGACCTGCATGCCGCCGAGGATCGACAGAGCGATGTGGCCGCCGCGGATCATGGCGAAGCTGTCGGCCGACGAGAAATAGGAGCTGCTGTCCAGCTCGGTGATCGTCTGCTTGCCGGCGTTGATCAGGTCGGCGTCCTCTTCGCCCTCATAGGGGAAGGGACCCATGCCCAGCATGCCGTTCTCGCTCTGCAGCGTCACGTGCATGCCCTCGGGGATGTAGTTGGCCACCAGGGTCGGGATGCCGATGCCGAGGTTCACGTAGAAGCCGTCGCGCAGCTCCTTGGCGGCGCGGGCCGCCATCTCGTCGCGGGTCCAGGCCATTACGCTTGTTCCTTTTGGCGCGTGGTGACGCGCTCGATGCGCTTTTCGAACTTCGCGCCCTTGATGATGCGGTCGACGAAGATGCCGGGGGTGTGGATGTTGTCCTTGTCGAGGGCGCCGGTCTCGACCAGTTCCTCGACCTCGACGACGGTGGCCTTGCCGGCCGTGGCCATCATCGGATTGAAGTTTCGGGCGGTCTTTCGGTAGACGAGGTTGCCCTCGGCGTCGGCCTTCCAGGCCTTGACGATCGACAGGTCGGCCACCAAGCCGCGCTCCATCACGTACATCTCACCGTCGAACTCGCGGGTTTCCTTGCCCTCGGCGACCAGGGTGCCGTAGCCGGTGCGCGTGAAGAAGGCGGGGATGCCCGCGCCGCCGGCGCGGATGCGTTCGGCCAGCGTGCCCTGCGGGTTGAACTCCAATTGCAGTTCCCCACTCAGGTATAGCTGTTCGAACAGCTTGTTCTCGCCCACATAGGACGAGACCATCTTCTTGATCTGACGGTTCTCCAGCAGGATGCCCAGGCCGAATCCGTCGACCCCGCAGTTGTTGGAGATGACCGTGAGGTCCTTGACCCCCGTTTCGCGGATGGCCGCGATCAGGTTTTCGGGAATGCCGCAGAGACCAAAGCCCCCCGCCATGATGGTCATGCCGTCGAACAGCAGACCCGCCAACGCTTCAGCGGCGTCGGACTTCACCTTGTCGACCATGGTTCCTCCCGGAGCGACGTTCGCCGACTGCTCTGAAGCGCCGGCCGGAGAAATTCAAGCCTTGATGAATAAATTTTCCCGCCACGCGACTTCGATCGGTGAGCGCGCGTGACGGGCGAGCCTAACACCGCGCTCGTGACGCCCGCCACCGCCGGCGCCCTGCTGACCCTGGCGCATCCGGCGCTTGAACGCTCGCGCGCCAATCGCGCCCTGGCCAAGGCGGCCAAGGCCCTTTCCGGCGTCACTTTCCACGACCTGTACGAGACCTATCCGGACTTCGCGATCGACATCGAGACCGAGCAGCAGAAGCTGCTCCAGCACGACATCATCGCCCTGCAGTTCCCGCTGTTCTGGTACTCGCCGCCGGCCCTGATGAAGGAGTGGCTGGACCTGGTGTGGCTGCACGGCTTCGCCTACGGACTGGGCGGCGACGCCTTGGCCGGTAAGCGCCTGTTCGTGGCCTGCACCACCGGCGGGGCGGCCCAGGCCTATCACGCCAAGGGCTACAACCGCTTTACCCTGGACGAATTCCTGCGCCCGCTGGAGCAGACAGCCTATCTGTGCGGCATGGTCTGGGAGACGCCGTTCGTGGTGCACGGGGCGGCGATGAAGGACGACGAGCAGCTGAAGGCCGAGGCCCTGCGCTACCAGGCGCGGCTGTCGGCCCTGCTGACCGCCGACCACGCGGCCGAGGGAGCGTAAGCCATGGAACCGTTCCTGAAGCAGACCCTGGTCTATCTGGGCGCCGCGGTGATCTCGGTGCCGATCGCCAAGCGACTGGGCCTGGGCTCGGTGCTGGGCTACCTGATCGCCGGCGTGCTGATCGGCCCGGCCATGCTGTCGCTGGTCGGCGAGCAGGGCGACGTCATGCGCTTCGCCGAGTTCGGCGTGGTGATCCTGCTGTTCCTGATCGGGCTGGAGGTGCGCCCCTCCACCCTGTGGGAGATGCGCAAGACGATCTTCGGCCTGGGCGGCGCCCAGGTGGTGGGCACCTCACTGGCCGTGGCCGCCATCGGCTATCTGCTGGGCCTGCCCTGGCAGACCGCCCTGGCCGTGGGCCTGGTGCTGGCCATGTCGTCGACCGCCATCGTGCTGCAGACCCTCGACGAGAAGGGCCTGAGGCAAGGTCCGGTGGGCCGCGCGGCCTTCGGGGTGCTGCTGCTGCAGGACCTGGCGGTGATCCCGATGTTCGCCCTGCTGCCGCTCTTGGCCACCGTCGCGCCCGAAGCGCACGGCGCGGACGCCGGCGGCCACGGCGCCAGCCTGATCTCGCACCTGCCCGCCTGGGCCCAGGGCCTGGCCGTGCTGGGCGCGGTGGGCGCCGTCGTCGGCGGCGGACGCTACGTCGTGCGGCCGATCTTCCGCTTCATCGCCGAGGCGCGACTGCGCGAGATCTTCACCGCCGCGGCCCTGCTGATCGTGGTCGGCGTGGCGGGCCTGATGCAGGCCGTCGGCCTGTCGCCCGCGCTGGGCGCGTTCCTGGCCGGGGTGGTTCTGGCAGAGAGCGAGTTCCGCCGCGAGCTGGAGACCGACATCGAGCCGTTCCGCGGCCTGCTGCTGGGCCTGTTCTTCATCACCGTCGGCGCCGGCATCGACCTGATGCTGATCGCTCGCCAGCCCCTGACGCTGATCGCCCTGGTGCTGGGCCTGATGAGCCTGAAGTTCCTAGTCATGTTCGGTATCGCGCGCCTGGCCGGCGCGCCCGGACGCGGCGCCGCGGCCGTGGCCACGGCCCTGGCCCAGGGCGGCGAGTTCGCCTTCGTGCTGCTGAGCTTCACGGTCGGGGCCGGCGTCATCGGCGCGGACCTGGCGGCCCTGCTGACCGCCGCCGTCGCCGTCTCGATGGCCCTGACCCCCGTGGCCATGATCCTCTACGAACGCATCGCCGAGCTGATCAACGCCTCGATCCCCGACGTCGAGCCCGAGGCCCCCAATTTCGACGAGGGCGAGCCGGACATCATCATCGCCGGCTTCGGCCGGTTCGGTCAGATCACGGGGCGCCTGCTGCAGGCCAACGGCTTCAAGTCGACGGTTCTGGACAGCGACATCGAGCAGATCGAGCTGCTGCGGCGCTTCGGCCGACGGGTGCACTACGGCGACGCCACGCGCCTCGACTTGCTGCGCGCCGCCGGGGCCGAGCACGCGCGGATGCTGATTGTCGCGCTCGATGATCGCGAGAAGACCGCCGAACTGGTCGAAACGGCCCGCAACGCCTTCCCTCACCTGATCATCCTGGCCCGCGCCTGGGACCGCCGCCACGCCTACGACCTCTTGGCCAACGGCGCCGACGCGGTCGAGCGCGAGACCTTCGAGGCGGCTTTGGCGCTGGGTTCGACGGCCTTGCAGAAGCTGGGCTTCCGCGCCCACAAGGCTTTCCGGGCCACCTCCTTCTTCCGCCGCCACGACCGCAAGACCTTCGAGGACCTCAAGCCGATGTGGGGCCAGGAAGAGGCCTACATCCTGGCCTCGCGCGACGCGGCCCAGACCATGGACCGCCTGCTGGCCGCCGACTTGGCCAGGATGCGTCCGGGCGAGATGGGCGGGGCCTGGGACACCGCCGCCCGCGACGAGGAGCTGCGCAAGCTGGCCCAGCGCCAGGGCCGGGACGGCGAGCCCGTGGAACCGGCCGACGCGGACGGCTGGACGGGAGCGCCGCCGAAGGGCTAAGGCAGGAGGAAGGTCGTCAATAACAACGGGAAAGAAGCGGCATGTATCTGGAGTGCTATCCCACCGAGAGCCGGCCGCCGGAGATCGTGCCTGGGCGTCCGCAGCGGGCCTGGATGGACCACTTCGCCGACCGCCATCCCTATCGCTGCCTGCCCCTGACCATGGCCAACACCACCGGCTGGGAGATCCTGTGCCCGGTCGGGTTCGAGGCCACCTGGAACGGTGGCGTCCACCAGAACGACATCACCTTCAAGTCGGACCACCCGCACCCGGGCTTCGACGACTTCGTCAAATCGCACTTCTCGCGCGGGACGATCACCTTCCACACCGGCTATCTGTTCCGCACGCCGCCGGACTGGCTGATCTGGACCATGGGTCCGCCCAACCACATCAAGGACGGCATCCAGCCGCTGGCCGGCCTGGTCGAGACCGACTGGCTGCCCTTCCCCTTCACGATGAACTGGATCTTCACCCGCCCCGGCACGGTGAAGTTCGCCAAGGGCGAGCCGTTCTGCTTCATCACCATGATCCAGGACAAGCCGCTGGAGAACGTGCAGCCGGTGATCCGGCACATGAACGCCAACCCCGACATCCGCAAGCAGTACGACGTCTGGGCCGAGAAGCGCGGCGAGTTCAACGCCCGCATCGCCGCCCGCGACCCGGCCGCCACCAAGGAGGCCTGGCAGCGCTTCTACTTCAAGGGCGAGCTGCCCGAGGAGATCGAGGCCCCCGCGCCGAAGGGCCACGTCAACAAGCGCCGCCTGAAGGCCCCGAAGATCGGGTTCTGAGGTTCCTTTTACGTCCCGTCATTCCCGCCCTTGTGGCGGGAAACCCTGGCTCCGCTCGCAGGTGAAGAGCAAGCGGCGTGCTGAGCACGCCGCCCCATCCGCCCTTGCGGCTGACAGAGGGGTTCCCGCCACAAGGGCGGGAATGACGGGCGTTGGGGATTAGCGCGCCAGCACCCGCCCCGCCAGCCAGCGCCGCACCGGCTCGTCGACGAGCTTGAGGCTGGCCCAGGCGATCGCCACCGCCGCCACGAACACCCCGACCCCGACCAGCGCGCCCAGGGCGGCGGGGATTTTCCGGTCGATGACCCAGCCGGTGTAGATGTAGATCAGCGGATAGTGGGTGATGTAGAGCGGGTAGGAGAGGTCGCCGAAGAAGCGGGCGATCCTGACGCTGGGCCCCTTGGCGTCCTTCTCGCCGGCGCCGATGGCGACGATCAGCGGGAACAGCAGGATGATGCAGGCCGCCTCGTAGAGGCCGTTCAGCCACAGCCTTTCCGTCCCGCCGAAGCGCGGCAGGGAGAAGGCGGCCACCAGCAGCAGGCTGCAGACCCAGAAGCCGTGGCCGACCTTGACCCGCTTGCCCAGGCGCATCAGCAGCACGCCGGCGAAGAACGGGAACATCACCCGCGTAAGCCCGATCTGGATGCCATTGGCGTCCAGCGCCCAGCCGCCGATGACGTCGCCGCGCGGGCCTCGCACCAGAAGCCAGATCAGCGCGATGGCCGACAGCGCCACCAGGCCTCCCAGCCAGCGGTTCGAAAGCTTCCGCAGGCCGACGGCGTAGAGGAAGTTGGCGATGTACTCGTAGAACAGCGACCATTGCGGGCCGTTCAGCGGATAGATCTCGCCCCAGCCGCGGATCTCGGCCGACGGCCGCAGCGGGATCATCACGAAGCCCAGCAGCAGGACGCCGATCACCTGCCAGGTCGTGGCCGTCGCCAGCTTGGGGAACAGCGACCAGTGCTGGAGGCCCAGCAACGCCGCGCCAATCAGGCCGCCGATGATGATCATCGGCTGGAGACGCACCAGGCGGCGCTTCCAGAAGTCCCACTGCCCCATGCCAGCCCTTTGGCCAATGGCCCAGCGGTCGTCATAGGCGTAGGCGATCACGAAGCCCGACAGCAGGAAGAAGAAGTCCACCGCCAGGTAGCCGTGGTTGATGATCTGCTTCTGCGGACTGCCGCCGGAATAGGCCTCGAACAGGTGGAAGACGACCACCATCAGCGAAGCCACGCCCCGCAGGCCGTCGAGGATGACGTAGTGGCTCTTGGTCCGGCTGGCGGCCGGGACGACGGATGAGGTCATGAACAAGCTTCGCTGCTGAAGAGTCGCCTCGCAGGCTTGTTGGGTTTATCGTTAAACCACAACCCTCTTTCGAACGGTGTTCGGACGGTCATGCGACGGCCCCCAAGACAGCCCTCGGCAAGACGCCCCCGCGAGGGCGGCAAGGTCACGATCAAGGAGGTGGCCGCCCACGCCGGTGTCTCGGCCATGACGGTGTCGAACGTCTTCAACGACACCGGCAAGTTCAGCCGCGAGACCCGCGAGCGCGTGCTGGCGGCCATCAACGCCCTGGGCTACGTGCCCAACTCGGCCGCCCGGCGGCTGGTCGGCGCGACCCCGGCCAGGATCGGCCTGCTCTACGCCGGCGTCGACAGCATGTTCATCGACGCGGTGCTGGCCGCCGCGGCCGTGGCCAGCGCCGAGCGGGGCCTTCAGCTGATGGCCC
Organism: Caulobacter sp. SRI_008; assembly: GCF_057586355.1. Lineage (NCBI taxonomy): Bacteria > Pseudomonadati > Pseudomonadota > Alphaproteobacteria > Caulobacterales > Caulobacteraceae > Caulobacter > Caulobacter sp. SRI_008. Next base: position 98,121 of record NZ_JBYCZS010000012.1, read on the forward strand.
GCAAGGCCGCCACCCCGGGCGAGGCGATGGACGCCGCCCGCGCGCTCCAGAGGTCGGGGGCCGACGCCCTGCTGCTGCTGCCGCCGTTCGACACGGTGCTGAGCGGTTCGGTCGAATTCAGGGCCCTGGGCCTGGCGGCGGCGTCGATCGCCACGGCCGCGCCCCTGCCCGACATGTTCACCGTCCGGATCGACAACCGCGCCGCCTCGCGCGCCATGACCGAGCGGCTGATCGCCCGGGGACGCAAGCGGATCGCGATCATCGCCGGGCCGCAGGACCATTCCGACAGCGTCGAGCGCCTGCTGGGCTGCCGCGAGGCGCTGGCCGCCCACGGACTGGACTTGGCGAAGGACAGGGTGATCGAAGGCCGCTTCACCTTCGAGTCGGGCCTGGCCGCGGCCGAACGGCTGCTGGCCCTGGCCGAGCCGCCGGACGCTATCGTCGCGGCCAATGACGACATGGCGGCCGCCGCGCTGTGGGTCGCCCATCGCCGGGGACTGTCGCTGCCGCGCGATCTGGCCGTCACCGGGTTCGACGACACCTTGCTGGCCACCCGCGTGTGGCCGCCGCTGACGACGGTGCGCCAGCCGATCGACCGGATGACCGGCCGCGCGCTGGATCTGCTGCTGGACGCCTTGCGGCGGCGCACGGACGAGCCGGCGGACGTCCTCGAAGACTATGCCCTGGTCGGGCGGGCCTCGGACTAGACGCTCAGAAGTTCAGGAACAGCCGCCCCGCCAGCCAGGCCGTGGCCAGCCAGAAGGCGCTGCTGAGCACGCCGCCCAAGAACAGAGCGCGTCGGAAGTCGCGGCTGTGCAAAAGTCCGGGCGCGGCGACGGGCCGCGTATCCTGCGTGTGGAACACCTGGAACATCCTCCCGTGGCCCGGCGCTGTGGGGGCTCGCGCCGTTAACCACGGACTCGACGATGTCACGAAACTGACGAAACACAACCTGAGCCGTCGCCTTGTGGGCGAATTTTCGCCCATTTTTCGACAACTTAGTGCGAACGCACGTGAAATGGCGTCAGACGGCCTTCACCGCCGAGGCGATGTCGCCGACCACCTTGCGCACCAGGGCCGGGTCGTCGCCCTCGGCCATGATGCGGATCAGCGGCTCGGTGCCCGAAGCCCGTACGACGATGCGGCCATTGCCGTTGAGGGCGGCCTCGCCGTCGGCGATGGCTTCCTTCACGGTCTTGGCCTCCAGCGGCTTGCCGCCGGCGAAGCGGACGTTTTCCAGCAGCTGCGGCACCGGCTCGAACTGACGGGCCAGGGCGCTCATCGGCTGGCCGGTCTCGATCATCACGGCCAGCACCTGCAGGGCGGCGATCAGGCCATCGCCCGTGGTCGAGAAGTCCGACAGGATCAGGTGGCCCGACTGCTCCCCGCCGACATTGAAGCCGCCCTCGCGCATACGGGCCATGACGTAGCGGTCGCCCACGGCGGTGCGCTCCAGAGTCAGGCCCAGGTCCTTCAGCGAGCGCTCGAGGCCGAGGTTCGACATCACGGTGGCCACGACGCCGCCGGCCTTCAGCTTGCCGGCCCGGGCGAAGGCGCCGGCGATGATGGCCATGATCTGGTCGCCATCGACGATCAGGCCCTTCTCGTCGCAGATCACCAGGCGATCGGCGTCGCCATCCAGGGCGATGCCGATGTCGGCGCGGTACTCACGGACCAGCTTGGCCATCGCGTCGGGATGGGTCGAGCCGCATTCCTCGTTGATGTTGGTGCCGTCCGGATCGACGCCCAGGCTGATGACCTCGGCGCCCAGCTCGTAGAGGGCGGTGGGGGCGACCTTGTAGGCCGCGCCGTTGGCGCAATCGACGACGATGCGCAGGCCCGACAGCGACAGGTGACGCGGGAAGGTCGCCTTGACGATCTCGACATAGCGGGCCTGGGCGTCGTCGATGCGCTTGACGCGGCCAAGATCGCGCGGGGCGGCGAGGCCTTCCTGCAGCCCCTCGCCCATCAGGGCCTCGATCTTCAGCTCCTGCTCGTCCGACAGCTTGTAGCCGTCGGGGCCGAACAGCTTGATGCCGTTGTCGGCGAAATTGTTGTGCGAGGCCGAGATCATCACGCCGAGGTCGGCGCGCATCGAGCGGGTCATCATCGCCACGGCCGGGGTGGGCAGCGGGCCGAACAGGCGCACGTCCATGCCGACGCTGGTGAAGCCGGCGACCAGGGCCGGCTCGATCATGTAGCCCGACAGGCGGGTGTCCTTGCCGATCACCACCAGGTGGCGGCGGTCGTCCTGCGAGCGGAACAGCTTGCCGGCCGCCAAACCGACGCGCAGGGCGACTTCGGCGGTCATCGGGTGCTTGTTGGCCTGGCCGCGGATGCCGTCGGTGCCGAAATAGGCGCGCTTGCTCATGGGGGTCTTCATGTCGCTTAAGTGAACTTGCGCGGCCCATATAGAGCCTCGCCGGTGCGGAGTCTGGACCGCGAAACGATCCGAAATGCAGATTTACGTCGCCGGTCCCTGCGCGAGTGCTAAAGGCCGCGCTCGAAATATCCCGTACGGGTAGCAATAATCTTCCCGGCGCGTTCTACAAAGGATCATGTCCCATGTGCGGCATCATCGGCATCGTCGGTAAGGCCTCCGTCGCCGAGCGTCTGGTCGAGAGCCTCAAGCGGCTCGAGTACCGGGGCTACGACTCGGCCGGCATAGCGGGCGTGGTGGGAACAGGCGTCGAACGCCGCCGGGCCAAGGGCAAGATCAAGGCCCTGGAAGAGGTGCTGGCCGCCGAGCCTCTCACCGCCACCACCGGCATCGGCCACACCCGCTGGGCCACCCACGGCGAGCCGAACCTGAAGAACGCCCACCCGCATTCGGCCGGCCGCGTCACCCTGGTGCACAACGGCATCATCGAGAACTTCGCCGAGTTGAAGGCCGAGCTGGCCGCCGCCGGCCGCACCTTCTCCAGCGACACCGACACCGAGGTGATCGCCCACCTGATCGACGCCGAGCTGGCCACGGGCCTGGCCCCGCTGGACGCCTTCAAGGCCACGCTCGACCGCCTGACCGGGGCCTACGCCCTGGCCGTGCTGATCGAGGGGGCCGAGAACCTGGTGCTGGGCGCCCGCCGCGGCAGCCCGCTGGTGGTGGGCGAAGGCCAGGGCGAGATGTTCCTGGGCTCGGACGCTCTGGCCGTCGGCCCGTTCACCAACCGGGTGATCTATCTCGACGAGGGCGACTACGTGGCCCTCGACCACGACAGCGCCCGGATCTTCGACGCCTCGGGCGCGGCGGTGACCCGTCCCGTGCGGGTGGTGCCGGCCAGCGCCGTGATGATGGAGAAGGGCAATTACCGCCACTTCATGGAAAAGGAGATCCACGACCAGCCCGAGGGGTGCCAGCGCACCATCGCGGCCTATGTGGACGCCCTGACCAGCAAGACCGCCATCCCGGGCGAGGTCGACTGGGCCAAGCTGGAGCGCATCCAGATCGTCGCCTGCGGCACCTCCTACATCGCCGGCGTCGTGGGCAAGTACCTGATCGAGCAGCTGGCCGACCTGCCGGTGGACGTCGAGATCGCCTCGGAGTTCCGCTACCGCCAGCCGGCCCTGCGGCCGGGCGCCCTGGTCGTGGCCATGTCGCAGTCGGGCGAGACCGCCGACACCCTGGCGGCCCTGCGCTACTGCAAGGCCAAGGGCATGAAGAGCGCCGTGGTCGTCAACGCCACGGAATCGACCATGGCCCGCGAGGTCGATGTGGTCTGGCCGATCCACTGCGGGCCGGAGATCGGCGTGGCCTCGACCAAGGCCTTCACCGCCCAGGTCAGCGTGCTGACCGCCATCGCCGTGGCCGCCGCCAAGGCGCGCGGGACCATCGACGCGGCCGAGGAACAGCGCCTGGTGAAGGTGCTGCTGGAGGCCCCGCGCCTGATCGCCGAGGCCATCCACCTGGAAGGCGCGATCAAGGAGATCGCCGCCGACGTCGCCAAGGCCCGCGACGTGCTCTATCTGGGCCGCGGCCCGATGTCGGCCCTGGCCCTGGAAGGCGCGCTGAAGCTGAAGGAGATCAGCTACATCCACGCCGAGGGCTACGCCGCCGGCGAGCTGAAGCACGGCCCGATCGCCCTGGTCGACGACAAGACCCCGATCGTCATCCTGGCACCCCATGACAGCTGGTTTGAAAAGTCGGCCTCGAACATGAGCGAGGTCATGGCGCGCGGCGGCCAGGTGATCTTCATCACCGACACCGAAGGCGTGAAGCACGCCCCGGCCGGCGCCAAGGTGGTGGTCACCGCCCCGGCCAGCGATCCGCTGGTCTCGACCCTGGTGATGTCGGCCCCGATCCAGCTGCTGGCCTACCACGTCGCCGTCATCAAGGGCGCGGACGTCGACCAGCCGCGCAATCTGGCCAAGTCGGTGACGGTGGAATAGCGTCGCACGCTTGACGGCAGAAGCGGCCAAAGACTCTACTCCCGGAATGTTTTCCGGGGGCGTGCTTCGATGATCGACAGACCTTGGCTGGCGGCGGTGCTGGCGCCCGTCGTCCTGTTCGGAGCGGCGGCGCAGGCCCGCGCGGCCGAGGCGTACGACGCCGCCAACTGGCATGGGCTGTGCGACGCCGTCGGCTGCTCGACCTGGGGCGCGGGCGAGACCCTGGCCCAGCCGGGTTACGTGCTGCTGGCCGAGACCGCCGGCGGCCGGCGGCTGGTGTTCGGCGCCGGGGTGCGCTCGCAGCGCCCGTCGGAGGGCCTGCTGAAGATCGAGATCGCCGACAAGGCCGGCGCGAAACTGTGGGCGGCGACCCTGCCCGGCCGCGCCAACCGCCCATCGACGCGGGCGGTGCTCTATGACGACGCCGAGATCCAGCGCGTGCTCGACGCCCTGAAGGCCGGGGCCAGCCTGAAGCTGGGCCTGACCTCGGATCCGTGGCCGGCGGCGACCATCGCCCTGAAGGACGCCGGCGCGGCCCTGGCCTGGTCGCGGGCCAAGCCCGGCGTGGCCGCTTCGCCGCCGATCGTGCGCCGCCCGACCGCGCCGCCCTCGGCCGACCTGCCATCGACGCCGCCCGAAGTGGCCAAGGCCTGCGAGGCCCTGTCGGAATTCGCCATCGTCCGCCTGTCGCTCAACAAGATCCTGTGGGTGTCGAACTGCAGCGGCGTGTCGATCAACGAAGACGCCAAGCTGCACATGACCGACGACGCCGGCCGGCTGCTGCCGCTGCCGGCCTTCGGCGACGCCCCCACCGGCGGCGCCCCGGAGCTGACCAACGTCACCTTCGACTACCAGACGCGGGTGCTGACGGCGGTGTTCCGCGACAACCGCTACTACGGCTGCGGGCAGCGGCGCGACTGGGTGTGGGACGGCCAGCGCCTGGCCCTGATCCGCGACGCCTCGGCTGAGTGCATCGGCATGGACGAGACCGACTGGCCGACCTCGTTCCGGGCCATGGTCGAGGAGCGCTAGCCCGCCGCCAGCCCCGCCAGGATCGAAGGCTTCACCTTCAGGTCGGTCTTGCTGAACACCAGGTCCTCGCGGCCGAAATATTCCTTCTGGCGGCCGGCGCACCAGTCGGTGGTGACGATGGTCAGATGGGTCTTGTCGGGACGCGTGGGACCGCTGGCGTAGGCGAAGTCGCCGGTCAGCCTGTCGAACGGGAAGCCGCGATCCTGGTCGGTGCGCGACAGGATGTCGGCCAGGGTGGCCGCATCGACTTCCGCCTTCATGATCACGCCGTCGAAGCGGACCACGGAGTCGTAGGCGTAGCGGGTCAGTTCGCCGGCCGGCAGGCCCATGCCCATGGTCGTGTGGCCCATGAAGCCGACGTCGGCGCCGGCCGCCCTGGCCATCAGGCCGGCGACCTTGCGGCCGCTGTCGCCCAGCGACAGGGCCTTGGGCACGCTGGCGACCACCGCCCGCTCCTCGGGCTGCAGGCGGGCGGCGAGCACCGCTTTGACGTGACGCTTGAGGACCGGATCGGCCGGGCCGTTGGGATCGACGACGACGCGGGAGATGCGGATCGGGTCGGCCTTGCGGGCGCGGTCGATCGTGGCCACCGTCAGGGGCTGGCCCCAGGCGCCGGTGTGGACGTAGCGGCTGGACCCCTGCGCGTGCTCGACGGTCAGGTGGTTGTGACCGCCCAGGAACAGGGTGCGGTCGGGCAGGCCAGCCAGCAGCGGCCGATCGGCGGGCAGGCCGGCGTGGCTCATCACCACCAGCAGGCCGTCGCTGGGCGGGGCGGACGGCAGATTGGCCTGCGCCCAGGGCGTCGGGGCGGGGATCGACAGGTCGGGCCGGATCGCCTTGGGATAGGTGTCGATCGAGTTGGTAGCCCAGCCGACCAGATGCACCGGGAAGCCGAGGTCGAGCGTGGCGCGCGAGGAGGCGATCGGCCGGCCGGTGCGCTTGTCGACGATGTTGCTGACCACGGTGATGCCGAGCGCCCTGGCGCGCTCGGCGGCGGCGGCGATGTCCTCGACCAGGTCGGCGTCGTGGTTGCCGATGTTGATGACGGTGGGCGCCAGCCTGGCGACGGCTTCCAGGAAGGCCCAGTCGAGCTCGCCGTCGCTGCGCTTGGCCACGACGTTGCCGGCCTCGAAGAGGTCGCCGTTCAGCAGGATCAGGCTGGGCGTGGCGTCACGGCGGACGATGCGGCGCATGGCCTCCAGCAGGGCCGGCATGATCCCGTAGGCCGAGTGCAGATCCGACAGCATCAGCACTCTGGCCTTGCCGGCGGCGGCCAAGGCCGCGGGGGCGAGCGACAGCGCCAGGCTCGCGGTCGCCCCGCCCAACACCGTCCGCCGATTGAACCCGGTCATGCTCGCCTCGCCCTATGCTTGTCGGCGCCCTGCCTAGACCGCTCCAGGCAGGGCGCCAACCAGGCTTTGGCGGGTCAGCGTTCGCTGTCGAGGTGCGCCATCATCGCCGGGGCGTAGCGCTCACCGGCCGCCGCGCCCTTGGGCACCGCCGCTTCGATGGCGGCCAGGTCGTCCGCGCCGAGCACGACGTCGAGCGCCCCCAGGGCTTCGGACAGGCGGTCGCGGCGGCGGGCGCCGACCAGGGGGACGATGTCGTCGCCGCGCGAGGCGACCCAGGCGATGGCGATCTGGGCGACCGACACGCCCTTGGCCTGGGCCACGCCGCGCAGGGTCTCGACCAGGGCCAGGTTGCGGTCGAGGTTCTCGCCCTGGAAGCGCGGGGAGTGGGCGCGGAAGTCGCGGGCGGCGGGCTGGGCGGTCTTGTCCCAGTGACCGCTGATCAGGCCGCGCGACAGCACGCCATAGGCGGTGATCGAGATGCCCAGTTCGCGGGTGGTCGGCAGGATGGCCTCCTCGATGCCGCGCGACAGCAGCGAATATTCGATCTGCAGGTCGCTGATCGGGGCGACGGCGGCGGCGCGGCGGATGGTGTCGGCGCCCACTTCCGACAGGCCGATATGGCGGATGTAGCCGGCGTCGCGCAGCTCGACGAGGGCGCCGATGGTGTCCTCGATCGGCACGTCGGGATCCAGGCGCGAGGGCCGGTAGACGTCGATGTGGTCGACCTGCAGGCGGCGCAGCGAATAGGTCAGGAAGTTCTTCACCGCCTTGGGCCGGCTGTCGTAGCCGAGGAAGGCGCCGTCGGGGCCGCGCAGGGCGCCGAACTTGACGCTGATCAGCGCCTTGTCGCGGTCCTGGCCCTTGAGCGCCTCGGCGATCAGCATCTCGTTGTGGCCCATGCCGTAGAAGTCGCCGGTGTCGAGCAGGGTGATCCCGGCCTCGAGGGCGGCGTGGATCGTGGCGATGCTCTCGGCCCGGTCGGCGGGGCCGTAGAGGTCGGACATGCCCATGCAGCCGAGGCCGAGGGCCGAGACGGCGGGACCGGTGGTTCCGAGCTTGAGGGTGCGCATGGCGATCTCCTTCGTGCGGGGCGGTCTCGGTTGGGGAGACCCGAGCGCCGCGGTGTTTGACGAGGCGACTATGCCGTCGCGCGACCTGTGCGATAATCCGCTCACTCACGCACGAGCCGTTCGGAAATTCGCACAATGGCCAGCCCCGACCTCGCCGATCTCGACGCTTTCGCCGCCGTGGCCCGGGCCCGCAGCTTTCGCGGCGCAGCCGTGGGTCGAGGGGTGTCGGCCTCGTCGCTGAGCGAGGCGGTGCGGCGGCTGGAGGCGGCGCTGGGCGTGCGCCTGCTCAACCGCACCACCCGCAGCGTCACCGCCACCGAGGCCGGCGAGCGCCTTCTGGAGCGCCTATCACCCGCCCTGGCCGAGGTGGCCGGCGCGCTGGACGCGGTGAACCAGTTCCGCGACAGCCCGACCGGAACCCTGAAGCTGAACGTGCCGGGCGCGGCGGCCAAGCTGTCGCTGGGCGAACTGATCGGCCCGTTCCTGCGCGCCAATCCGGGCGTCACGCTGGAAATCATCGTCGAGGACAGCTTCGTCGACGTGCTGGCGGCCGGGGCCGACGCCGGGGTGCGCTACGGCGAGCGGCTGGAGAAGGACATGATCGCCGTGCCGCTGTCGGGTCCCGAGCGCTACCAGGCCGCGGCCTCGCCGGACTTCCTGGCCCGCCACGGAACGCCCCGCCATCCGCGCGATCTCCTGGCCATGCCCGGCATCCGCCACCGCTTTCCCAGTGGGGCGATGATCGTTCCGGAATTCGAGAAGGACGGCGAGATCATCCGCGTCTCGCCGGAGGGACCGCTGGTCACCTCGTCGTCGGAACTGGAGATCCGCGCCGCCGAGGAGGGGCTGGGCGTGGTGATGAGCTTCGAGGGCCTGCTGGCCCCGGCCGTGGCCGCCGGCCGGCTGGTCCCGGTGCTGGAGGACTGGAACCCGCCCTTCGACGGACCCTTCCTCTACTACCCCAGCCGGCGGCACATGCCGGCCCCGCTACGGGCCTTCGTCGACTTCCTGCGGGCCCGCAGAACGGCGAGCCTGGCGGGAAATTGAATCTTCTCCGGCGTTTGCCGCCTGTTCACCGTCGGCTGTCATGCTGCCAGGCGATAGAACGAGGGGCACTCCGCCGATGACCGTCCACAGCCGCTTCGCCGCCCGCCTGGGCGGGGCGTTCGCCCGTGTCGCCACGCGCCTGCGCGGCCTCGGTTCGAACACGCGCGGCGGCATCGCCGTCTGGGTGGCCCTGAGCATCCTGCCGCTGTCGATCCTGGTGTTCGGCGTCGTCGACGTCAGCCGGATGAGCCTGGAGCGCCGCCGCCTGCAGGACGCCCTGGACGCCGCGACCCTGATCGCCGCGCGCACCACCGCCACCGACGAGAGCACTCTGACGGCGACCGGCAGCGCGGCCCTCAAGGCCGAGCTCGGCTCCACCACGGCCACGTCGAAGTTCTACGTCGACTCCAAGAAGGAGGTCATCGGCGAAGCCTCGATCTCGATCTCGCCAATCATCCTGGGCCTGATCAACAACAACAAGCCGCTGGTGACCAGCGCCAAGTCCTACGTCGTGCGCTCGTCGAAGAACCTGGAAGTAGCCCTGGTGCTCGACATCACCGGCTCGATGGACGGCACCAGCCGCATCGGCGCCCTGAAGACCGCCGCCGCCGACCTGATCGACACCGTCGTGCAGGACGTGCAGACGCCCTACTATTCCAAGGCCGCGATCGTGCCGTACTCGATCGGCGTCAATGTCAGCACCTATGCCGACAGCGTGCGCGGGGCCGTTCCGTCCAGCACGCTGAGCAGCGCGGCCTGGTACAGCGCCACCAAGACCATCTCGGCCTACACCAAGGGCTCGCCGACGACGATCACCACCTCGGCCACGCACGGCTTGGCGGTGGGCGACTACGTCTACATCACCGGCACCGGCTCCAGCTATCTGAACTCCAAGATCCTGGCCGTGACCAGCGTGCCGTCGACGACCACCTTCAAGGTCACGCCCAGCAGCAGCATCACCAGCACCGGTTCGGCCGGCACGATCTACAAGTGCCTGACCTCGACCTGCTCGGTGGTGATCACCACGGCCTCGACGCACAACTTCCAGACCGGCGACCAGGTGCTGCTGAGCGGCATCAGCGGCATGACGGCCCTGAACAGCCAGAAGCCGACGATCACCTACAAGACCACGACGACCTTCGACACCAACATCGTCGGCACCTCGTACACCACCGCCGGAACCGGCGGCACGGGCTCGTGCTACAGCACCGCGCGCTCGGACATCAGCTGCGCCTTCTTCAACTTCACCAGCGCCAGCAGCACCAGCGAGAGCTTCCCGATCAGCACCTGCGCCACCGAGCGCACGGGCACCTACGCCTATACCGACGACGCGCCCAGCACCTCGCTGGTCGGCCGCAACTACCCGGCCTCGACCACCTATGGCGCCAGCTCGACCAACCCCTGCCCGACCAGCGTCATCACCCCGCTGAGCACCGACAAGACGGCCCTGAAGGCCCAGATCAACGGCCTGGCGGTGGGCGGCTCGACGGCCGGCCAGATCGGCCTGGCCTGGGGCTGGTACATGGTCTCGCCGAACTTCTCGTACCTGTGGCCCAACACCTCGCAGAAGCCGGCCGCCTACGGCGCCGAAGACCTGATGAAGGTGGTGGTGCTGATGACCGACGGCGCCTTCAACACCAACTACTGCAAGGGCGTGATCGCCAAGGACGCCGGCTCGGGCTCGGGCGGCACGGCCGACCACATCAACTGCGCGGCCACCAACGGCGACGCCTTCACCCAGGCCCAGACGCTGTGCACCAAGATCAAGGCCAAGAACATCATCATCTATACGGTGGGCTTCGACGTCGGCAGCGACGCCACCGCCAAGTCGATGCTCAGCGCCTGCGCCACCAGCAGCGACTACGCCTACTTCCCGGCCAACGCCACCGAGCTGAAGACCGCCTTCAAGGCCATCTCCCAGCAGATATCGGCGCTGCGGATCGCCCAGTAGCAGGCGAGCAGCGGGCGAGCGGCGCCCCTCGAAGCGCGCATGAAAAAGGCCCCGTCCGCGAGGACGGGGCCTTCGTCGTTTCAGAGACCTCGGCGGCCCGATCAGGCCAGCTTGATCTCGCGCAGGCGCTGCTGGAGGAACTCGTCGGCGGTGATCGATTCCGGATAGCGGTCCGGGTTCTCCGCGGTGACGGTGTTGGGCAGGGTCTTGATCTCGTAGTCCGACGCGAAGTGCAGGAAGAACGGCGTCGAGTAGCGCGGCACGCTCCGGCGCTCGGGCGGCGGGTTCTGCACGCGGTGGACGGTCGAGGGCAGGACGTGGTTGGTCAGGCGCTCGAGCATGTCGCCGATGTTGACGACGATGCAGCCCGGCGGCGGGTTGATCGGCAGCCAGTCGCCGTTGCGGTCGAGCAGCTCCAGGCCGCCCTCTTCGGCGCCGAGCAGCAGGGTGATGGTGTTGATGTCGCCGTGGGCGCCGGCGCGCACGCCGGTGGCGTCCTGCGGGATCGGCGGATAGTGCAGCAGGCGAAGCACGCTGTTGCCGTTCTCGACGGTCGGCTTGAAGAAGTCGCGGTCGAGCTTCAGGTAGGTGGCGATCGCCTCCAGCACCTTGCCGCCCATGCTGTCGAGCGCGTTGTAGAGCCAGCTGACGTCATGCTTGAAGGCCGGGATCTCAGCCGGCCAGACGTTGTCGGCCATGGTGGCGCGGAAGCGGTGGCCGGGCGGCAGGTCGCGGCCCATGTGCCAGAATTCCTTCAGGTCGTGGTGCGTCGCGCCCTTGGCGGTCTCAACCCCGAACGGGATGTAGCCGCGCGCGCCGCCCTTGACCCCGGCGTACTGCTTCTTGGTGTCGACCGGCAGGGCGAAGAAGGCCTTGGCGTCGTCCACCGCCGCGTCGATGCGGTCCTGCGGCAGGTCGTATTCCGAGAGCACCGCGAAGCCATAGCGCTCGAACGAGGCGCCCAGCTCCTTGGAGAAGCGGTCGAAGTCCTTGCTGTAGAGGGTGAACGAGACGGGCTCGATGGCGGATGCGGACACGGTTGGCCTTCGGATATTAGTAAGACGGGCCTTACTACACCCAAGAGGCGGCGGAACGAAGGCCGTTCATCCCCCGCTCATGTGGTTTGTCGGAACTTGACCATAACGGGTGCGTTTCATCCGCTAATCGAACACTTCACGGGATAGACGGCAGATGACCAACAAGACCGCCTTCCGCGCCGCCGCTTTGGGCGCCCTCCTGATCGGCGCCGGCGCCATGACGGCCTGCACCACCACCGACCCGTACACGGGCATGCCGGTGCGCAACAACACCGGCACGGGCGCCCTGGCCGGGGCCGGCATCGGCGCGGCCCTGGGCTATCTGACCAACACCAACAAGGGCGAGCAGGGCCGCAAGAACGCCCTGATCGGGGCGGGCATCGGCGCCCTGGCCGGCGGCGCGACCGGCGCCTACATGGATCGCCAGCAGGCCGACTTCCGCCGCAGCCTGGAAGGCTCGGGCGTCGCGATCCGCCGCAACGGCGACCAGATCGTGCTGGTCATGCCCAGCGACGTGACCTTCGCCGTCGACAAGTCGGACGTGCAGCCGCAGTTCACCCGCGTGCTCGACGACGTGGCCCGCACCCTGAACGCCTATCCGCAGACCACGATCGACGTGGTCGGCCACGCCGACTCCACCGGCCCGGACGACTACAACCAGGGTCTGTCGGAGCGTCGCGCCGGCTCGGTGGCCGCCTATCTGACCGGTCCCGGCCGCGTTCTGCCCGACCGCCTGTTCGTGGCCGGCCAGGGCGAGCGCCAGCCGGTCGCCACCAACGACACCGCCGAGGGCCGCGCCCAGAACCGCCGGGTCGAGATCATCCTGCGCCCGCTCACCCAGTAAGCGACGCGCCAGGACGCCAGATCGAGGGCGGGGCGGCTTGACCAGCCGCCCCGCCCTTCGCTTTACAGGGGCCATGAAGACCCGCGCCGACCTCATCGCCTTCTTCGACGCCCACGGCGTCGACCATTCCACCCTCGACCACCCGCCGGTGTTCCGCGTCGAGGAGGGGCTGGAGATCAAGAAGGCCCTGCCGGGCGGCCACACCAAGAACCTGTTCCTCAAGGACGCCAAGGGCCAGCTGTGGCTGATCTCGGCGCTGGGCGAGACGGTGATCGACCTCAAGAAGCTGCACCACGTGATCGGCTCGGGCCGGCTGTCGTTCGGCCCCGAGGCGATGATGGTCGAGACCCTGGGGGTGACGCCGGGCTCGGTCACCGCCTTTGGCCTGATCAACGACGGCGAGCGGCGCATCCGCTTCGTGCTCGACAAGGCGCTGGGCCAAGCCGATCCGGTGAACTTCCACCCGCTGAAGAACGACGCCACCACCGCCGTCAGCCAGGCCGGCTTCCGCAGGTTCCTCGCCGCCCTGGGGATTGAGCCGATGATCGTCGACTTCGAGGCCATGGCCGTCATTGGCCAGGACGGGGTCGGCTAGGACGGGGTCGGCTAGGACAGGGTCGGCCGCCTTTTTCCAGCTCAGCTTGAAACCGGACGGCTTTTCTACATTTTAAGTTGCATGGAGGCGCGCGAACTCCACCCTCGAGGAGGCTCTCCATGCATCTGGCTTTCCGACCCGCCCTGACCGCGGTCCTGGCCTGCGCGGCGCTGACGACCCAGGCCTGCGCCCAATCGCAGCCCGCCTCGGGACCCGACCTGAAAGCCTTCGACCAGGCCCGGTTCATTCCGTTCGCGCCCTGGCCGGCCGGGCAGGCGCCGTTCACGACGGCGCCGACCGTGGCCCTGCGCCTCGACGGGCCGCTGGGCGCCTTCAGGCCGCCGCCGGTGGTGATGGACACCGGCTCGACAGGCCTGGTGATCTCGGCGGCGGACCTGCCCGGCTACAGCGCCGCCAAGACGGTGGGATACAAGCCCGGCTGGGAGTTCCTGAGCAGCAGCAAGCGGCTGTGGATCGGTCACTGGGTTCCGACCAGCGTCGCCTTCCTCGATGGGGCCGGCGTCGAGGTCGCCCGGTCGCAGGTTCCGGTGCTGGTGGTCGAGACCGAGCTGAACTGCCCAGGCTACGACGTGAAGGCCGCGCCGGGGACCTGCGCCGCGCCCAAGGCCCGGATCGATCTGCCCAAGGGCATCGCCTATATGGGCGTCGGCTTCGGGCGCGAGGGCAACGGCCAGTCGCAGGGCACGCCCGACAAGAACCCGCTGCTGAACGTCGTCGCCATCGACGGCCGGCCGATCGCGCCGGCGACCTTTCGCCGGGGCTATGTGGTGACGCGCGACGGCGTGCACGCGGGCCTGACCCCGGCCCTGGCCGCCGGCTTCCGGTTCGCCAAGCTGGGTCCGCCAGGCGCGGGCGGGCCGCTGGACTGGCCGCAGGCGCCGATGCGGGTCGCGGCCGGACGCCTGCCCGCCCAGCCGGGCGCGCTGCTGATCGATACCGGCATCCCGACCATGTATCTGGGCGTGGCCGATCCAAGCGCCCTGCGGACGGTCACGCAGACCAACCACAACGACAAGGCCCAGGCTAAGGTGCTGGCGGCCGGCGAGACGGTGACCGTGACCGTGCCGACCGCGCCGGCCACGACCTTCGCCTTCACGGTGGGCCGGCCCGACGACGCGGCCCCCAGCCAGGTGCTGGTGAACTCGCCGATGGCCACGGCCTTCGTGAACACCGGCCGCCACGTGCTGCGCCGCTACGCGGTGCTGTTCGACGCCGACGGCGGCTGGTTCGGACTGCGGCCGGCGGCCGAGGGCGGCCAGGTCTAGGCTTGCGCGGCACAACCACAGGCCGCATCCTTCCCGCAAAACAAACCCGAGGGAGGGGCCATGACCTGGTTGCCGATCACTTCTGCTTTGTGCGTGGCGAGCGTCGCGGGGCTGGTGGCCCTCAGCGTGCCGGTGGCGACCTATCGGCTGAAGTCGCAGATCACGCTCGGCAAGGGCGACGACCCGGTGCTGACCGCCCGCATCCGCGCCCACGGCAACTACATCGAATATGTCCCGATCGGCCTGATCGCCATTGGCCTGGCCGAGCTGGAGGGCGCGCCGACGCTCCTAGTGCTGGCCAGCGCCGTTGCTCTTGTCCTCGGCCGGCTGATCCACGCGATCGGCATGCTGACGGGGGCGAAGATCCCGCCGCGGGCCATCGGCATCACCCTGACCTGGCTGGCCCTGGCGGGCGCCGGGGCCGGGGTCCTCACAGCAATGATCCGCTCGTGACGCGGCGAAGATTGCGAAGCGGCCCGGCAAGGACCATCTTGCGGCGCTGAGCGACCGCGCGTGAGAGAAGACCCATGTCCCTGATCGGTGAAAAGCCCGCCCCCATCCAGGCCGGCGGCGGCAAGAGCGAGCACATCAAGGACGGGACCGACGCCACCTTCATGGCCGACGTCATCGAGGCCTCGAAGACCCAGCCGGTGATCGTCGACTTCTGGGCGACCTGGTGCGGTCCCTGCCGCCAGCTGACCCCGGCCCTGGAAAAGGTGGTCAACGCCGCCAAGGGCGCGGTGAAGCTGGTCAAGATCGACGTCGACGCCAACCCGGGCTTCGCCGGCCAGCTGCGCGTGCAGTCGATCCCCACGGTCTACGCCTTCGTCGACGGCCAGCCGGTGGACGGCTTCCAGGGCGCCCTGCCCGAAAGCCAGATCCAGCAGTTCGTCGAGCGCATCTCGGGCCCGCCGGCCGCCGGCGCGGTGGACGAGCTGCTGTCGATGGCCAAGGAGAGCCTGGACGTCGAGGACCTGGGCGGCGCGGCCCAGGCCTTCGCCCAGGTGCTGCAGATGGAGCCCGACAACATCAAGGCGCTGGGCGGTCTGGCCCGCGTCTACCTGGCCGGCGGCGACCTGGAGCGCGCGGCCGAGATCGCCGCCATGGCGCCCGAGACCGCCAAGGATCCGGACCTGGAAAGCGTGCGCGCCGCCCTGAAGCTGGCCGAGGCCGCCCCGTCCGAGACGGCCGCCTTCGAAAAGCGCCTGGCCGCCGACGCCGACGACCACGAGGCCCGCTTCGAGCTGGCCAAGGCCCTGGCCGGCGCCGGCCGCCTGGACCAGGCCAGCGACCACCTGCTGACCATCATCCAGCGCGACCGCGCCTGGAACGACGAAGCCGCCCGCAAGCAGCTGCTGACGGTGTTCGAGGCGGCCGGGCCGACCTCGGAAATCGCCAAGCAGGGCCGCAAGCGTCTGTCGGCGATCCTGTTCAGCTAGGAAACCCTGGCGGGGCCGCGCGTTCACACTATCCAGTCAAGGAGGCCGCCATGCCGGGCGTATACCGGAAGACCCTCGACCTGCCGCTGGTGATACCCGTGTTCCCGCTGGACGGCGCCTTGCTGCTGCCGGGCGGCCAGCTGCCGCTCAACATCTTCGAGCCGCGCTATCTCAACATGCTGGACGACGCCATGTCGGGCGAGCGGATCATCGGCATGGTGCAGACCCGGGCCGGGAGCGACGTGCAGAGGCCGTCTCTGGCGCCGGTCGGCTGCGCGGGCCGCGTGACCAGTTTCGCCGAGACCAGCGACGGGCGCTACCTGATCACCCTGACCGGGGTGGCGCGGTTCCGGGTCGGCGAGGAGCTGCCGGTGCGCACGCCCTACCGCCAGGTGCGGGCCGACTTCGCGCCCTATGACCTCGACCTGCACGAGGACCAGCAGGAGCCCGCCGGCGACGGCGCGCCGCTGCTGAACGCCCTGCGCCGCTATCTCGACCACCGCGGCCTGGCCATCGACTGGGGCGAGGCCCACGCCGCGCCCTCGGACGCCCTGATCAACAGCCTGGCCATGGCCCTGCCGTTCGATCCGCTGGAGAAGCAGGCCCTGCTGGAGGCCCGCACCCTGGCCGACCGCCGCAGCACCCTGGTCACCCTGCTGGAAATCGACGCCGCCCAGGACGACGACGAACCGCCGTCGCTGCAGTAGGCGGCGTCAGGCCCGTAGCCGCTCCAACGCCTCGTGGGCGGCGTTTCTGACCGCCGGCCACGCCGCGTGACCGGCATACTCGTCGTCGCCGCCGTCCGGCAGCCGCTGCACGAGATGGTCCAGCGCGCAGAGCACCGGCTTCACGGCCGCGACTTCGCGCTCGTCGATCAGCACGTCGCCCAGCGCACGATGATCGAGATCGTGGTCGTCGAAGAAGAAGTGGATGACCTGATCTATGCCGGAAACCAGTCCACGACGGGTCTCGTCGATCCAGATCGCGCGTGGATCGGGCGCCGCGAGCTCTTCCAGATAGGCGAGCAGTTCAGCGCGCGCCTGGGGCTGGCGGAGATCGGCGAGGCGTCGAGAGCGATCCTGCATGGTCGCTCCAGCCTAGCCGGCAAATCTGCACGGGCAAGGCTGGGGCGCTCCGTCCACGTCCCGTCCGACCGGAACCGACCGCTTAAGGCTTAACGGCGTCCCAGGCGGCCACCTGGTAGCCGTTTTCGGACAGGCACTGGCCCATGGCCGCCTTGTGCCGCTCGTCGAGGGCGGCGCGCTGGCTCTTGCTGCCCTTGGCCTTGTCGTAGGGGACCTTGAGCACCAGGCCGGTGGGGCCGGGCGGCAGATCGCGGGCGGTGGCGCTGGCCGGGTGCACCTTGAAGCCGGTGGTCTTGCCGCCCCGCACCTCGTCGCGGCACGAGGCGAAGGTGCTGGCGAAGGCCTTCTCGTCGGCGGCGTTGGTCGCCAGGCGCGGGGAATAGCCGCCGCCCATGGAGCCGCAGGCGGCGAGGGTCATGACGCTGGCGGCCACGGCGGTGCTCAGGAAGATCCGTTCGGTGACGGTCATGTCTGCATCCAAGATCGTTGTTATCGCTTCTGCGACAACCGCGACCTTGCGCCGGAGGTTCCGGCGGCGGGGCTTTCCCATTTCGCCGGCCGGCTCTAGAACAGCGCCATGACCGCCGCTCCTCCGCTCCCGCCCGTCGATGTCGATCCGCGCCTGCTGGAGGTGCTGGTCTGCCCGGTGACCCGCGCCCCGCTGTTCTACGACCGCGCCCGCGGCGAACTCGTCAGCCATACGGCCAAGCTGGCCTATCCGATCCGCGACGGCGTGCCGATCATGCTGCCGGAAGAAGCCCGCAGCCTGGCGGACGGGGAGTAGGCGGCGCTACCCCCTCCGGCCCTTCGGGCCACCTCCCCCAGAGGGGGAGGATTACGCCGCGCAGATGCTCCCCCTCTGGGGGAGCTGTCGGCAAAGCCGACTGAGGGGGCTTCCTAAAGCGCGGTGCCTCGCAGCAGCTTCGGCAGGTCGCCCACGCCGCCGCCGGCCTCGTGCATGAAGAACCGGCGCGCCGGGGCGATGCGGTTGACCGCCGCCATGCCGATCCCGCGCGCGACGCGCAGCAGCGGATTGTCGTTCGAGAACAGCCGCACAAAGCCGTCGAAGGCCAGGGCGTTGGTGACGTTGTCGAACCTGCGCCAGCGGGCGTAGCGCTCCAGCGTCGCCTCGGCGCCGATGTCCTCGCCATTGCGGATCGCCTCGACCACCACCTCGGCCAGGGCCGCGGCGTCCTTGAGACCAAGGTTCAAGCCCTGCCCCGCGATCGGGTGCACCCCGTGGGCGGCGTCGCCGATCAAGGCCAGGCGCGGCGCGGTGATCCGCTCGGCCAGCGACAGCGACAGCGGATAGACAAACACCGGCCCGGCCATCTCGACCTGCCCCAGGAAGTCGCCGAACCGGCGCATCAGGTGGGCGTGGAAGGCTTCGGGCGAGGCGCCCCGCAAGGCTTCGCCGCGCGCGGTGCTCTCGGTCCAGACCAGGCTGGCGCGGTTGTCGGTCAGCGGCAGGATGGCGAACGGGCCGCTGGGCAGGAAGTATTCGTGCGCCACGCCCTCGTGCGGGTGCTGCATCTTCACCGTGGCGACGACGCCGCTCTGGCCATAGCCCCAGCCGATGTCGCCGATGCCGGCCGCTTTGCGCAGGGCCGAGCCGCGGCCCTCGGCGCTGACCGCCAGCGGCGCGGTCAGCACCCGGCCGTCGGTGAGCGTCACTCGGGCTTCGGCGGCGTCGACCTCCAGGCCGGCCGCGCCGGCGGGCGCGATGACCGTCAGGCCCTTGTCGAGCGCCGTCTTCGACAGGGCCGCGCGGATCTGGCGGTTCTCGATCAGGTAGCCCAGGGGCTCGCCTTCCGAGCGGTCGGCGATCTCGCCGCTGTCGAAGCGCAGGAAGAAGGGCGACGGCTTTCCGGAAGCCGCGCCGGGCGCCTTGCCGTCGGTGACCAGGATCTGCTCGATGCGCTGGGCGTGGGGCGCCAGGGCCTCGCCGGCGCCGATCGCCCGCCACTGGCGGAACGACGAATAGGCGATCGCTGAAGAGCGGCCGTCGAAGGTCGGGGCCAGCTGGGCGTCGAAGGGCTGCGGATCGACCAGCAGCGGCTTGACCCCGGCCGAGGCGAGGGCGAGCGCCAGGGTGGTTCCGGCCATGCCGGCCCCGGCGATGATGACGTCGGCGTCGTGCTTGCGCATGGCGTGGGTATGCGCCCGGCGCGGGCGGGCTGTCCAGTTGGACGAAGCGTCCACGCACCCGCCACCTCTCCTCCCGTCATTCCCGCCCTTGTGGCGGGAACCCCTCTGTCAGCCGCAGGTGCAGTAGGGGCGGATCGCCAGCGATCCGCTTGCGCCTCTCGTCGAAGCGGAACCAGGGGTTCCCGCCACAAGGGCGGGAATGACGGGAGAATAAAAGACGGGAGAATAAAAGAAGCCATTCAGCCGAAATCAGGCAGGCCCCGCCCTCTCCGCAAAAATATTCCCTCAAGCGCGGCCATACGCCGCCCTGTTTGAAAAACCCTGCCCTTGCCTACCGGCGTTCCCAGGCGTAACGGGACGGCGCATTTCCCCTTGTCGGGGCTGAAAGATTGGAGACTGCGATGGGTTACCGGGTCGCCGTGGTCGGCGCCACGGGCAACGTGGGCCGCGAGATGTTCAACATCCTCGAGGAAGTGAAATTCCCCGTGGAGAAGATGCACGCCATCGCCTCGCGCAAATCCATCGGCACCGAGGTCTCGTTCGGCAACCAGATCCTCAAGTGCGAGGACCTGGAGCAGTTCGACTTCTCGAAGGTCGACATCGTGCTGATGAGCGCCGGCGGGTCGATCTCGGCCGCCTGGGGCGAGAAGATCGGCGCGGCCGGTCCGATCGTCATCGACAACTCCAGCCACTTCCGGATGGACCCGGACGTGCCGCTGGTGGTGCCGGAAGTGAACCCGGACGCCGTCAACTCCATCCCCAAGAACATCATCGCCAACCCCAACTGCTCGACCGCCCAGCTGGTGGTGGCCCTGAAGCCGCTGCACGACGAGGTGCCGATCAAGCGCGTGGTGGTGTCGACCTACCAGTCGGTTTCCGGCGCGGGCAAGGAAGGCATGGACGAGCTGTGGGACCAGACCAAGGGCGTCTTCGTCCTGGGCGCGCCCGAGCCGAAGAAGTTCACCAAGCAGATCGCCTTCAACGTCATCCCCCACATCGACGTCTTCATGGACGACGGCTTCACCAAGGAAGAGTGGAAGATGACCGTCGAGACCCAGAAGATCCTGGATCCGGCCATCCAGCTGGTCGCCACCTGCGTACGCGTGCCGGTGATGGTGGGTCACTCGGAGTCGATCAACATCGAGTTCACCGGCCCGCTGGACGAGGATGACGCCCGCGAGATCCTGCGCGACGCCGAAGGCATCGTGGTGGTCGATAAGCGCGAGAACGGCGGTTACATCACGCCGAAGGAAGCCCAGGGCGAGTTCCCGGTCTACGTGTCGCGCATCCGCAAGGACCCGACCGTCGAGCACGGCATCGCCCTGTGGTGCGTGGCCGACAACCTGCGAAAGGGCGCGGCCCTGAACGCGGTGCAGATCGCCCAGCTGCTGCACGACAAGGGCCTGATCAAGCAGAAGACGCCGGCCTAAAGAACGACCTCCCCGTCGTCCTTCCGCCAGCGGAGGGACGACGGGAAGCGCCTTCGGGCGAATTTCGCACCTCTCCGCAAAAAGCGGGCGGACGCCGGGACGACTCCCTGTCAGATCCCTCCGCGAAAGGTGCGGTCCATGCCCCCAAGTTCCACCAGCAGCGCTTCGAGCGACGCGCGTTCGGCCTATCTGGCCGGCGTCGGCTGCTATGTGATGTGGGGCTTCCTGCCCCTCTATTTCCACACCCTGGCCACTCTGGGCGTCACCTCGTTCGAGATGATCGCGCACCGCACGCTGTGGTCGGTGCTGTGGGCCGGCGGGCTGGTGCTTCTGGCCCGGCAGAGCGGCCAGGTGGCGGCGGTGATGCGCCAGCCCAAGACCCTGGCCCTGCTGGCCCTGTCGACCCTGGCCATCTTCGGCAACTGGACGATCTACGTGGTGGCGGTGAACGCCGGCCACGTCATCGAGGCCAGCCTCGGCTACTACATCAACCCGCTGATGAACATGGCGGCCGGCGCCCTGCTGTTCCGCGAGCGGATGACCACCGAGGGCAAGGTCGCCATCGGCTTCGCCACCGTCGGCGTGGCCATCCAGACGGTGGCCCTGGGCCACCTGCCGCTGGTGTCTCTGGGCCTCGCCCTGACCTTCTGCGTCTATGGGATCGTGCGAAAGCAGGTGAAGGCCGACGCCCAGACCGGCCTCTTCATCGAGTGCGCCTATCTGGCCATCCCGGGGCTGCTGTACGTCTGGCATCTGCAGGCCAGCGGCGCGGGGCACTTCACCCAAGGCGCCGGCACGGCGATCCTGCTGCTGGTCGCCGGCCCGGCCACGGTGATCCCGCTGGCCCTGTTCGCCTGGTCGGCCCGCCGCCTGCCGCTGAGCGCGCTGGGCTTCCTGCAGTTCATCGCCCCGACCCTGCAGTTCCTGCTTGGCGTTTTCCTCGGCGAGGCCTTCACGCCGCTGCGGGCGCTGTCGTTCGTGTTCATCTGGCTGGGGGTGGCGGTGTTCGCCTACGGCGCCTGGAAAAGGCTCAGGGCCGCGCCCGCTGTGGCCTGAGAACTTCAGTCGTGACAAAACGTTGGTCAATTTGTCGCATGGCCGCCGGCGCTTAAGTCGGCGGCAACGGACGCGATTGCAGGTATGCCCGCAGTCTTTCGCAGGGGGAAACCATGACTACCGATGCTGGCGCCACGCCCAACCTCGCCGCCGTGCTCGAGGCCCTTTCCGTCGAGATGTCGCTGGCCGCCGAGGCCTGCGGCCACCTGGACAGCGCCCTGGGCAAGATCCTCGAAAATACGCCGGCGGAATCGCGCCTGGCCGTGATGCAGGAGCTGCACACGGTCGACCACCTGGCCCAGCACATCACCGCCATCACCGACTTCACCGCCAAGCTGGTGCAGGCCGCCCCCGAAGGCGTGCCGCTGGAGGTGCAGGAAGCGCTGGCGACCATCACCCTGGGCGCCGTGGCCGAGCGGCTGAAGGGGCGGCTGGGGCTGTAGGGCCCTCCCCTCCTCCGCTTATCCCCCGCGAAGGCGGGGGCCCAAGCCGAGCTAGCGGCTCGCTCCGGATCCGTCCGGGTGAGCCGCTTGGATCCCCGCCTTCGCGGGGAAGATCGGTGGATCTATCACAAGCTCGCGTACGCCGCCTTGATCAAACTCACCGCCCGCGGATCACCGATCAGTTCGTTGCCCTGGCGGTTCATCACGTACGAGCCCGAGACGCCCATCTTGGGATCGGCGAAGGCGCACGAGCCGCCCCAGCCGGAGTGGCCGAAGGCGTCGGCCGTCGGGCCGTAGAAGAAGTTGGGCGTGTTGCGCATGAAGCCCGCGCCCCAGCTGATCGCGTAGGGCAGGACGAGGTCCTGGCCGGCGATGCGCTCGGCCCGGGCCAGCTCCATCGCTTCCTGCGACAGCACCTTGACCCCGTCCAGCGTGCCGCCGCTGGCCAGAGCGCCCATCAGGCGGGCCAGGGCCGGCGCCGTGGCGTGGCCGTTGGCCGAGGGGATCTCGGCGCGGCGCCACTCGCCCGTGCCGCGACCGCCGGGGGCTGCCCACTTGGTCATGAAGGCGGCGCGGATGGCGTCGTTGATCTCGCCGAACTTGGGGAAGGCGGTCGGCCGCATCAGGTCGGCGCAGCGTTCGTGCTCGCTGTCAGGCAGGCCGATCCAGATATCCAGGCCCAGCGGAACGGCCAGGTCCTCGCGCAGCGCCGTGCCCATGGTCCGCCCGTCGACCCGACGGAAGATCTCGCCGGCGGTATAGCCGAAGGTCACCGGGTGATAGCCGCTGGCCGTGCCGACCGGCCACAGCGGGGCCATGGCGGCCAGTTTCGCCGTCGTCGCCTCCCAGTCGAACCAGATGGCCGGATCGACCTCGTCGAGGAAGCCCGACAGCCCGTCCTGGTGCGACATCACCTGGCCGACGGTGATCGCTTCCTTGCCGTTCTGCGCGAACTCCGGCCAGACCGAGGCCACGGTCTGGTCGTAGGAGAGCTTGCCCTGGTCGATGAGGCGCGCGACCAGCAGTGCGGCCACGGCCTTGGTGGTCGAGAACAGCGGCGTCAGGGTGTCGGAGCCGAAGGCGACCTGGCGCTTGCGATCGGCGAAGCCGGCCATCAGGTCGACGACGATCTCGCCGTCGATGGCCAGGGAAAAGCGCGCGCCGAGCTCGCCGCCGCCCGGCGAGGCCGGATCGAAATTGGCCTCGAAGGCCTCATAGACCTGGGCGAACGGGGCGGGGCAGACGCCGGTGATGTCGAGGCTCATGGCTTTTGCTCTAGCCCGGCGCGCCCGGGTTTGTCATCCGAAGGACAGTCCCCCCGCGTAACGGAGCCCGTCGATGAAGCCCGAGATCCTGCAGCTCAAGGCCCTGTCGCCGCAGCTCGAAGCCGGGCTGGAGGCAGCTTACGTCGTCCACCGCCCCTATCGCGCCGCCGATCCGGACGCGCTGATCACGGAGGTCGGCTCCAGGGTGCGCGGTCTCGTCACCGGCGGCGATCTGGGCGTGCCGGACGCCTTGTGGGATCGCCTGACGGCCCTCGAGATCGTCGCCGTGCACGGCGTCGGCCTCGACAAGGTGGACCTCGACCTCGCCGCCGCCCGGGGCGTGGCCGTGACCACGACGCCCGGCGTGCTCACCGAGGACGTCGCCGAACTGGCCATCGGTCTGTGGCTGTCGCTGTCACGCCGCATGGTCACGGCCGACCGCTATGTGCGCGAAGGCCGCTGGCCCAGGGCCGAGCGCCTGCCCCTGGCGCGGCGCGCCACCGGACGCACGGTGGGGATCCTGGGCCTGGGCCAGATCGGCCGCGCGATCGCCGACATGGCGAGGCCGTTCGCGGCGAGCATCGCCTATCACAGCCGTCGGCCGGTCGAGGGCGTCCCTTACGCCTACCACGCCAGTCCGCTGGCGCTGGCCAAGGCGGTCGACGTGCTGTTCCTGGTCACGCCCGGCGACGCCGGACCGCTGGTCGACGCGGCCGTGCTGGCGGCGCTGGGCCCTGACGGCCTGCTGATCAACGTGGCGCGGGGCTCTGTGGTGGACGAGGCGGCGCTGGTCGCGGCGCTGGCGGACGGAACCATCGCCGGAGCGGGCCTGGACGTGTTCGAGGACGAACCCAACGTGCCACAGGCGCTGCTGACCATGGACAACGTCGTGCTCCAGCCCCACCGGGGCAGCGCGACCGAGGAAGCCCGCCGGGCGATGGCGGCGCTGGTGCTGGAGAACTTGGAAAAACACTTCGGGGGGTGACCAGTCCCCTCACCTCCCGTCATTCCCGCCCTTGTGGCGGGAACCCCTGGTTCAGCTGACACGTGAGATGCAAGCGGATCGCCAGCGATCTGCCCCTGCCGCCCTTGCGGCTGACAGAGGGGTTCCCGCCACAAGGGCGGGAATGACGGGAGTATTGGGAAAGCTTGCGGGAGCCGCGAAGAGCGCCGCCCCTAAGCCAGCCGCTCGATCCGCACGGTCGGCGAGGTCTGCTTGATGCGGGCGGCCATGGCCACGATCGGCAGTTCGGGGGCGTTCCAGATGTTGGCGGCGGTCACCGTCTCGGCGACGCCGCCGACGGCGCGGGCCAGGCCGTAGGACAGGGTCTGGCCTTCGAGGATCGAGGCGGCGAACAGGGCGGTCAGCAGGTCGCCGGTGCCGCTGGGCGAGCGCTCGGCCTTGGCGTGGGCGGCGAGCCAGGCCTCCTTGCGGTCGGCGTAGACCACGCCGATCTCGTTCCCGCGCTGCACCGACGAGACGATCACCGGCTTGTTCAACAGGCGGGCGGCGCGCACGGCCCCGGCCGGATCGCGCACCTCGGCGCCGGTCAGGCGCTGCAGCTCCCAGGCGTTGGGGGCGACGATGTCGGCGCGGGGGATCAGGTCGGCGGCGATGGCGTCGGCCACCTCGCCGGGCACGTAGAGGCCCTTGCCAGCGTCGCCCATGGTCGGATCGACGATGATGGTCGGCTTGCGAGCGGCGGCCCCATCGCGCGGCGCGGCGCGCACGGCGTCGATGGCGCGGGCGGCGGCGCGCACCTGGGCGGCGCTGGCGAAATAGCCGGTGATGACGAGGTCGGTCAGGCCGAACAGGCCGTTGGCCTCCAGCCCGTCGAGCATGCCCTCGACCACCTCGATCGGCACCGGCGCCCCGCCGGGCACGCCCCAGCCGGGATGGCGGCCGTAGAGCACGGTGGGGACCACCATGGTGTCGATGCGGAACTGGGTCAGGGCGGCGGCCTGGGCGGTCGCGCCCACCTGGCTGCCGGCGACGTGACTGGAAATGAGGAGCGCGAGCGGCATGGGCAAAGCAGTTAGCCGAGCCTGCGGAACTTGAACAGGGCGTCACGAAGGCAAAACCGCGGCGGCTCGTCCACTGGTCGATACGCAACAAAAAAGCCCGCTCCGAAGAGCGGGCTTTCCGTCGAGCGCCCGGAGCCTGCTAGCAGGCTCCTGATCAAAGATACCAAGCGCGCTCCTAGTAGCGGTAGTGGTCCGGCTTGAACGGGCCGGCTTCCGGCACGCCGATGTAGTCGGCCTGTTCCTTGTTCAGCTTCGAGAGCTTGGCCCCCAGCTTCTCCAGGTGGAGGAAGGCGACCTTTTCGTCGAGGTGCTTGGGCAGAGTATAGACCTCGTTCTTGTACGCGGTCTTGTTGGTCCACAGCTCGATCTGGGCCAGGGTCTGGTTGGTGAACGAGGCCGACATCACGAACGAGGGGTGGCCGGTGGCGTTGCCCAGGTTCACCAGGCGGCCTTCCGACAGCACGATGATCTTCTTGCCGTCCGGGAATTCCACGTGGTGGACCTGCGGCTTGATCTCGTCCCACTTGAAGTTGCGCAGGCCGGCGATCTGAATTTCGCTGTCGAAGTGGCCGATGTTGCAGACGATGGCGTTGTTCTTCATCTGCCGCATGTGGTCGACGGTGATGACGTCCTTGTTGCCGGTCGCCGTCACGTAGATGTCGGCCTTGCCGGCGACGTCGTCGAGGGTCTGGACCTCGTAGCCTTCCATGGCCGCCTGCAGGGCGCAGATCGGGTCGATCTCGGTGACGATCACCCGGGCGCCGCCTTGGCGCAGCGAGGCGGCCGAGCCCTTGCCCACGTCGCCGTAGCCGCAGACCACCGCGACCTTGCCCGACAGCATGACGTCGGTGCCGCGACGGATGGCGTCGACCAGCGATTCACGGCAGCCGTACAGGTTGTCGAACTTGGACTTGGTGACGCTGTCGTTGACGTTGATGGCCGGGAACGGCAGGTCGCCCTTGGCGGCCATCTGGTACAGGCGGTGCACGCCCGTGGTGGTCTCTTCAGACACGCCGCCGATGGCGTCGCGGATGGCCGAGTAGAAGCCCGGCTTTTCGGCTAGGTAGCGCTTCATCACGGTGTAGAGCGCTTCTTCTTCCTCGTTGGTCGGGTTGTTGAGGATCGACGGATCCTTCTCGGCCTTCGGACCCAGCACGCACAGCAGGGTGGCGTCGCCGCCGTCGTCGAGGATCAGGTTCGGGTAGCCGCCGTCGTGCCACTCGAAGATCCTGTGGGCGTATTCCCAGTACTCGACCAGGTTCTCGCCCTTGAAGGCGAAGACCGGGATGCCGGCGGCGGCGATGGCGGCCGCGGCGTGGTCCTGGGTCGAGAAGATGTTGCACGAGGCCCAGCGGACCTCGGCGCCCAGGGCCGTCAGGGTCTCGATCAGCACGCCGGTCTGGATGGTCATGTGCAGGCTGCCGGCGATGCGGGCGCCCTTCAGCACCTGGGCCGGACCATATTCGGCGCGGGTGGCCATCAGGCCCGGCATTTCGGTCTCGGCGATGGCGAGTTCCTTGCGGCCGAAATCGGCGAGCGAGATGTCCTTGACGATGTAGTCGGCCACGGTCGGCTCCTGGATCGGGGGATTGTCTTGCCCGCCTTATAGCGCGCACGGCCGACAGTGGCAAATTCACATAAAGATTTCCTTATGTCCGCAGGGCGCGAAGGAAAACCCGTCTCGGGCGAACTGGCGTGACGCTTGCGGGCGAAGGCGGCTCAAGTGTCAAAGTGGGATCTGGGGGACTACCAAACATGCGCTCGCCGAGCCGGCCTTTCTTCAAGGCCTATGAAATCGTGGCCATCGTCGCCTTCGTGGCGGCCGCCGTCATCGTGGGCAGCCTGAAGCTCGTCTACTAAAACTCGCCGCCTGAACGGGGGCGAACGGCTCGCCTTGGAACGAAACGGCGCCGCCCACGCGTTGTAGGCGGATGCCGGAAGGTTCCGTTACGCCACCGCCGCCTCCGCCCGAGGCCACCGCCACGCCGCGGCGCCGCTCGTGGCGCGCCTTGCCGCGCGCCGCGCGCTGGGGGATCGGCGCGGCGCTGCTGATCCTGGCGGCGATCATCGCCTTCGTCGTCTGGTTCGACTGGAACATGCTGCGCGGCCCGGTCGGCCGCTTCGCCTCGGCCCAGCTGCATCGCGAGGTGCGGATCGACGGCGACCTGCGCGTCCATCCCTGGTCGTTCTCGCCCAAGGCCGAGGCCTATGGCCTGTTCGTCGGCCAGCCCGACTGGGCGCCCAAGACCGGTCCGCAAGCCGGACACATGGCCCGGGTCGACCGGGTGGCGGTGCAGATCAAGCTGCTGCCGCTGCTGAAGGGCGACGTCATCCTGCCGCTGGTGGCCGTGGACCGGCCCGACGTGCGCCTGCTGCGCGAGGCCTCGGGCCGCGCCAACTGGACCTTCGGCGACCCGAACAAGAAGAGCGCCAAGCCGCTGAAGCTGCCGGCGATCCAGCACTTCGTGATCAACGAGGGCAATCTGCGGGTCGAGGACCGCTCGCGCGACGTCTTGTTCATCGGCACGGTCAGCTCGAACGAACACGCCAACGGCGACGGCAAGGGCCGCTTCGTGCTGGAGGGCAAGGGCCAGTACAACCGCTCGCCGTTCCTGGCGCGGGTGACCGGCGGCCCGCTGCTGAACATCTCGCCGAGCCGCCCCTACCCGTTCGACGCCAAGGTCAGCGCCGGCTCGACCCAGGTCACGGCCGAGGGCTCGATCACCAAGCCGTTCGACCTGGGCCGCTTCGAAAGCGACCTGACGGTAGCCGGCAGCGACCTGAACCGGCTCTACGGCCTGACCGGCCTGACCCTGCCCAACACCCCGCCCTACAGGATCAGCGGCCACCTGGTGCGCAAGGGCGGCCGGTTCGACTTCGAGAAGCTGAACGGCCGGATCGGCGACAGCGACGTCAGCGGCGACCTCTTCGTGCTGGTCGATCGCGAGCGGCCCTATCTGGAGGCCGATCTGCGTTCGAAGCGCCTGGACTTCGACGATCTGGGCAGCCTGGTCGGCGCCGCGCCGGCCACGGGCCGGGGAGAGACCGCCTCGGCCGGCCAGAAGGTCGAGGCCGGCCAGCGCGAGGCCACCGGCCGCCTGCTGCCCGACGCCACCCTGCAGACCGACCGCGTGCGGGCCATGGACGCCAAGGTCACCTATCGCGCCCTGGCGGTGAACGCCCCCAACCTGCCCCTGCAGAAGGTTCGCCTGGACCTGGCGCTCGACAAGGGCGTGCTGACCATGGACCCGATCGCCTTCACCTTCTCGCGCGGCGATCTGGCGGGCAAGGTGCGGCTGGACGCGCGGCCCAACGTACCGGTCACCGACCTCGACCTGCGCCTGACCAACGCCAAGCTGGAGGACTTCATCCCGCTGAAGAGCGGCGGCAAGCCGGCCATCGAGGGCGGCATCGTCGCCCGGGCCAAGCTGCGCGGCGTCGGCAATTCGGTGCACCGCGCCGCGGCCTCATCGAACGGCACGGTGACCCTGGTCGCCCCCAAGGGCCAGGTGCGCCAAGCCTTCGCCGAGCTCCTGGGCGTCAACGCCTCCAAGGGCCTGCTGATGCTGCTGTCGAAGGACACCAAGGAGACCAGCCTGCGCTGCGCCGTGGCCAGCTTCGACGTCAGGAACGGGGTGATGCGCGCCGACAAGATCATCGCCGACACCGGCGTGGTCCTGGCCAAGGGCGAGGGCACGATCAACCTGGAGACCGAGCGCCTGGACCTGCAGATCGAGGGCGATAGCAAGAAGCCGCGCCTGGTGCGGCTGTTCATCCCGATCGAGATCAAGGGTCCGCTGGGCGCGCCCCGCATAAGCCTGCAGACCAGCGGGGCCTTCGCCCAGGGCGGCGTCGCCGCGGCGCTGGGCTCGCTGATCAACCCGCTGGCCGCCATCCTGCCGTTTGTGACCCCAGGCCTGGAAAAGGACGCCGACTGCGCCTCGCTGGTGGCGCAGGCCCGCGGCGACGGCGTGGCGGTGCGCACGACCCAGACGACGCAAGCCGCGCCAAAGAAGGGATCGAAGAAGGGCGAGTAGGACGCCGCAAGGCGACGCGTCAGGACGCACCAGACAGCGATTGCTCCCCCGCCAACTCCGCCTAAAGTGGAGCAAATATCCTTTGGGGGGAGCCTGACATGAAGATCCGGACTGCAGCGCTCGCGACGGCCGTCGCGCTGGGTCTGGCGATCGCGCCGGCCCGGGCTCAGAACGAAGACGTGTCGGAAATCGTCGTCACCGCCGCCCGGCTGACCGAATACGACCCGATCAAGACGCCCTACGTCTCGCTGAAGAAGCGCCCCGACAACCTGATCACGGTGGTGCGGGTGCTTTGCGACACGCGCGACCTCAGCCAGCGGCGCAACGAGCTGAAGGCCACTCTGCGCAACATGATCAAGGCCGCGCCCGCCGCCGGGGTCGAGCTGGGCCTCGGCGAGGAAATTATCGGCCGCTTCGACGAGTCGATGCTGGACAGCGTGATCCGCCCCGACAGCCGTCCCGACACCAGCCAGGCCGTGCTGGTGATCAAGACCCGCATCAGCCCGACCGACACCTTCGACGCCGCGACCGGCCGCATCATGGCCTTCGCGGACAAGACCCCCGCCGTGGGACGCGCCGAGATCGTGCCGAGCGAAGACTGGGACCTGACCCTGATCGGGCCGCAAAAGCATCGCGGCGAGGTCATCGCTCTGGTGGCCGAAGACGCCCGCCGCGCGTCGGCCGCCTTCGGACCGCAATACGCCGTCTCGGTCGAAGGCCTGCAGCTGCCGGTGTCCTGGTACCAGTCCGGGCCGCTGGAGCTGGCCCTCTACATCCCCTACCGGATGACCGTGCTGCCCAAGGGAACGGAATAGCCGCCGACGCCCGTCACCAGAACGGCTTGAGGCCCGCCAGGTCGTCCAGCGCGGCCTTGGCTTCGCGGGTCAGGCTCTCCGTTCCTTCCGGCGCGGCCGACAGCCGGCCGGCGGCGTAGGCGGCTTCGGGATCGCCATCGGCCAGGGCGGCGGCGCGGGCCAGGTCCGCGCCCAGGCTGGCGTCGTTGAGGCCGCCCAGCGCGTCCTGCATCTGCCGGGTCGCCGCTGACCACCGCTCCAGCCGCTTGGGATGGTCGGGGAACAGCGGGGCCAGGGCGTCGATGGCGTAACGCAGGCCCTTGCCGCGGATGCGCAAGGCGTGGCGGGCCTCGATGTCGAGGGCGTCGAAATCCTCGCCGCGCTTCAGCACGTCCTTGGCCAGCTTGTTCAGTTGCTTGGCCGCGAAGGCCTTGGCCGGCGCGCGGCGGGCCTCGGCGCGCTCGGGGTCCTCCAGCCAGTCGCCGGTCTCCAGCCAGGCGGCGATGTCGAGCGCCAGCGGACCGAAGCGCTCCGGCTGGGCCGCCTCCACCGCGCGGGCATAGGCGCCCTGCTGGGCCTCGACCAGCGCCTTGCCCAGCGCGCCCAGGCCCTCGACCGGCTGTGGATCGGCCGAGACGGCGGGACGCCAGACGCCGGCGATATAGACGTCGAGGTCGCGGGCCGGGCCCAGGGCGTCGGCCAGGGCCTTCAGCGCCTCGAGCGCCGGCGTGGCGGCCAGCTTGCCGGTCAGCGGCCGGAAGAGCTTGATCAGCGCTCGCAGCCGGCGGGCGGCGACGCGCAGTTCGTGCACCGCTTCGGGCCCGGGCAGGTCGGCCAGGGTCTCGGCGGCGACGCACAGGCGGCCCAGCGCGGTGTTGCCCAGGGCCTGGAAGGCCTCGGCGGCGGTCATGTCGGGCCGCAGCACGGCCGCTTCGCGCCGGGCGGACGGCGCCTCGCCCAGGGCCAGGGCGTAGCCGCGCTCGGCCTTGCTGACGAGGGAGAGGCGCAGGGGCGCGTGGGCCATCAGGTCGCGGGCCAGGGCGAACAGAGCGGCCGGCGCGCCGGTCTTCAGTTCGAGCTCCAGCTCGCTGACGGCGGCGCGGTCGGTTCCGGCCTGCAGTTCGCCGCGATCCAGCGCCGCTTCGATGGTCGCCCCGCCGTGCTCAACCAGACGCAGGGTGCGCTCGACCTTGGTGGCGAAGATGGGGGCGAGGACGTCGCCGTTGACGATGCGGCCGGCCGGGGTCTGGTCCAGCAGGTCGCGGTCGGGACCGGGACCTGTGACCGGGGCTTCCCATTCGCCGCGGGCGAACACCCCGCCGGCCGAGGCCGATTTCAGGGTCTGCTTGCGGCCGCCGTCGCCGTCGCGCACCCGCAGGCCGAAACCCGCCCGGCGCAGGGCGTGGTCGGCGGTGTCGTAATAGGTGGCGTCGAGCCGGCGCACGGCCTCTCGACCGTCCAGACGGGCCAGGACCGCGTCGGAAGCCTCCGGGGCGATCAGGAACTTCAGTTCGATTTCGCGGTCCATCATACGACTATAACCAGCCTGGCGAGGTTTGGCTTCCGCAACGCAACATCGGTGCGCATGCGCGGGCCGTCTTGCCATTCGGATCGCCCAAGTTCAAACCTGCGCGCCATGACGCCGATCAACATCTCCGCACAGCCCCGCCACGACTGGACCCTTTCCGAGGTCGAGGCCCTGTTCGCCCTGCCGTTCATGGAGCTGGTGTTCGAGGCCGCGCGCGTTCACCGCGCCTGGTTCGACCCCTCCGAGATGCAGCTGTCGCAGCTGCTGTCGGTCAAGACCGGCGGCTGCGCCGAGAACTGCGGCTATTGCAGCCAGAGCGCCCACTTCAAGACCGGCCTCAAGGCCGAGAAGCTGATGGAGCCGGCCGTGGTCATCGCCAAGGCCAAGGCCGCCCGCGACGGCGGCGCCCAGCGCTTCTGCATGGGCGCGGCCTGGCGCGAACTGAAGGACCGCGACCTGCCCAAGCTCGCCGCGATGATCGGCGGGGTGAAGGCGCTGGGCATGGAGACCTGCGCGACCCTGGGCATGCTGACCGCCGAACAGGCCAAGCAGCTGAAGGACGCGGGCCTCGACTACTACAACCACAACCTCGACACCGGCCCGGACTACTACAAGGACGTGGTGACGACCCGCACCTACCAGGAGCGCCTCGACACCCTGGCCTATGTGCGCGACGCGGGCATGAGCACCTGCTGCGGCGGCATCGTCGGCATGGGCGAGACCCGCCGCGACCGCGCCGGCCTGCTGCACCAGCTGGCCACCCTGCCCTCGCATCCCGACAGCCTGCCGATCAACGGCCTGGTCCCCATCAGCGGCACCCCGCTGGGCGACCAGATCCTGGCGGAGGGCGAAAAGGCCATCGACTCCATCGAGTTCGTGCGCACCATCGCCGTCGCCCGCCTCGTCTGCCCCAAGGCCATGGTGCGCCTGTCGGCCGGCCGCGAGGGCATGAACCGCGAGCTGCAGGCCCTGTGCTTCATGGCCGGCGCCAACTCGATCTTCGTCGGCGGCAAGCTGCTGACCACGCCGCTGCCGGACATGGACGACGACAGCCGCCTGTTCCACGACCTCGACCTCAAGCCGATGGTCATGATGAAGGCCGAGGTCGCGGCGCCGGAAGCAATTCCCGCGGAGTAACTCTCTCCGTAAAATCCCCGCGAAAGCGGGGACCCAGGCTTTTTCTGAGAGGCCTGACGCTCGACGATAAAACACCTGGGTCCCCGCTTTCGCGGGGATTTTACGGGTGGGGGCGAGCCCCCAAGCTCGAGCATTTCTGGACGAAATTTAATCCGGCGGCGCACGCCGTTCGCTTGTCCCGGAGGCCCCGCAACCTATGGTGCGGGGCATCTTCGCTTTTGCGCGAAACCTATTCGGGGCCTTTCATGAAGCTGTTCGCCTCCGCCGCCGTCGCGGCGTTGCTCCTCGCCAATCCCGTGCTGGCCCAAGCCGCGCCAAAGCCGGCGGCCAAGGTCACCGGCCAGCTGGCGCAGCTGCCCGAAGTCGACATCCCCTACAGCAAGTTCGTGCTGCCCAACGGCCTGACGGTGATCGTCCACGAGGACCACAAGGCCCCGATCGTGGCCGTGAACGTCTGGTACCACGTCGGCTCCAAGAACGAGCCCAAGCGCCGCACCGGCTTCGCCCACCTCTTCGAGCACCTGATGTTCAACGGCTCGGAGAACTTCAACGACGACTGGTTCAAGGCGCTGGAGAAGCTTGGCGCCACCGACATGAACGGCACCACCAACACCGACCGCACCAACTACTTCCAGAACGTGCCGACCGCGGCCCTGGACCAGGTGCTGTGGCTGGAAAGCGACCGCATGGGCCACCTCGTCGGGGCCATCGACAAGGCCCGCCTCGACGAGCAGCGCGGGGTCGTCCAGAACGAGAAGCGCCAGGGCCAGAACCAGCCCTACGGCCAGGTCTGGGACGTGATCACCGCCAGCACCTACGACGCCGACCACCCCTACGGCCACACGGTCATCGGCGAGATGGAAGACCTCGACGCGGCCTCGCTGGACGACGTCAAGGACTGGTTCAAGAACTACTACGGCCCGGCCAACGCCACCCTCGTGCTGGCCGGCGACATCACGCCGGCCGAGGCGAAAGCCAAGGTCGAGAAGTACTTCGGCGACATCCCCTCGGGTCCGCCCCTAACCCACCAGAAGGCCTGGGTGGCCAAGCGCACCGGCAGCCAGCGCGCCGACATGCAGGACCGCGTGCCCCAGGCCCGGATCTACAAGGTCTGGAACGTGCCGGAATACGGCGCGGCCGACATCGACTACCTGGACCTGCTCAGCGACGTGCTGGTCTCCGACAAGACCTCGCGCCTCTACAAGCGCCTCGTCTACACCGACCAGATCGCCACCAATGTCGGCGCCACCGTCTCGACCAGCGAGATCGGCAGCCAGTTCCTCGTCATCCTGACGGTCAAGCCGGGCGGCGACCCGGCCGCCGTCGAGAAGGCCTTCGACGAGGAGTTCCAGCGCCTGCTGCGCGACGGTCCCACCCCCGAGGAGGTGGCCAAGGTCCGCACCCTGCACCTGTCGAACTTCGTGCGCGGCGTCGAACGGATCGGCGGCTTCGGCGGCAAGTCCGACATCCTGGCCGAAAGCCAGGTCTTCCTCGGATCGCCCGACGCCTACAAGGAGAGCCTTGAGCGCGTTCGGGGGGCGACGGCGGCCCAGCTGCAGGCGGCCGGCAAGACCTGGCTGACCGACGGCGACTTCACCCTGACGGTGACGCCGTTCCCGACCTACACCACCACCGCCGGCGTCGATCGCAAGACCATGCCCGAGGTCGGCGCGACCAAGGCCCCGGCCTTCGTCAAGCTCGAGCGCGCCACCCTCTCGAACGGCGTCAAGGTGATCCTGGCCGAGCGCCACGAGACGCCGCAGATCCGCATGAACATGGTGTTCGACGCCGGCGTCGCCGCCAGCGCCGGCGACAAGGCCGGCCTGACCGGCGTGGCCACCAGCATGCTGACCGAAGGCACGACGCATCGCGACGGCCTGACCATCAGCCGCGAACTGGCCCAGCTGGGCGCCGGCGTCGGCTCGGGCAGCGGCCTGGACTTCACCCAGGTGACGCTGAACACCCTGACCACCACCCTCGACCCGGCCCTGGCGATCTATGCCGACGTGCTGCAGAACCCGGCCTTCAAGCCCGAGGACCTCGACCGGTTCAAGAAGCAGAACATCGCCGCCATCCAGCAGGCCAAGCAGAACCCGCAGGCGATGTCGGGCCGCATCCTGCCGGTCCTGACCTATGGCGCCGGCTCGCCCTACGGCCAGCTGACGACCGAGGCCTCGATCGCCTCGATCACCCGCGACGACCTGGTGCGCTTCCAGAAGACCTGGCTGCAGCCGCAGGGCGCCACCCTGGTCGTGGTGGGCGACACCACCCTGGCCGAACTTCTGCCCAAGCTGGAAGCCCAGCTGGGCGGCTGGAAGGGCGCCCAGACCAAGTCCAAGCCGCCGGTGGTCGCCGCCCCCGCCAAGGCCGCCGTCTACCTGATCGACAAGCCCGGGGCCCAGCAGTCGGTGATCGCCGCCGGCGACCTGCTGCCGCCGCGCGATCCGTCCGAGCAGGCCGCGCTGGACACCTTCAACACGGTGTTCGGCGGCGACTTCGTCTCGCGCCTGAACATGAACCTGCGCGAGGACAAGCACTGGTCGTACGGGGCCTCGTCGGGCGTGCGCGACGCCCGCGGCTCGCGCCTGTTCCTGATCCGCGCGCCGGTGCAGACCGACAAGACCGCCGAGTCCTTCGTCGAGGCCCGCAAGGAGCTGACCGAGATCATCGGCGCGCGCCCGATCACCCCGGCCGAGCTGACCAAGGCCCAGAACAGCCTGACCCTGTCGATGCCCGGCAACTGGGAGACCGGCGACGCCGTGGCCGGCTCGATCGGCGAACTGGTCAATTACGGCCTGCCCGACAGCTATTTCGACAACTATCCGGCCGACGTGCGGGCGGTGACCATCGACAGCGCCACGGCGGCGGCGAAGAAGGCGATCAAGCCGGACGAGTTGGTCTGGGTGATCGTCGGCGACCGCGCCGTCGTCGAACCCAAGCTCAAGGCCCTGAAGCTCGACATCCAGGTGATCGACGCCGACGGCAAGCCGGTGAAGTAAGGGTTCGCAAGAGCCGAACATGCGAAGGGCGGCCTCTCGGGGCCGCCCTTTTGCTTTTGCGCCTATTTTCTCCCGTCATTCCCGCCCTCGTGGCGGGAAACCCTGGTTCCGCTCGCATGTGAGGCGCAAGCGGATCGCCAGCGATCCGCCTCATCCGCACCTGCGGCTGACAGAGGGGTTCTCGCCACAAGGGCGAGAATGACGGGATTTTGGGAGGAGGCCGGAAGCCTCACCGCTCCTCGTCGAACCGGTTGCCGACCAGCTCCACCAGGGCGTCGACGGCGGCTTCGGCTTCGGGGCCTTCGGCGGCGATGTCGATGGTCGAGCCGATGCCGGCGGCCAGCATCATCAGGCCCATGATCGAGCGGGCGTCGACGCTGGAGCCCTCGCGGGCCACCTTGACCTCGGCGTCGAAGCCCGAGGCCAGCTTGACGAACTTGGCCGAAGCCCGGGCGTGCAGCCCGCGCTCGTTGACGATCTCGACCGTGGCTGTCGCCGTTCGACTCATTTTTCTCCCGCCAGCACGTAGGAGGCCACGGAGATGTATTTCCGTCCAGCCTCCTGGGCGTGGGCGACGCAGGCGTCCAGGTCGTCGCGGGTGCGCACGCTGGCCAGCTTGATCAGCATCGGCAGGTTCAGGCCGGCGATGACCTCGGCCTTGGTCTGCTCCATGACCGAGATGGCCAGGTTGCTGGGCGTGCCGCCGAACATGTCGGTCAGCAGAATGACGCCGGCGCCGTCGTCGACGGCGGCGCAAGCCTTCAGAATATCCGACCGGCGACGCTCCATGTCGTCTTCCGGCCCGATGCAGATGGCCTTCACCGCGGTCTGCGGCCCCACCACATGCTCCATGGCGGAAACGAATTCCTCCGCCAATCGCCCGTGCGTGACGATCACGAGCCCGATCATGCCTGGTCTCTCAAACGGGATCCCCTTCGCCCGAAACGGCAGGGAGGCGCCGCGCGGGCCGCCTTGATACGCTTGTTAGGGAGCGACTCCAAGATGCTCCAGCATGCGTGCGATCTTCGTCGGAGCGGCGGGTTCGAGCGGCCACAGGTCGAAGACGGGTACGGAAACGCCCAGAACCACTTCAAACCGAGGCTCGGGCAGGCGTTCGACGCGTTCGGGGGCCTCGACGCAGCGCACCACCAGCGTGATCTCGGCGAGGCGCAAAGCCGGCTCGGAGACCACGCCGAAGCCCCGGATCTCGACCAGACCGGCCAGAGGATCGGGCGCGCGGCCGTAGAGCCGGCCGTCGGAAGCGAAGGTCACCACCCGGTCGTCGGCCACCAGGCGAAAGCCCGCCTCCAGGGTCCGCAGGGCCAGATCGCTCTTTCCCACGCCCGAGGCCCCTTCGATCAACGCCCCGCGCCAGCGGCCGCCGACCAGGCGGGCCACCAGTCCGGCGTGGCGGATCACTCGCGCCCCCCATGGCCGTGGCCATGATTGTGATGGCCGTCGCGGTGCTCGGGCAGTTCGACCACGAACCGCGCGCCGATAACCTTGCCGGTCTCGTCCTGGCGGTTCTCGGCGTGGATCTTGCCGCCGTGCGCCTCGACGATCTGGCGGGCGATCGACAGGCCCAGACCCGAATTGCCGCCGAACGCCCGGCCCTTGGGCCGCGAGGTGTAGAAGCGCTCGAAGATGGTCTCCAGATTGTCGGCCGGAATGCCCGGGCCGTCGTCCTCGACCGTCGTGGTCAGCCGGCCGTTGTGGCGGACCAGACCGACCCGCACCTCGCCGTCGCCGGCGCTGAACGAGCGGGCGTTGTCGATCAGGTTGCGGAACACCTGGCCCACTGGGATCTCCCGCGCCAGCACCCGGACCGGACCGGTCGGCAGGCCGGCCAGCGCCACACGGACGCTGAACGGCGGCTCCTCGCCGCGCACCTGGCCCTGATAGATGGCCGCCGTCTCGGTCAGCAGGCGGGCCAGATCGATCGGCCGCGGCGCCTCGCGCGACAGCTCCGCATCGAGCCTGGACGCATTGGAGATGTCGGTGACCAGGCGATCCAGTCGGCCGACGTCCTGTTGCAGGATGCCGAGCAGGCGCTGGCGGGCCTTGGGCTCGGTGACGAGGTCCAGGGTCTCGATGGCCGAACGGATCGAGGTCAGGGGGTTCTTGATCTCGTGGGCCACGTCGGCGGCGAACCGCTCGATGGCCCCCATCCGCTCGGACAGGGCCTCGGTCATTTCTTCAAGAGATCGAGAAAGGTCGCCGATCTCGTCGTTGCGGCGCGATATGTCGGGCAGGCTGATGGCCCGCGCGCCCTCCAGGCGCACGTGGTCGGCGGCCCGGGCCATGCGCAGCACAGGCTGGGCCACCAGGCGGTGCAGCAGCACGCTCGATACCAGCACTGCGCCCACGGCCACCAGCACGAAGGGCAGCAGAGCCTTGCGCTCGGCGGTGATGATCTCGTCGACGTCGCCGGCCTCGACGGTCAGCACGCCCAGGACCGCCCGGACGTGCTGGATCGGGATCGACACCGACACCACCCGCTCGCCGTTCTCGGCCACGCGCTGCTGCTTGACCGTCTCGCCCATGCGGGCGCGGGCGATCTCCTGCTCGAACTCGGCGCGGGCGCGCTCCAGGGCGCGCGGCTTGGCGTCCTTGTCCTGCAACGACAGCCGGAAGCCGTTGTCGCCGGCCTTGCGGGCGGGCGGCAGCACCTTCCACTCGACGCGGTCCTCGACGAGGTAGGAGTCGGCCAGCAGCCGGCCCTGGCCGTCATAGAGGCGGGCGCGCTGCGAATGGCCGGCGAAGAACGATTGCAGGATGTCGTTGGCCGCCGCCACGTCGAGCGCCGGCTCGGGCTCGCCCACGGTGGCGGCCCGTTCGATGATGTTGGCGATCAGCTCGCCCTGGGTGCTGAGGCTGTCGATCCGCGCGTTGATCAGGCCGTTGCGCAGCTCGTTGAGCACGAGGGCGCCGACCACCAGGATGGCCAGGGCCAGCAGGTTCAGGCCGATGATCAGCCGCCCCAGCCGCGAAGCGCGCGGCCAGGCCAGCCGGCGCCGCTCGCGCGGCGCAGGCTCAGGACCCGGCTCAGGCCTCGCGGTAGCGGTAGCCGACGCCATACAGGGTTTCGATGGAATCGAACTCGGGGTCCACCTGGCGGAACTTCTTGCGCATCCGCTTGATGTGGCTGTCGATGGTGCGGTCGTCGACATAGACCTGATCGTCGTAGGCGGCGTCCATCAGGTTGTCGCGGCTCTTCACGAAGCCGGGACGCTGGGCCAGCGATTGCAGCAGCAGGAACTCGGTGACCGTCAGGCGCACCGGCTTGCCGTCCCACAGGCTGTCGTGGCGGGCCGGGTCGAGCGTCAGCTTGCCGCGCTTCATCATCTTCGAGCCGGCGGCGCCGGCGGCCGGGGCCGCGGGATCCTCCTCCTCGGGACGGGCGCGACGCAGCACGGCCTTCACCCGCTCGAGCAGCAGGCGCTGGCTGAACGGCTTGTGCATGTAGTCGTCGGCGCCGAGGTTGAAGCCGAGGATCTCGTCGATCTCGTCGTCTTTCGAGGTCAGCATGATGACCGGCGTCTCGGTCGACTGGCGCAGGCGGCGCAGCACTTCCATGCCGTCCATGCGCGGCATCTTGACGTCCAGGATGACGAGGTCGGGCGGATTGCTTTCCACCGCCTCGAGCCCGGAGACGCCGTCGTAATAGGCCTTCACCGTGTGGCCATGGCTCTCCAGGGCCAGAGAGACCGAAGCAACGATGTTTTCGTCGTCGTCGATGAGCGTGATCTCGGCCAAGCCGTGTAATCCTCCGAAAATCCGTGGGCCGATCCTATCGACCCTGGCGCTCCGCTACAACGCACGGAGCGGCCAAGCTTTCCATCCGGCCTTTTCGAACCCTATTGCGGCCGGGGCGTGGCGGGCTTGGACACACATGAGGCGTCGATCCGCCGCCCCGATACGAAGCCCGATACGAAGCCCAGTACGAAGAAAGCGCAAAACACCGGTCTTGGCCCCTCAACCTCGCCTTAAGGTCTCGTACGCCATAGTCGAGTCTCAGGAGCCCCATCAGCCCATGAGCGACCAGGTCCATTACGAGCTATTCGTGCGCCGCAAGGTCGGCGCGCAATGGACTCTGGACATGGCCACCGAGGTCCGCAGCCACGCCCTGGCCCAGGCCGAGGAGGTTCTGAACTCGGGGCGCGCCGTCGCCGTGCGGGTCTCGAAAGAGACCCTGGACCCCGAAACCCGCGAATATCGCTCCATCTCGATCTTCACCAAGGGCATGGTCGACGGCGGCAAGCCGAAGAAGCCCGTGGAGGAGATGGAGCCGCTGTGCGTTCAGCCGGCCGACCTCTACACGGCCCACGCCCGCGACCGCATCGGCCGCCTGCTGGAAAGCTGGCTGCACCGCCACAAGGCCACGCCCTTCGAACTGCTGCACCGGCCCGACCTGGTCGAGAAGCTGGAAGCCTCCGGCACCGACCTGCAGCACGCCCTGCAGAAGATCGCCATTCCCGAGGCCGAGGCCCGGGGCATGTCGGTCCACGAACTGATCCGCAATTTCCAGGGTCTGGTCGAGCGCTCGGTCGCCAACCTGATGAAGGCCTTCAAGAAGGGCCAGCTGCCGGACCTCGACAAGGAAGGCTTCGCGAAAGCCGCCGAGCGCCTGGCCGCCGATCCGGACCGCGCCTTCCTGCTGGGGGCCGGCGTCGCCGCCTCGATCGCCCCGGCCAAGGACTGGAGCGAGAAGATCGCCCGCCTGCTCGACCTGGCCGACGCCGCGCCGGCCGAGCCCAAGGCCCGCGCCGCCGCCCTGGCCGCCATCGAGACCCCTCTGGCCGAGATCATCGGCTCCAAAGCCGGCATGGCCGACCTGCTCAACACCGCCGACGACCTGGGCGCCACCCTGGCCGCCATGACCCGCCTCGCAGGCGGGGCGCAGGTCGAGGCGCTGATCCGGATCGAGGCCAGCGTCCGGGCCTGCATGCCCGAGCTGTCCGGCACGGCCAAGCGCCTGGGCCAGTGGCTGACCGGAGACACCTTTCCCACCGTCCGCGCCTCGATCGCCCGCCGGGTGCTCAAGGAGCTGAACGGCGTGCGCCGCCTGAAGCCGACCGACGCCGAGAGCGAGATCGAGCACCTGCGGGCCCTGGCCATGGGCCTGACGGCCGCCGCCGGCCGCATCCTGCCGGCCGAAGACATCACCGCGGCCTTCACCACCCGCTCCAAGACCCTGCTCAACGGCGACTTCATCGAAAGCCTGCTGGGCCGCGACCGCTCGGCGCGCGAAGAGATCGTCATGCTGATCCGCCTGGCCGAGAACGTCATGGGCGCGGTCAACAAGCGCCACGCCGCCCGCTGGCTGTCGGCCAACATCCAGGCGATGCGCTTCGAGAAGGAGATGCGCCAGGGTCCCGATACCC
Source organism: Caulobacter sp. SRI_008 (assembly GCF_057586355.1). Lineage (NCBI taxonomy): Bacteria > Pseudomonadati > Pseudomonadota > Alphaproteobacteria > Caulobacterales > Caulobacteraceae > Caulobacter > Caulobacter sp. SRI_008. Next base: position 139,491 of record NZ_JBYCZS010000012.1, read on the forward strand.
CGTCGGTGAAGCTGGCCGCCCTGGCGGCGCTGCAGAAGTCGCTGATCCGTTCGGGCCTGGTGCCCGAGGACTACCAGCCGCTGTGCGCCAAGCTGGGCGAGGTGGGCGGCATGGTCGAGGCCGACGCCCGCCTGCTGTCGCTGCTGGTCCGCGCGCCCGCGCCCCTGCCCCAGCGCCTGGCCCTGCTGGCGCGCCTGGCCACCGGCGAGGCCGGCCCCACCGGCCCGGTCGCCGACCGCGCCCGCATCGAGGCCCTGAAACTGGCCCGCGCCCCCGAAGCGCGCGAGGCCCTGGCGGCGAGTCCGGAGACGCTGGACCTGCTCAAGGGCCTGGTGCAGCAGCAACAGGCGGCCTGACCCGGAATGAACCTCTCCCATGGGGAGAGGGAGGGGCCCGCGCCGCAGGCGTGGGAGGGTGAGGGGGTACGCCCTCACCGGATAATCCCGAAAATCTCGCGGAGACGACGGCGCGCAACCGGCCGCCGTTCCTAACCCCTCACCCTCCCAGGCTTCGCCTGGGCCCCTCCCTCTCCCTCTGGGAGAGGTGTTTATGGGAGCTTGACCGACGGACGCTGGCGGCCAATCTGTCGCCCCTTTCGCGACCGGTCCGGAACTCGTCATGGCCTTCATCAGCATCGTCTATCCGGCCCGCGACGGCGCGCGCTTCGACCACGACTATTACGCCCGCACCCACATCCGCATGGTGCGCGAGGCGCTGACCGAGACCGGCCTGCTGGACGCCCGGGTCTATCGCGGGGTGTCGGCCCTGGACGGCGGCCCGGCGCCGTTCGTGGCGATGGCGCACCTGACCTTCCGCGACGAGGCCGCCATGCGCGCCTGCCTGGACAGCCCGGCCGCGCCCGGACTGCACGCCGACGTCGCCAATTTCACCGACATCGCGCCCGTCATCGAGATCTACGCGGCGGGCTGAGGGCCAACCTGTGAGACCCTCTCCCATGGGGAGAGGTTTCTAAAGCGACAGCGCCCGCGCCAGCGCTTCGACCACGCGGTCGACGTCGCCGTCGTCCATGGTCGGATAGAGCGGCAGGGTCAGGCAGCGGTCATACCAGGCGTCGGCGCCGGGCAGATCAGCTTGGCCATACCGGTTCACATAGTAGGGCTGGCGGTGCACGGGGATGTAGTGGACCTGGCTGCCGATCCCCTGCGCCTTCAGGGATTCCACCACCGCGGCGCGGGTGGTCATGGCCGCCTCGAAATCGATCAGCACGGTCAGCAGGTGCAGGGCCGGGTTCGACCCGGTCGGACTGGCGGCCAGGGTCACCAGCGGCGACAGCGGGACCAGCAGCTGGGCGTAGCGGGCCGTCAGGGTCCGCCGACGCTCGACGAAGCGGTCCAGCTTGGCCAGCTGCGAGAGGCCCAGGGCGCAGAGCACGTCGGGGATGCGGTAGTTGAAGCCCAGCTCCGGCATCTCGTAGACCCAGGGCTCGGCGCCCGCCGGGCGGACCATGCCGTGGCCGCGCAGGGAACGGGCGCGCGCCGCCAGGGCCGCGTCGTTCGTGGTCAGCATGCCGCCCTCGCCGGTGGCCAGGGTCTTGACCGGATGGAACGAGAAGCTGGCGAAGGCCGAATAGGCGCCGTCGCCGACCGGGTGCTCTTCGTTACCGAAGGTCGCGGTCGAGCCCAGGGCGTGCGGCGCGTCCTCGACCAGCACCGCGCCGGCGGCGCTGGCCATGGCCTTCAGCGCCGGCAGGTCGCAGACGTCGCCGCGCAGATGCACCGGCAGCACGGCGCGCACGCGGCGGTCGCCCACCCGCGAGAGGGCGTCGGCCAGGGTGTCGGGGGTCATCAGGCCGCTGGCCGAATCGACGTCGGCGAACACCACCTCGGCCCCGACATAGCGGGCGCAGTTGGCCGTCGCCAGGAAGGTCACCGACGGGGCGATGCAGACGTCGCCCTCGCCGACACCGAGCGCCAGCATGGCCAGGTGCAGGGTGGCGGTGCCGTTGGCCGTGGCGATGGCGTGCTGCGCCCCGACCTTCTGCTTGAACGCCGTCTCGAAGGCCTCGACCGTCGGGCCCGTGGTCAGGAAGTCGGCCCGCAGGGCGGCGGCGACGGCGGCGACGTCGTCGTCCTCAATGGTCTGGCGACCATAGGGGAGGAACGGCTGGGCCATCAGCCCGCCTTTTCCTCCAGCATGGCGAGCAGCCCGTCGGCGCTCAGCCAGTCGTGGTTGTTGTCGCTGCTGTAGGAGAAGTCCTCCGCGACCGGCTTGGCCCCATCGGCCGCCGAATAGGGGACGCGGCCGAACTCGGCGAAGTTGGGCTCGATGGCGAAGCGGTCGTCGAACTCGACGGTCGAGCGCGAGTCGTCGGCGCTGATCATGATCTCGTGCAGCTTCTCGCCGGGGCGGATGCCGATGACCTTGATCCCCGCCGTCGGCGACATGGCCTTCACCAGATCAGGCATGGCCATCGACGGGATCTTCGGCACGAAGATCTCGCCGCCGCGCATCAGGTTCAGCGACGACAGCACGAAGTCGACGCCCTCGGTCAGGGTGATCCAGAAGCGGGTCATACGCGGATCGGTGATCGGCAGCTCGGTCGCGCCCTGGGCCAGCAGCCGGCGATAGAGCGGCACCACGCTGCCGCGCGAGCCCACCACGTTGCCGTAGCGGACCACCGCGAAGCGGGTGCCGATGTCGCCCGACAGGTTGTTGGCCGCCACGAAGGTCTTGTCCGAGGCCAGCTTGGTGGCGCCATAGAGGTTGGTCGGGTTGCAGGCCTTGTCGGTCGACAGGGCGATCACCTGCTTCACGCCGTTGTTGAGGCTGGCCCAGACCACGTTCTCGGCGCCCAGCACGTTGGTGTGGATGCATTCGGACGGGTTGTACTCGGCGGCCGGCACCTGCTTCAGCGCCGCGGCGTGGATGACGATGTCGACCCCGCGCAGGGCCAGGGTCAGGCGTTCGCGGTCGCGGACGTCGCCCAGGAAGAAGCGCAGCTTGGCGAAGGCGGCCTCGTCGAACTGCTCGCGCAGCTCCAGCTGCATGTCGCTCTGCTTCAGCTCGTCGCGGGAATAGATGATGACCTTCCGCGGGTCCGACAGCCTGAGCACCGTCTCGATGAACCGGCGACCGAACGATCCCGTACCGCCGGTGACCAGGATCACCTTGCCGTCGAGGTCGAGGGTTTGCGGTGAAAAGCGTCCCAAGATCAGCCTCCTCGCGCCCGCCGCGCGCGCAAACGACGCACGGGCAATCCAGGTTAACGCCGTTTGTGACGCACCAGACGTAAAGAGGACGTCAACCACGACGGGTTATGGGAAGTCCATGCGCCGCATCCTTGCCCTCCTCGCCGCCGTCCTGACGCTCGCCGGTCTCTCGGCCTCGCCCGCTCTCGCCAGCGGCCACGAGGCCAAGAAGGAGGCGCCGCCGACCTATTTCGCCCTGCCGACCATCACCGCCACGGCCATCCGCCGCGACGGCCGCAAGGGCGTGATGACGCTGGAGACCGGCATCGAGGCCAAGGACCCCAAGGTCATGGAATACGCCGTGGCCTCGACCCCGCGCCTGCGCGCGGCCTTCGCCCAGGTGCTGATGACCTACACCGCGGGCCTGCGCCGCGGCACGCCGCCCGACCTCGACTATATCGGCGCCGAGATGCAGAAGGCCGCCGACCGGGTGCTGGGCAAGAAGGGCGCGAAGGTGCTGCTCGGCTCGGCGATGGTGAACTAGACTTCCGGCGGAGCGGGTTTCGCCTTCCGCCGCGCCCGGAAAAACCCGCGCAGCAGGTCGGCGCTCTCCTGCGCCATGACTCCCCCCGTGACCTCCGGCCGCCAGTGACAGGTCGGCTGGGCGAAGAATTTCGGGCCGTGCACCACCGCCCCGCCCTTGGGATCGTCGGCGCCCCAGACCACGCGGCCGATGCGCGCGTGGCTGATCGCCCCGGCGCACATGGCGCAGGGCTCCAGGGTCACCACCAGGGTCAGGTCCGTCAGCCGGTAATTCTCGAGCCTCGCCGCCGCCGCCCGCATGGCGGCGATCTCGGCGTGGGCCGTGGGATCATGGGCGGCGATCGGACCATTGCCGGCCTTGGCGATCACCTCGCCCGTCCTCGGATCGAGGATCACCGCCCCCACCGGCGTCTCGCCCCGCTCGGCAGCCGCGCGGGCCTCCTCCAGGGCCAGGGCCATGGCGTCTTCGTCGGTGATGGGATGGGCCTCCGGCTGCTGGACTTGATCCTATGGCGGTTCGGCGCCATCACCACAAGCAGCCCATCGTGAGATGCGCCCCTCCCATCGAAGGAACACCGGTCATGACCGACAAGTACCAGCCCGCCCTGCACGACGCCGTCGAGCACGACACCGACGCCGAGGGCGGCGAGCGCGTCGCCAAGGCCCTGGCCCGCGCGGGCGTGGCCTCGCGGCGCGAGGTCGAGCGGCTGATCGAGGCCGGCAAGGTGGTGCTGAACGGCCAGGTGCTGACCACCCCGGCCGTGCGCGTGTTTCCCGGCGACCTGCTGGTCGTCGACGGCAAGCTGGTCGAGGACCGCCAGCAGACCCGCCTGTTCCGCTATCACAAGCCCACCGGCCTGGTGACCACCCACAACGATCCGGGCGGCCGTCCGACCGTGTTCGGCGCCCTGCCGCATGGCCTGCCGCGGCTGATCTCGGTCGGCCGTCTCGACCTGAACTCCGAAGGCCTGCTGCTGCTGACCAACGACGGCGAGCTGTCGCGCGCCCTGGAGATGCCGCAGAACGCCTGGACCCGCCGCTATCGCGCCCGCGCCTTCGGCCACGCCACCCAGGAGACGCTCGACAAGCTGAAGGACGGCAAGACCATCGAGGGCGTGCGCTACGGCCCGATCGAGGCCAAGCTCGACAAGGCCCAGGAAAAGGCCGGCGGCGGCCGCAACTGCTGGATCACGGTCACCCTGACCGAAGGCAAGAACCGCGAAGTCCGCAAGGTACTGGAGTCGGTGGGCCTGAAGGTCAACCGCCTGATCCGCCTGTCCTACGGTCCGTTCGCCCTGGGCACGCTGCTCACCGGCCAGGTCGAGGAGGTCGGCCCCCGGGTGATCCGCGAACTGCTCGAAGGCGTGATCTCCGAAGAGAACATGCCCACCGGCGACCGGCCGCAGTTCGTCGGCGTCGCCGATCCGCTCTACGCCCCGGGCGTCGCCAAGGACGGCGAGCGTCCGCGCGGCGGCGAGGTGCAGCGCCGCGCTCCCTCCGGCCGCGCCCCGCAGATCGCCACGCCCAAGGTCGAGGAGCCCAAGAAGGTCTACAAGGCAGGCTGGGCCAAGGCCAAGATCCGCACCGACGGCCACAAGGCCAAGACCCACAAGCCCAAGTCCCTGGAGACCAAGTTCGTCGACAAGGCCCCGCCGCGCGGCAAGCCGCCGGGTCCGCGCCCCGGCGCGGCCAAGGATGCGGCGGGCAAGGGTCCGGTCGGCAAGGGGCCTCTGAACAGAGGACCGGCCAGCAAGGCCGGCCCGGGCAAGCCCGCCCCCCAGGGCGCGGTGCGCGGGAACGTGACGGCGGCTCGCCCGACCGCCAAGCCCGCCGGCTTCAAGGGCCCGCGCCCGACCACCGGCGGCAAGCCGGCGCCGCGCAGTCCGAAGCGGTAGGCCTTCCTACCCCTTCTCAGCCAGCCGCGTGGCGAGGTTCCCCGTCCGCCGCACCACGGTGACCAGGGTCCCGACGGCGATCACCGCCAGGCCCAGGGACAGCACCTCGCCGCGCCCGCGCCATAGCGGCTCGAAGGCGGCGACGGCGCAGGCCGCCGTCAGCACCGCCATGCGCTGGGGCTTGGCCAGGGGTCCGGAGAAGTCGGCGGGGAAGCCGAGGCCCCGGCCGAGCTCGCGCACATAGGCCGTCAGCACCGCCAGCACGGCGGCGAGCCAGCCCAGGGCCGGGCCGCCCGAGAAGCCGGCCGTCATCGCCCCGTAGCCGGCCCCGGCCAGCAGCAGCACGTCGGCGATGCGGTCGGGCAGCTCGTTCCAGATCGGGCCGAACGGGCTGGAGCGCCCGTGCTCCACCGCCACCAGGCCGTCGAGCAGGTTGCAGACCAGCCGCAGCTGGATGCAGGCAGCCGCCACGACCAGGGCCGCGCCGCGCGGCCAGCCGTCCACCCCGCCGCTGGCCGCCAGCAGCGCCCCGCCCAGACCGGCGAAGGCCAGGCCCAGGCCCGAGATCGCGTCGGCCTTGATCCCCTTGCCGGCCACAGCCTTGGCCAGGCCCCGGGCCCAGGCGGTCTGGCGGCTCTTGAGCGGGCGGCGGTTGTCGAGGTCGGGCGCATCGGTCATCGGGCGGCTTTCCGGCGGGGCGTCGTTCCCGGAAGGACGACGGCGGCGGGAAGTTCCACGCCTCTGCGCAACTAGGCTATACCGAAGGTCGAGCCAGCGGGAGCGTCGATGGATTTCGCCGATTGGATAGGACGGGCGCAGGCCTTCCTGGCCGCCAAGCCGCCCGCCCTGCTGGCGGGCCTGGGCGGCGTGGTGATCCTGCTGGGCGTCGCCAGCGCCATCGCCGCCGTCCTGCCGCTGCTCAAGCCCGGCAAGTCGTTCGAGGAGCTGCGGCTGCGCATCGCCTCGTGGTGGGGGATGGTGGCCCTGCTGGCCGGGGCGCTGCTGCTGGGCTGGCAGGCGACCACCGCCGTCTTCGCCCTGATCTCGTTCCTGGCCCTGCGCGAGTTCCTGTCTCTCGCGGTCCGGCGGCGCGAGGACCGGCCGGCGATCCTGGCGGCCTATGGCTGCCTGATCGCGGCCTACGGCTTCATCGTCGCCGACCGCTACATGTTCTACATCGTGTTCATCCCGGTCTGGGTTTTCCTGGGCCTGCCCGCCCTGATGGCCCTGATCGGCCAGACGCGGGGCTATCTGGCCAGCGCCGCCACCTTCCACTGGGGCCTGGTCACCTGCGTCTACAATCTGGGGGTCGTGGCCTTCCTGATGCGGGTGCCCGACAGCGAGCCGCTGCCGGCCGGGGCGGCAGGCCTGGTGTTCTTCCTGCTGCTGGCCACCGAGTTCAACGACGTCGCCCAGTACTGCTGGGGCAAGCTGGTCGGCCGCCACAAGATCCTGCCCAAGGTCAGCCCGAACAAGACCTGGGAGGGCTTTATCGGCGGCTGGATCACCACCGCCGCCCTGATCTGGTTTCTCGGCCCGGTATTCACGCCGCTGTCGGGCCTGGGCCTGGCCATCGTCGCCTTCGTGCTGCCGGCGGCGGGTTTCGCCGGCGACGTGACCATGAGCGCCATCAAGCGCGACATCGGGGTCAAGGACACCTCGCACGCCATTCCCGGCCACGGCGGGGTGCTGGACCGCGCCGACAGCCTGACCTTCACCGCCCCGCTCTACTTCCACCTGCTGGCCCTGTTCGGCCTGCAGAAGTTCTGAACCAGCCGTGCGCTTCCTCCGTTTCCTCCTGCTCGTCCTCGTCGCCCGGCCGCTGGCGGTGCTGATGACGGGGGCCGACGTCACTGGTCGCGAGCGCCTGCCGCTGAAGGGTCCGGCGATCATCGCCGCCAACCACGCCAGCCATGTCGACACCCTGCTGATGCTGGCTGTCTTCCCGTCGCGGGCGGTGTCGAAGCTGCGGCCGGCGGCGGCGGCCGACTATTTCCTGCGCGATCCGGTGATCGGCTGGTTCTCGCGTCATGTGATCGGCATCGTGCCGGTGGCGCGCGGCAAGGCGGCCGACGGCGAGGACGTGCTGGCCCCGGCCCGCGCCGCCCTGGCCGCCGGCGAGATCGTGCTGATCTTCCCCGAGGGCACGCGGGGCGACGGCGAAAGCGACGAGATGGGCCAGCTGAAGAGCGGCGTCGCCCGCCTGGCCGAGGCCTTCCCGCAGGCGCCGGTGATCCCGGTGTGGATCCAGGGCGCCGGCCGGGTGCTGCCCAAGGGCGCCAGCGTGCCGGTGCCGCTGAACTGCGCGGTGCTGGTGGGCGAGCCGGTGGTCTGGACCGGCCGGCGCGGCGGCTTCATGGACGCCCTGCGCACGGCCATGCTGGCCCTGAAGGCCCAGGCCCCGCCGCTGCGCTGGGCTGACGAGCCTTAGGCCGTCACCACGCCCGCCCAGCGCGACAGCCGGGGCGTGCGGGCCACCAGTTCGGCCAGGCCGACATAGAGCGCCAGCATGCCGGCGGCGATCGGAACCACCTCCCAGCGGAAGGCGTGGGGCGCTTCGGGCGCCAGGGTCATCGGCTGCAGGAAAAGCAGGATGACGATGTTGTTGGCCGCGTGGGCGCCGATCGAGAACTCGATCCCGCCCAGCCGCAGCGTCGCCCAGGCCAGGCCGACGCCCAGCACCATGCGCACCAGGAAGGCGTCGGGATTGGGATCGAAGTGGATGGCCGAGAACAGCAGGCCGTTGATCGCCAGAACCAGCCAGGCGCGGTGGGTGAAGGCGCCCGAAAGCTTCAGCAGCCAGCCGCGGAACACCAACTCTTCGGCCGCCGCGGCGACCAGCAGCAGGCCGATCGCGCCCGCCGCATGCACAAACCGGCTGTCGAGATCCGGCGTCAGGGTCAGGATCGGCGCGGCCGGCGGATGCGGGTCGAGCTGGGCCAGACCCGCCAGCAACGGCCCCAGCGTCACGGTGAACAAGGCCAGCCCCAGCAGGGTCAGCCGCCAGCGGAAGCTCGGCGCGCTGGTCAGGTAGGACTTCAGGCGGCGCTCGTGCAGCATGGCGGCGACGGCGGCGAAAGCCGTGGCCATGCCGCCGTTGGTGGCGGCCAGCAGGCACAGGACGAACAGCAGGGTCTGCAGGCTGCCGGCGGCCGCCTTGGGATCGCGCAGCGATTCCACCAGGGCCATGGCCGTCTCGAAGCCGCCCGGCGCCAGACCGGCGAACAAGGCCATGACGAAGACCGCCCCGATGATCGCCGCCAGGGCCGCTGCGATCACGCCCACGGGCAGGGTCAGCAGCACGCGGCTGATGCGGCGGTCGGCCGGCGTCAGGTCGCCCAAGAAGGCCGATCCTCTCACGTCCTCGAACACGCCGCCGTCCCCTCGTACAACCCCTGCTCCTCGCTAGAGCGGCGCGAGGCGAAGGAAAAGGGTTTTCGCTCAATCGAGGCCCGCGACTTGCCGCCGCGCGGCTATGAAGGCACACATCCCGCAGTATTTAGGGGTGGTTTTATCCACGGGGGTTTCATGAGCAAGACGGCGAACACGGGCGGACACGAAGGCAGCGCGCCCCACCTGCATCGGCTGGTGCTGTTTTCGGATGCGGTCTTCGCGATCGCCATCACCCTGCTGGCCATCGAGATCCACCCGCCCGAGCACTGGAGCGGCATCGCCGACCTGTTCGGCCAGATGGGCCACAAGCTGTGGGCCTATGCGGTCAGCTTCGCGGTGATCGGCGTCTACTGGATCAGCCACCGGCGGATCTTCGCCCGGCTGCGGACGGCCAACGGCGTGCTCGACGTGCTCAATCTGGTCGTCCTGGGCTTGATCGGCCTGCTGCCCCTCGTCACCGAACTGCTGTGGGAGCACGGCGGCGCGGCCGCCATCGTCTATCTGGGCCTGGTGACGGCGATCGGCTTCGCCCTGGCCGCCCTCTGGGGCTATGCGGCCTTCGTCGGCGAACTGACCGGCCCGGTGCATCGGGGCGAGGCCCTGTTCACGCTGGCGCGGGTGGCGATCGCGCCCGGCCTGATGTGCGGCCTGATCTTCTTCGCCCTCAACCACGCCTGGGGCCTGGTCCTGCTGGCCCTGGCGCTAGGCGCCTTCATCGCCGGCGGCCGCTACATGCGCCGGCAGGCCGAGCAGGGCGTCGAGATCGACCAACCCGAAGAGGCCTCGGCCTGATGCGCATCGTCTCCGGCCAGTTCCGCGGCAAGGCCATCGCCACCCCGCCGGGCGACGCCACCCGTCCGACCTCGGACCGCGCCCGCCAGGCCGTGTTCAACATCCTCGAGCACGCCGCCTGGGCGCCGGAACTGCACGGGGCGCGGGTGATCGACGTCTTCGCCGGCTCGGGCGCCCTGGGTCTGGAAGCCCTCTCGCGCGGCGCCGTGAACTGCCTGTTCGTCGAGACCAACGAAGCCGCGCGCGGGGCCATCCGCCAGAACATCGACGCCTTCGGCCTGTTCGGCCAGACCCGCGTGCACCGCCGCGACGCCACCGACCTGGGCCTCCGCCCCGCCAGCGCCGGTGCGGCCTTCGACATCGCCTTCCTGGATCCGCCCTACGCCAAAGGCCTGGGCGAAAAGGCCCTGACCGAACTGGTCGCCGGCGGCTGGCTGGCCCCGGGCGCGATCGTGGTGTTCGAGCGCGGAGTGGGCGAACCGGACCCCGTGCTGGAAGCATTCGAGACCCTGGACGCCCGCGACTACGGCGCGGCGCGGGTGCTATTTTTGAGGCTGCTGTAGAGCGCTCACCCTATCCGCCCGTCATTCCCGCCCACGTGGCGGGAACCCCTGGTTCCGCCCACACGTGAGGCGCCAGCGGACTGCTTAGCAGTCCGCCCCATTCGCCCTTGCGGCTGACAGAGAGTTTCCCGCCACAAGGGCGGGAATGACGGGTTTGAGGTAGTGGCTCTAAGGCCGCTTGCCCGCCCAGACGAGGTAGCCGTACGCGTCGCGGCCGGCCGACTGGTATTCGCCCTGAGGGCCGTAGGCCGCCGCATAGCCGTAGCCGGAAGCGGGTCCGGCCTCGGCATAGCCGCTGGCGGCGCTGTCGTAGCGTTCGCGGCTGGACTCGTAGGACTCCTCGATGCGCGAATAGGCTGAGCCGCCGCGATAGGTTTCCTGACGGGCGACATCGCCGCGATAGCCGTCATCCCGATACCCGCCCTCTTGATAACCGGCGTCGTCGTGACGGCGGCTGTAGCGGTCGGGCGCGTATTCCGGCGACGAAGGGGGCGGCGGCAGGGCGGCGTGGTCTTCCACCCGCAGCGGCGGGCGGCCGTAACTCCAGCGGTCGAAGTCGCTCCAGCCGCGCTCGCCGTCGTCGCACTCCACCCGCTCCCAGCGATAGGCCCCGCCGGGACCGGTGACGCGGCGGGCGACGCATTCGCCGGGCCGGGTGTCGGGCGGCAGGATCTCAGGATCGACCGGCAGGCTGGCGTGGTCGGGCGGACCGCCGGCCAGGCCGCGATCATGGGCCAGGGCCGGGGCGGCCAAGGCGAGGCCGGCGACGATCAGCAGCGGGGCGAAGCGGAAAGCATGGCGCATGGGGGAACACTCCAGGCCCGTTAATAAATCAGACCCGGGCGAGGCGCGCCCGCTCTTTCGCGCTCGGCGCGAGCTTGGCCGTTGATCACAGGGGGATCGAAGGCGGGATCGAAGGCGGCTTTTCCCGCCGCCCGTCCTCGCCTAGGATCGCATTCAAACAATCGTTCGAGGCAGGCATCATGGCGATCGAGGCGGTGATCTGGGATTTCGGCGGGGTGTTCACCACCTCGCCCTTCGAAGCCTTCCGCCGCTACGAGGCGCGCAACGACCTGCCGACCGACTTCCTGCGCGGGGTCAACGCCGTCGATCCCAACACCAACGCCTGGGCGCGGTTCGAGCGGGCCGAGATCGACGCGGCCGCCTTCGACGCCCTGTTCCTGGAAGAGTCCACGCGGCTGGGCCACGCCGTGCCGGGGGCCGACGTGCTGCCGCTGCTGTCGGGCGAGGTGCGGCCGGGGATGGTGGCGGCGCTGAAGGCCTGCAAGGCCCGCTTCAAGGTCGGCTGCATCACCAACAACGTGCCCGGCGCCGGCCACGGGACAGGCATGGCCTCGTCGCCGGAGAAGGCCGCGGCGGTGAGCGAAATCCTGTCGCTGTTCGACGCCCTGATCGAGAGCTCCAAGGCCGGGGTGCGCAAGCCCGATCCGCGCATCTACCGGATGATGTGCGAGCTGCTCGATGTCGCGCCCGAGGCCTGCGTCTATCTCGACGACCTGGGGGTCAACTGCAAGCCGGCGGCCGCCCTGGGCATGATCGCCATCAAGGTGACGAGCGAAGAGCAGGCCCTTGCCGAGCTTGCGGCGGCGACCGGATTGGCGTTCTGAAGAAGGCTTACGTTTTCGGAGCCGCCCGCATGACCGCCCCCGCCAAGATCGGCGCCGCCGCCGCCCTCGCCCAACTCCAAGGCTGGACCGCCGCCAGCGGCAAGGACGCCATCGAGAAGACCTTCAAGTTCGCCGACTTCAACGCCGCCTTCGGCTTCATGACCCGCGTGGCCATCGAGGCCGACAAGCGCGACCATCACCCCGAGTGGTTCAACGTCTACAACCGCGTCGAGGTGACCCTGACCACCCACGACTGCGACGGGGTGAGCGAACGCGACGTGCAGTTGGCGAAGTTCATGGACGCGATCGCGGGCTAAGGCCCCTTCCCCTCCTCCCGCATCCGGTTCAAACTATCGTTTGAATTTCAGGGAGGACGCCGAATGGCGCAGACCACGGGCCGGGTCGCCGGCAAGAAGGCCTTCATCACCGGCGCGGCCCAGGGGCTGGGCGCGGCGGCGGCGCGCAAGCTCGCCTCGGAGGGCGCCAAGGTCGCCCTGGCCGACATCAATGTCGATGGCGCCAAGGCCGTGGCGGCCGAGATCAACGCGGCGCACGGCGCCGGCACGGCCTTCGCCTACGCCCTGGACGTCACCCAGGAAGACCAGTGGATCGCGGCCCTGGAAGCGGCGGCGAACGACCTGGGCGGGATCTCGGTGCTGGTCAACAACGCCGGGGTGGCCGGCGACAAGCCGCTGGAGCAGATGGAGTTCGACCTCTGGAAGAAGATCATGTCGATCAATGTCGACAGCGTCTTCCTGGGGGCCAAGCACGCCCTGACCCACATGCGCGCCCACCAGCCGGGCTCGATCGTCAACATCAGCTCGATCGCCGGCCTGATCGCCAACCACAACTCGCCGGCCTACAACGCCTCCAAGGCCGGGGTCTGGCTGCTGAGCAAGAACATCGCCCTCTACTGCGCCAAGCAGGGGCTCGACATCCGCTCGAACTCGATCCACCCGACCTTCATCGACACCCCGATCCTGGATCCGCTGAGCCAGCGCATCGGCAAGGAAGAGGCCCACGCCAAGCTCGGCCGGCAGATCCCGCTGGGCCACATTGGCGAGCCCGACGACATCGCCAACGCCGTGCTCTACCTGGCCAGCGACGAGAGCAAGTTCATGACCGGCGCCGAGCTGAAGCTCGACGGGGGGATCTCGGCGATGTGAGCCATCTCCCTTCTCCCCTTGCGGGAGAAGGTGTCGGCGAAGCCGACGGATGAGGGGTCTCTCAGACGCAAAACGCCGCGAAAGCTGATCGGCTTTCGCGGCGTTTCTGTTCGTGCAACCCCTCACCCCACCTCCTTCGGAGGCCACCCTCTCCCGCAAGGGGAGAGGGGCTTAGCGCGGCGCTCGCTTCGCGAGGATCCGTTGCAGGGTGCGGCGGTGCATGTTGAGGCGGCGGGCCGTCTCGGAGACGTTGTGGCCGCACATCTCGTAGACCCGCTGGATGTGCTCCCAGCGCACGCGGTCGGCGCTCATCGGGTTTTCCGGCGGGGCGGGCGCGGCGTCCTTGGCGGCCAGCAGGGCGCGGGCCACGTCATCGGCGTCGGCCGGCTTGGAGAGATAGTCGACCACCCCGGCCTTCACCGCCGCCACCGCGGTGGCGATGTTGCCGTAGCCGGTCAGCATGATGACCTTGGCGTCGGCCCGGGCGTCGCGCACGGCCTCGACCACCTTGAGGCCCGAGCCGTCCTCGAGCCGCATGTCCAGCACCGCATGGGCCGGGGCGTTGCTCTTCAGCGTGCTCATCGCCTCGGCCACCGAGGCGCAAAGCGTCACCTCGAAGCCGCGTTGTTCCAAAGCTCGACCGAGCCGCGTTCTCAGCGGCGCATCGTCGTCGAGCAGAAGCAGGGACTTGTCCGGCAGCGCCGCGACCAGTTCACCGATATCCGCCATGAACTCAGCGCCTCCCCGCGCCAATACTCAACCGGGTGTCGTGCACCATCATGTGTACGACTTGCAAAACTTCGCAAGTCTTTCGTCATTAAACGCCGATGAAGCCAGGAGCCTCCATCGCCGGGCGCGGCCACCGTGCGGCCACCACCGCGCCGCCTCGTCGTCCATTTCTGAAATCCACCGCCGCCCCTGTTCGTTCCAACAGGGTCTTGGCGATGAAGAAGCCCAGGCCCATGCCGATGTGGCCGGTCCTGGAGCCCTCCGCCCCAGGACGTGACGTTACGTAAGGTTCGCCTAGTTTGGCCAGTACTTCCGGAGAAAAACCCGGACCGTCGTCGCGAACCTCGATCAGGATTGAGCGGGGGTCGAAGCGGGCCACGACGATCACCTCCGAACGGGCGAAGTCGACGGCGTTCTCGACGATCGATGTCAGGGCGTGGATCACCTCGGCCCGCCGCCAGACGTCGGGCGCGGATTCGCCGGAGGGACCGTTGACCACCGCCTCGACCCGCACGCCGTGGATCATGTGCGGCTCGATGATCTCGTGCACCAGCTGGGTCAGGCTCATGCGCTCGTGGACGGCGTCCTGGGCCTCGGGCATCTCGGTCAGGCGCTGCAGGATCTCGCGGCAGCGGGCCGCCTGGCCGATCAGCAGTTCGGCGTCCTCGCGGGTCTGCTCGTCGGGGGCGCCACGGGCCATCTCGCGGGCGACGACCGAGATGGTGGCGAGCGGCGTGCCCAGTTCGTGCGCCGCGGCGGCCGCCAGGGCGCCCAGGGCCGAGAGCCTTTGTTCGCGGGCCAGCACGGTCTCGGTGACGTTGAGGGCCAGCTCCATGCGGGCCGACTCCGTCGCCGCCTGCCAGGCGTAAAGGCCGGTGATGACGATGCCCACCACCCGGGCGGCGACGATGGCGAAGACCACCACGCCCTCGGGCCGGGGCGTGGCCGGCACGCCCGCGGCCGACGGCAGCGGCATGTAGAGGAAGGCCAGCACGATGCTGACGATGACCGCCAGCACGCCCAGGCCCAGGGCGTAGCGCGCCGGCAGGGTGGCCGCCGCCAGGGTGACGGGCGCGATCAGCAGCAGGGAGAACGGATTGAACACCCCGCCGGTCAGATAGAGCATGCCGGCCAGCTGCAGGATGTCGAAGGCGATCTGGGCGGTGGCCTCGACGTCGCGAGCCATGCGCTGGCCGGTAGAGGCCAGGCCGATCAGCACGTTCAACCACGCCGAGAGCGCGATCAGCGAGAAGCACAGCGCGTAGGGCACCTGGACGTCGAGGACGAGCCCGCAGAACAGCACCGTCACCGATTGACCCGCCACGGTCAGCCAGCGTTGGGCGAGCAGGGTTCGCACCCGGAGGCGGCCGCGACGGAGCCCGGGGCCCGCCCACGACCAGTCGTCGCTGTCTTGCGCCGCTCCGCCGTCGGGCCTATCGAGCCCGTCGTGGGATGTTTTCTTCGGCGCGTCCCTGAACGAAGCGTCGGCCATGTCGCCACATTAAGGCCAGAAATTTCGATCTGGCGAGCCCCAAAGGACGCGTACCCCATGAACCGCAACCGCCTGACCGTCCTGGCCGTGTGCGTGGTGGGGGTGATCCTGGCCGGCGCGCTGATCTTCCGCAGCGGTGTGTTTTCGCCTCCGCCGCAGCCCTCGGCGGTGGGCGGACCGTTCCAGCTGGTCGATTATGACGGCAAGCCGGTCGACGAAACGGTGCTCAAGGGCAAGTGGAGCGCCCTGTTCTTCGGCTTCACCTACTGCCCCGACGTCTGCCCCGGCACGCTGCAGGCCCTGGCGACCGCCAGCGACCAGCTGGGCCCCAAGGCCAAGGATCTGCAGATCGTCATGGTCTCGGTCGATCCGCAGCGCGACACGCCCGCGGTGATGAAGACCTACCTGACGGCCGGCTACCTGCCCAAGAACATCGTCGGCCTGACCGGCACCCCGGCCCAGGTGGACGCGGCGGTGAAGACCTATCGCGGCTACTACAAGAAGGTCGGCGATGGCCCCGACTACAGCGTCGACCACTCCACGGCGATCTACGTGATCGACCCCAAGGGCCGCTTCGACCGGGTCATCGCCTACAGCCTGCCGCCCGAAGAGATCGCCCGTCAGCTGAAGGCGGCGATGGACGGGCGGTAGAACGCCCATTTTTGCGGCGCAATGCCGCTAGGTCACTTCAGGGCTGTACCTTCTTAACCGCCAGCGTGTTATGCTGCATTGCACAATCGCTGGAGACGGCATGCTGTACGCCCTGCACGAAGCGAGCTTCTACGCCTCGACCCCGCTACGCCTGGCCGCCCGCGCGGCCCGGGACTTCTGGGGCTCGCCCCTGAACCCGGCCGCCAGCACCGAGCTGGGCCGGCGGCTCTATGCCGGCGCCGACCTGTTCTCCAACGTCACCCGCCGCTACGGCAAGCCCGACTGGCGGATCGACAGCGTCAAGATCAACGACGTCGACGTGCGCGTGCGCCCCACCGTCGTCTGGCAGAGCCCGTGGGCCCGGCTGATCCAGTTCGACCGCGACATGTCCGACATGCGCCGGGCCGGCCGCTTCGAGCTGGACCCCGCCGTGCTGATCGTCGCCCCGCTTTCGGGTCACTACGCCACGCTGCTGCGCGGCACGGTCGAGGCCTTCCTGCCCGACCACGCGGTGTTCATCGTCGACTGGCAGAACGCCCGCGAAGTTTCGGTCCTGCAGGGCCGTTTCGACTTCCACGACTATATCGACCACATCCGCGACATGCTGCGGGTGCTGGGGCCGCGCCCCAACGTGCTGGCCGTCTGCCAGCCCGGGCCGCCGGTGCTGGCCGCCGCCGCCCTGATGGCCGAGGACAACGATCCCTCGCGTCCGGCCAGCATGACCTTCATGGGCTCGCCGATCGACGCGCGCCTGTCGCCGACCGTGACCAACAACCTGGCGGAGGAAAAGCCCTTCACCTGGTTCCAGTCGAACATGATCTACACCGTGCCCGCGCCCTATCCGGGCATGGGTCGGCGCGTCTATCCGGGCTTCGTGCAGCTGGCCAGCTTCATGAGCATGAACGCCGACAAGCACCAGGAAGCCCACCAGCGCTACTTCCACAGCCTGGTCGACGGCGACGGCGACAGCGCCGACAAGCACCTGGAATTCTACGACGAGTACCTGTCGGTGCTCGACCTGACCGAAGAGTTCTATCTCCAGACCATCGACATCGTCTTCCAGCGCCACCTGTTGCCGAAGGGCGAGCTGATGCATCGCGGCCGCCACGTGAACACCGCGGCGATCACCGACATCGGCCTGATGACCGTCGAGGGCGAGAAGGACGACATCTCCGGCATCGGCCAGACCCAGGCCGCCCACGACCTGTGCACGAATATCCCGGCCGAGCTGAAGGAGGACTACGTCCAGCCCGGCGTGGGCCACTACGGGGTGTTCAACGGCCGCCGGTTCCGCGAGGAGATCTATCCCAAGGTCCGCGACTTCATCCTGCGCAGCGATCCGAACTTCGGCGGCAAGAAAGCCTAGTCGCCGGCCGCGCCCCTGAGGCGGCGATCACCCGGCCAGCGGGGCGCGGTATAGATTCCCGACGGCGCGGAACCGCCCTCGCCCAGCGCGGCCAGGGCGACGCGGCGGCGCCCCTCGACGGCCACGAAGACGTTGGCCTTGGCCGCCTCCAGAGCCTCCGGCGTGACGGCGTCCAGACGGATCTCGCGCAGGAACAGCGGCCCCTGCGCCCGCAGCGCCGCCACCTGCCATGAGCACGTCAGGTCCGCGCAGGCGACGCGGTAGACGACGCAGGCGCTCTCGACGCAGGTCTGGCGCAGGCTCTCGGCCGGCAGGTCGATGAAGTTGTCACCGGCGACGACCTGCACCTTCACGCCAAGCCGCGCCGCCGCCTCGGGATCGGCCACGGCCGGGCGGCCGTCCCTCACGACGCGCACCGAACCGACGACCTCGGAGACAGGCGCGTAGTCGCGAGCGATGCAGAAGGGCGGATCCTGGCAGACGAGATCGAACACGCGGAACTCCAGTCGGGATCAGGCGAAGGCCGGCGGCAGGGTGCGGCCCAGGGCGGTGCGCTCGGGGGTCTCGCCGTCCCACAGGTGGAAGGCGCCCTTCATGTGCCGGACGATGTGGAACGGCCCGTTGCGGTCCCAGAAGTGGTGATAGAGGAACGAGTCATGGGCGATCGGCATGCCGATCAGCGAGAAGGTGTCGAACGACGTCTTGGGCGGCCCGTTGCTCTGCTTGACCACGGCGTAGAGATCCAGGTCGTCGCCGATCACCACCGCCAGGCGCGTGCCGGCGACATCGGTCAGGCGGATCGGGTCGTTGGACCGGATGTAGTGGCGGCTGGCGGCGATGGCCTGGGCGTCGACCGCCGCGCCGCGCGCGGCCGCCACGGCCCGGATGGCGTCGGCGAAGGGCGCCGAGGCGAAACCGGTGGCGGTGACGGGGAAGCTCGCCGGCAGGTTCGCGGCCTGGCGAAACAGCGCCGCCTGGGCCTCGGCCATGGCCCCGCCCAGCGAATGGCCGGTGAAGGTCGCCCGCGCCACCGGCAGGCCTTGCGCGACCAGGGCCGCATGGGCCGCCAGGGCGTAGGCCAGGGCGGCGTTGACGGTGCGGGTGTCCTGCAGCACGGCCGACTTGAAGTTCAGCAGCCAGTCCAGCTCGCTGTCGGTGCCGCGGTTGACGATCACCAGCTCGGCCAGCCCCGGCGCGTAGAAGCAGAAGGCGTCGTAGCCGCTGGGCTTGTCGTTGGCCGGCCCGATCGGCGCGACGAGGCCCAGCTTGCCCAGCCAGGACGGCGCGGTGGCCTCGGTCGAGGGCTTGTGGAAGGCGCGGTAGACCCAGGCGCTGAGCGCCGCCAGCACCGCATGGCCCGAGCCGAAGGGCGCGCCGGACTTTACGTGGTCCCGGATGGCGGCCGCCAGGGCGGCGCTGCGATCCGCCCGGGCGGGAACCTTGAGCAACACCGTCACGCCACACCCCCGACTAGAGAAATAACGCCGTTATCGCCAAGGTAGATTTCCGCTCCCTCGCGGTCAACGGCGCCTCTTGCGTCCGGCGGCGGCGAGCGCGATCTAGAGGGCGATGAACCTTTTCCGTCCGCAGCCGAAAGCCGCCCCGAAACGCTTCGCCGACGGCGACCGGCTGGAGGTGGAGGGCTGCGCCCTGCGGCTGAAGGTGGACGGCCGCGCGCGGCGGGTGTCGCTGCGGGTCGATCGGGCCAAATCCGAGATCGTCGCCATCGCCCCCACCCCGCGTCGCCTGACCGAGGCCGTGGCCTTCGCCCACGAAAAGGCGGGCTGGATGAGCCTGCAGCTGGCCGCCCTGCCCGGCCGCCAGGTGATCGAGCCCGGCGGCGTGCTGAAGATCTGGGGCAAGCCCTACCGGTTGGAGGTCGCACCCGGCCGGGCGCGGATCACGGACGATGCCTTGATCGCCCCCGACGACGCCAACTGGGGCCTGAAGATCCTGCGGCTGGTCAAGCGCGAGGCGCTGGAGAAGCTGACCGAGCGGACGGCCCATCACGCCGGGCGTCTGGGACGGCCGATGCCGTCGGTGGCGGTGGCCGATCCGAAGGCCCGCTGGGGCTCGTGCCGGCCGGCCCGTCCGGGCGCGCCGGCGGCGATCCGCTATAGCTGGCGTCTCGTCCTGGCCCCGGCGGCGGTGGCCGACTACGTCGTCGCCCACGAATGCGCCCACCTGATCGAGGCCAATCACGGCCCGCGCTTCTGGGCGCTGTGCGAAACCCTGATCGGCGATCCGGCGCCGCACCGCGCCTGGCTGCGGGCCCACGCGGCGCAGCTGCACGCGATCTCAGCCTAGGCCTTGTCATCCCGGCGAGCCGCCGGGATGACAAGAGTGGGAAAGCTTACAGCTGGCCCAGCAGGTAGTCGGCCGACGAGACCTTGAATTCGCCGGCTTCCTCGACGTTCAGCGTCTCGACGACGCCGTCCTTGGCGACCAGGGAGTAGCGCTGCGAGCGCACGCCCATGCCGAACTTCGAACCGTCGAAGTCCAGGCCCAGGGCGCGGGTGAAGTCGCCGTTGCCGTCGGCCAGCAGCACGACTTCGTCGGAGATGCCCTGGTCGGCGCCCCAGGCCTTCATCACGAAGACGTCGTTGACCGAGACGCAGGCG
Organism: Caulobacter sp. SRI_008; assembly: GCF_057586355.1. Lineage (NCBI taxonomy): Bacteria > Pseudomonadati > Pseudomonadota > Alphaproteobacteria > Caulobacterales > Caulobacteraceae > Caulobacter > Caulobacter sp. SRI_008. The sequence continues at coordinate 159,479 of NZ_JBYCZS010000012.1, forward strand.
ATCGCATCCACGCCCTTGGCCTTCAGTTCGGCGGCCTTCTCCTTGAAGCCCGGCAGGTGCTTGGCCGAGCAGGTCGGGGTGAACGCGCCGGGGACGGCGAACAGGGCGACGGTCTTGCCCTTGAAGAGGTCGTCGGAGGTGACCGGCTTGGGGCCTTCGGCCGAGCTGGTCATGAAAGTGGCCGCCGGAAGCGTGTCGCCAACCTTGATCGCCATGGTGTCATCCTGTGCTGAAAGGGCGTTCCGGAGATAAAGCGTCCGGATCGGTTCGCCAATAACGTGGTTTGACTTGAAACCGACGCGTTGTGTGCCGATCCTCAACAGATGGACGCTCCCGAGACCGATCCCCTCGACGGCGAGGGCCAATTCCTGACCGGACGGGTCCTGGTGGCCATGCCCGGCATCGAGGACCCGCGCTTCGAACGCGCCGTGGTCTATCTCTGCTCGCACGACGACGAACAGGCCATGGGCCTGGCGGTGAACCGCCCGGTCGAGGGCCTGACGGTCTTCGAACTGCTGGGCAAGCTGGGCATCGACCCGGAAGTGCGCGCGCCCAGCGACCTCGTCATGCTGGGCGGACCGGTGGAGCGCGAGCGCGGCTTCGTGCTGCACACCGACGACTACGCCTCGCCGGAATCGACCTCGCCGATCGCCGACGGCCTGGCCCTGACCGTCACCCGCGACGCGCTCGACGCCCTGGGCAGCCGCATCCACCGCCCCCGCCGGGCGATCCTGGCCCTGGGCTATTCAGGCTGGGGCGCCGGCCAGCTGGAGCAGGAGCTGCGCGACAACGTCTGGCTCATCTGCGACGCCGACGAGGGCCTGCTGTTCGACGACGACCACGACAGCAAGTGGACGAGAGCCCTGGCCAAGATCGGCGTCACCGCCGACCACCTTTCGGCCCAGGCCGGCCGGGCCTAGGCGCGTACTAGCGGGATCTCGAAGCGGAAGGTCGATCCGACGCCGGGCGTGCTGTCGACCGCGATGGACCCGCCCATCAGCTCGACCAGTTCGCGGCAGATCGACAGACCCAGGCCCGACCCGCCATGCGAACGGGTGGATGAGCCGTCGACCTGGGAGAAGGTCTCGAACAGGCGCGGCAGGTGCTCGGCCGCCACCCCCACACCGGTGTCGGCGACCGCGAAGGCCAGCCCCGAAGACCCTTCGGAAACCACGACCCGCACAGCGCCGACCTCGGTGAACTTCACGGCGTTGGCGACCAGGTTGCCCAGCACCTGGCGCAACCGCATCGGATCGCCGATCCAGGCGCCGCGGCAATCTTCATCGACGCTCCAGGACAACTCGATCCAGCGGCTCGCCGCCGCGCCCGAGAAGACCGCGCAACTGGCGTCCACCAGGGCCTCGATATCGAAGGCCGCCTCGCGCAGCCCGACGGCGCCGGCTTCCAGCCGGGTCATTTCGAGCACGTTGGTCAAGAGCGCCAGCAGGGCCTGGGCCGACTCCTCGGCGATCGCCAGGCGCTCGCGCTGGACCGGCGGCAGCTCGCCGGCGGCCATGATCTGGGTCATGCCCAGCACGCCGTTCAGGGGCGTGCGGATCTCGTGGCTCATATTGGCCAGGAACTGGCTCTTGGCCAGGTTGGCGGCCTCGGCCTGCTCCTTGGCCTCGACCAGCGCCTGCCGCTTGCGGGCGAGATTGGCCAGCACCCGCGACAGCCAGGCGAAGAGCACGACGCTGGCCCCGACCAGCAGTAGGAAGACCACGCCCACCCACGGCGCGGCGCGCAGCAGCAGCGACATCCCCGGATCCCGGGCCGGCCAGGCCAGGGCGCCGATCCGCCGCCCCCGGCGATCATGCAGCGCCACATAGGGCTCCACCGCCTCGTCGCCCGTCACCAGGCTCAGCCCCTCGACGCCGAGGTCGCCGCGCATGCCCGCGATGAAGCCGGAGCTGATCCGCCGGGCCGAGACCACCACGACCGGCGCGCCGGGCCGCCTGGCCATCAGCGCGGGATGCTCGGCGATCACGTCGCTGGCCACCACCAGATAGAGCGCGTCGCCCGACCGCACGAGGCCGGAAGCGGTCGAGACGCCCTCCAGATCGGCGCGCCCCGCCCGGCGGGCCGAGAGGGCGCTGGCGGTCACCGTCTCGACGATGTCGTCGGCGTCGATCCGCAGCGCCTCGACACGGTCGGGCAAGACGCGTTTGCCGGCTATGGAGGCGTAGACCACCCTGCCTTCGCGGACGGCGAAACTCAGGTCGTGACTGAAATAGCGATGGTAGTAGTCGCCGTAATTGACGTCGGCCCAGGCGGCGTCGACCTCGCCGGTCATGGACTTGTAGGCCTCGTCCCAGACGGTGGCCGAGGTTACCTCCCGCGTCATGCGGTCGAGGGTGCGGCGGACGGTGCGTTCGATCAGCGCCCGCTCGTCCAGGGTCTCAATATGATCGAGCGACCGCGCGGCGAGCAGCATCAGGGCCAGACCGCCGAGGATCGAGGCCGCCACCAGCACGACGGCCGAGCCGACGATCCAATGGATCGCCTGCAATCGGCGGGCTTCGGGAGAGGTCGGAGTGCGCAACACGCCTCTTGGCCTAAAGGCCGCGTCGCTAGCGCTTCGTTAACTGCGACCGATGGCCGCAAGACATTGTTTTTCCAAAACCGTAAGGACCCTGGTCACGAATGGCGGTCCACTGGATCGGCAAGATCCGGAGTTCTTGATGCGCACCTTCCTCGCCGGGGCCGCCCTGGCCGTCGCCCTCGCCTCGCCTGTCCTCGCCCAGACCGCGGCCGAACCCGCGGTCACGATCACCGGCAAGATCGGCGTGGTGTCGGACTACCGGTTCCGGGGCGCGACCTTCTCCGACGAGCAACCGGCCCTGCAGGGCGGTCTGACCGCCACGGCCGCCAACGGCCTCTACGGCTGGGTCTGGGGCTCGACCATCGACGACTACGGCGGCGCGACCACCGAGCTGGACGTCGCCCTGGGCTACACCTTCACCGCCGGCGGCACGACCTTCGACGTCTCGGCCGCCCGCTACGGCTATCCCGGCGGTCAGGACGTCGACTACTGGGAACTGCCGATCTCGGCCAGCCGCGCCTTCGGCGACTGGACCTACGGCCTGGGCTTCGCCTGGTCGCCCGAGCAGGACGCCCTGGGCGGGATGGACAACCGCTATGGCTATGTCCGCGCCGCCTGGACCTCGCCCAAGGTCCCCGTGACCATCGCCGCCCAGCTCGGCTACGAGGACGGCGCCTTCGCCCCCGACGGCAAGTGGGACTGGTCGCTGGGCGTGAACCACAAGATCAAGGCCGTGGACCTGGGCCTGGCCTACATCGGCAGCGACCGCGCGCCCGACACGGTGGTGGCCTCGGTGACGGCGGGGTTCTAGGGCGCGAGAAGCATCGCCGGCAGGACCTTTTCGATCTCCGCCCAATAGGCCGCGCCGCCCAGGGCCAGATCATGCGAGCCGGCTAGGGTGACCAAGGTCGGGCCGGCGCAGGCCGTCGGCGGCGTCCAGGAGACCCTGTCATCCGCCTGCGCCAGGTAGACGCGCGAGCCCGGCGGAAGCAGGCAGGCGTCGAAGGCGTCCAACCAGCGCCGGAACGGCCGGTCAGGCGCGAGGCCCGGCCCAAAGACGCGCTCATGCATCAGTTGGCTGCGCGCGACCGAAGCCTCGATGCGCGGACGCAGGCCATCGGGATAGGGCCGGCCCATCCGCGCCTCGTCCGCCTTCACCATGTCGGCGGGCGAGCGATAGGCGGTCATCGGCACGCTGAGGATCACGCGATCGGGCTTGAGACGCCCACGTTCGAGCGCCACGCGGATGGGCAGAGCCCCGAAACTGTCGCCCGCCAGGACCAGGGGACGGGGATACCGGGCCTGATCGGCCAGTTCGTCTTCCAGCGCGGCCAGGTCGGCGTCGAGCGCGTCCCGTCCGCCGACGGCCAGGCGTCGCCAGGCGCCGTCGCTCAGGCCGTCCTGGCCCGCCACGCCCGCGCGCACCACGACCGCGCCCAGGTTGACCGCCGTGACGGCGACGGCGCCATGACCGAACTCGGGCGCGCCGCCCGGGCCGCCGTCGAAATAGACCAAGGTCCCCCGGGTCGGGACCTCCGGCCGATCGACGAACAGGCTGAGAGGGCGGTCGGCCGAACCCGCCATGACCCGCCGACGCTCGGCACGCGCAGGCGGCGGTGTGAAGGCCTTGACGTTCCAGCCGGGAGGCAGGCCCCCTAGCCGAAGCGGGCAGGCGCGTGAGACCTGGCCAGCGGCGGAGGTCAGCTCCACGCGTCGTGAGGCCACGCTGTCGCCCACGCCCAGCAGCATGCCCCCGGGAACCCGGAAGGCGAAGCTGACGATATCGGCATGACGGCCGGTCTTCAGCACCTCCGCGGACATCGGCGCGAGATAAGCCGACGTCCGGCCATCCAGCAGCGGGATGAACTCGCCGGTCGGACAATCGGGACCCTGGTCGCGGCAGACCTGCTCGCGCTCGGCCCGGGTGAGCAGCAGACGGCCCTTGGCGAGCGGCAGGGTCGTTCCGGCGGAAGCGATCAGCGCCACCTCGGTCGGCGTGGGCCAGAGGCCGCAGAGTTCGGGCGCATCACAACGGATCCGGCGCGGCGCCGTCGGTCCGGCCGCCGCCTCGGCATAGCCGAACACCCGTCGCGACGGCCCCTCGAAGGTCGACTGCAACGCCGCCTCCGGCGCGCCGTCATTGACCATAAGCCGCGCGCATCCACCGACATAGTAGCCGGCCGCCCGGCAGGGATCGTCCGCGACCGTGGCGATCTGCGTGACCTTGCCGTCCAGGCCGATACGGAACACGCCCCCGCCGTGAAGGCGCACGGTCATCGAGCTTTCGTCGAGGCTGACCCCGGTGATCGGCGCCATAGCCGAGATCTTCACCCAGCCGGCGCAAGGACCCGAAAGGCAATCGCTCGGCGCGAAGGCGGCGTCGTAGACCGACCCGGCGAACGGGCCGCGCACGCCGACGATCCCCGCTCCGAACGCCGCCGCCAGGCCGCCCCTCGGCGAGACGAGATAGTGATTGGCGTCACAGATCTCTTCGAAGGGCGCGCCGGTGCGGGCGTGCAGCAGCGGCGCTTCCTCGGCCCGGACCGGCGACCCGAACAGGAACACAGACGCGAAAGCGGCCGCCCAGGCGGCGAGATACGAAGAGAACAAGGCCCACCCAGCTGACTATCAGCCCAAGGTTGCGCCATGGCGTAGGCTTAGACAAGCTTGTCCGGCCCCTCGCCGCACCTTGCCCCCAAACGCAAAACGGGCGGCCCCTTTCGGAGCCGCCCGCTGCCTTTTCAGGTCGAACCTGAAAGTCGGCGTCAGGTGTTGACGGCGTCTTCCGGCGAGACTTCAGCCTTCTTCGACAGGTCTTCACCCGTCGTCTGGTCGACAACCTTCATCGACAGCTTGGTCTTGCCGCGATCGTCGAAGCCCAGGAGCTTCACCTTCACGATCTGGCCTTCCTTCAGCACGTCCGACGGCTTGGCGACGCGTTCGTTGCTGATCTGGCTGACGTGGACGAGGCCGTCCTTGGCGCCGAAGAAGTTCACGAAGGCGCCGAAATCGACGACCTTGACGACCTTGCCGTCATAGATCGCGCCGACTTCAGCTTCTTGCGTGATCGACTTGATCCAGTCGATGGCGGCCTTGATCTTGGCGCCGTCCGAGGCCGAGACCTTCACGGTGCCTTCGTCGTTGATGTCGACCTTGGCGCCGGTGGTGGCGACGATCTCGCGGATCACCTTGCCGCCGGTGCCGATCACTTCGCGGATCTTGTCGGTCGGGATGGTGATGGTCTCGATCTTCGGAGCGAAGTCGCCGACTTCCTCGCGCGGCGCGTCCATGGCCTTGTTCATTTCGCCAAGGATGTGCTCGCGGCCGCCCTTAGCTTGCGCCAGGGCCTGCTCCATGATCGCGGGCGTGATGCCGGCGATCTTGATGTCCATCTGCAGCGAGGTCAGGCCCTCGCTGGTGCCGGCCACCTTGAAGTCCATGTCGCCCAGGTGATCTTCGTCGCCGAGGATGTCGGACAGAACGGCGAAGCCGTCCTTTTCGAGGATCAGGCCCATGGCGATGCCCGAGACCGGACGGACCAGCGGAACGCCGGCGTCCATCATGGCCAGCGACGAACCGCAGACCGTGGCCATCGAGGACGAGCCGTTCGACTCGGTGATCTCGGAGACCAGGCGGATGGTGTAGGGGAAGTCTTCCTTGCTCGGCAGCATCGGGCGCAGGGCGCGCCAGGCCAGCTTGCCGTGGCCGATTTCGCGGCGGCCCGGGCTGCCCATACGGCCGGTTTCACCGACGCTGTAGGGAGGGAAGTTGTAGTGCAGCAGGAAGGACTCCTTGTAGGTGCCTTCCAGGGCGTCGATGAACTGCTCGTCGTCGCCGGTGCCCAGGGTGGCGACCACGATCGCCTGGGTCTCGCCGCGGGTGAACAGGGCCGAGCCGTGGGTGCGCGGCAGGATGCCGACTTCGCCCAGGATCGGACGGACCTTGTCGACGGTGCGGCCGTCGATGCGGATGCCGGTGTCGAGGATCGAGCGACGGACGATGTCCGCTTCCAGTTCCTTGAACACCGAGACCAGCTTCAGCGGGTCGATGCCGGCCGGGTTCGCATCGCTCTTGGCGAAGGTCTCGATGGCCTTGGCCTTGGCGGCGCCCAGGGCCGAAACGCGTTCGCCCTTGGCCTGGATCTTGTAGGCGTCGGCCAGGTCCTGACCCACGGCCTTCTTCACTTCGGCCTTCAGGGCGTCGGTGTCTTCCGGTTGGAAGTCGAACGGCTCCTTGGCGGCGTGTTCGGCCAGCTCGATGATCGCGTCGATCACCGTCTGCATTTCCTTGTGGGCGAAGTTGACGCCGCCCAGGACGATCTCTTCCGAGAGTTCCTGGATTTCCGACTCGACCATCATCACGGCTTCGGCGGTGCCGGCCACGACGAGGTCCATCTTGCTTTCCTTCAGCTCGTCGAGCGTCGGGTTCAGCACGTAGCCGCCGTCAACGTAACCGACGCGCGCGGCGCCGATCGGGCCCATGAACGGGGCGCCCGACAGGACCAGGGCGGCCGAGGCGGCCACCATGCCCAGGATGTCGGGATCGTTCTCGAGGTCGTGCTGCAGCACGGTGACGACGACCTGGACTTCGTTCTTGAAGCCCTTGACGAACAGCGGACGGATCGGACGGTCGATCAGGCGGGAAACCAGGGTTTCCTTTTCCGACGGACGGCCTTCGCGCTTGAAGAAGCCGCCGGGGATCTTGCCGGCCGCGAAGGTCTTCTCTTGGTAGTTGACCGTCAGCGGGAAGAAATCTTGGCCGGGCTTCGCCTTCTTGGCGAACACGGCGGTGGCCAGGACGACGGTTTCGCCCATGGTGGCCAGAACGGCGCCGTCGGCTTGACGGGCGATGCGACCGGTTTCGAGGACCAGCGTCTTGCCGCCCCACTCGATCGTCTTGCGTTTGATATCGAACATTTTTCTTCTTTCGGTTCCCGCGGGCGGATTCCCGTCGGGGGTGGACAGGGGCGGACGGCCAATGGAGCCGGCCCGATGATCCTCATCCTAATGTGACAGGCGGGGGTTTGAGGACGTGAACCCTCACACGTACGGGGCGCCGGTCCTTTGGGACCTGGAACCCTTGGATCCGCCGCTTCGGCCTGTCTCGAAGCGAGGACCCTAAAAAGCGTTCCGCCGCCCTACCGGAGTAAGGCGGCGGAAATGCGCCTTAGCGGCGCAGACCCAGCTTCTCGATGAGAGCCGCGTAACGGCCTTCGTCGGACTTCTTCAGGTGGTCGAGGAGACGGCGACGCTGGGAAACCAGCTTCAGCAGGCCACGACGGCTGTGGTTGTCCTTCTTGTGGGTCTTGAAGTGCTCGGTCAGGTTCGAGATTCGCTCCGAGAGGATCGCGACCTGGACTTCAGCGCTGCCGGTGTCACCCTCGGTGCGAGCGTGTTCGGCGATAAGAGCGCTCTTGCGCTCGGCAGTGATCGACATCGGGTTGTCTCCGCTCAGGTGAGTTGGAAGACCCGCACCGGATTGAGCTTTCCGGCGCGCATCTCGCACAAGGCCACCAGGCGCTCTCCGGACATGGCGGAAACAGTGCGATCGCCGGGCGTGAGCTCGGCTTTCAGCTGTTCCACCTGCCTGGGTAGCAGAACGATGGCGCGTCCTTGCGCAAGCCGAAAGGCGTCTTCGTCGGTCACGGCCAACGCCGGGATGTCGTCCAGCGCGGTCTCGACCGGAAGCAATGCCTCCGACAGGCGCGCCTCATAGCTCAAATTCTCGAGACTTTCCAGGCTTATCGCCGAATCCTCGGCGAACTGGCCCACCCGCGTTCGGCGAAGCTGGCTGACATGTCCACAGGCTCCGAGCGCGGCCGCCAGATCCCGGACCACGGCGCGCACATAGGTGCCCTTGCCGCATTCCATCTCCAGCTCGACATGGTCGATGTCAGGAACCGACAGCAGGCGCAGGGCGTGGATGGTCACCTTGCGGGTCTGGAGCTCGAACTCCACCCCGTCGCGGGCCAGGTCATAAGCGCGCTCGCCGTCGACCTTGATGGCCGAATAGTTCGGCGGGATCTGATCGACCTCGCCGACGAAGGCTGGGAGCGCCGCCTCGACGGCCTCCGCCGAGGGCCGCACGTCGGACGAAGCCGTGGTCTCGCCCTCGCGGTCGAGGGTGGTGGTGTTGCGGCCCCACTCGATGGTGAAGCGATAGGCCTTGTCGGCGTCCATCAGGAACGGGACGGTCTTGGTCGCCTCGCCAAGCGCGAGCGGCAGGATGCCCGTGGCCAACGGATCCAGCGTGCCGGCGTGGCCCGCCTTCTGGGCGTTGAACGCCCGGCGCACGCGGGAAACCGCGCTGGTCGAGGTCAGGTCGTAGGGCTTGTCCAGGCACACCCAGCCGGAGACGGCGTCGCCCTTCTTGCGGCGCGCCATGGGCTAGTCCTCGTCTTCGTCGAGGACGTCGCTCAGGCGACGATCGGTGTCCTGCAGAACCTTGGGATCGAGGAACAGCTTGTCCATATAGGCGGCCGTGCTGAAGCTCTCGTCGTGAAGGAACTTCAGGTCGGGCGTGAACTTCATGTCGATCGACCGGCCCAGGCGCCCGCGCAGGAACTTGGCGACGCGGTTCAGGCCCTTGATGATCTCGTCGACGTTCTGGGCCGCGCCCTGGTCGGCGAGACCCGCCCCCAACGGCTCGACGAAGCAGACGGCGTGCCTGAGATCGGGGCTCATCCGCACTTCGGAAACGGTGACGGAGACGCCGGTCAGGGCCTCGTCCTGCAGCTCCTCCTCGCGGAGGATGTCGACCAGGGCGTGGCGGATCAGTTCGCCGGCGCGGAGCTGGCGTTGCGAGGGACCCACGGGCCCGCTCTTGGATTTTTCGGAATGGCGCTTCATGGCGCGGATAGCCTTTGCAGCCCGGCCGGCGGATCGAACGCCGGGAACGCGGGGGAAAATCGAAGGCGCGGTGTCTAGGCGCGTAAAGTGGAAAAGTCCAGAGAACACCCCCTCAGTCGCTCCGCGACAGCTCCCCCAGAGGGGGAGCATCTACGCCGCGTGGACCAGATCCTCCCCCTTTGGGGGAGGTGGCCCGGAGGGCCGGAGGGGGTCGCGCGCAGCGCGTGCTAAGCCCCCGTCCGTTCCCGGAAGAACTCGACCACCCGCCGCGCCGCCTGCATGCCCGCCCCGTCCGGCCGGTCGCGATCCAGGTGCAGGGTCAGCACCGAATGCGGCGGGATCACGCGGTAGGCGTTGGCGTCGGCGTCCTCCAGCTCGATCAGTTCGGCCCGCCCGCCGAACTCGGCCTTCAGCCGCTCGAACCGGGCGTCGCGCACATGGCGGTCGCTGCGATAGCGCAGGGCGATCAGCGACAGGTCTTCGGCCTCGAACCGCGCCTTGGCGCAGGCGATCTCGGCCGGCGAGGCGTCCAGCCCGCCCTTGTCGAGCACCGGCAGCGACGGCTCGGCCAGCACCGGCGCCACCACGACCGGCTCGGTCATCATCGCCAGGGCGAAGCCGCCGGTGAAGCACATGCCCACCGCCCCCACGCCCTTGCCGCCGCACTCGGCGTGGACCTGGCGCGCCAGGGCCTTCAGCCACTCGACCACCGGGCTGGAGCGGCCGCCGCGCCAGATGGCGAACTCGCGCCGCACGCAGGCCAGGCGGAAAGTCGTCGCGTCGATATAGCGCTTGGTCACGCCCTTGCCCGGCTCGCCGAACAGGCTGGGGCAGAAGACGGTCATGCCGCCGGCGGCGACGTCGCGGGCGAAGTCCAGCACGCCGGGATGAAGGCCGGGGATCTCGTGGATGACGATGACCGCCGGCCCCGTCCCCATGCGCCAGACCGGGCGGGTGCGGTCTTCATGGGTGAAATCGAACCGGGAAAAGCCTTCGAGCGCCGTCTCGTCCAACGCGTCCGCCATCGCTTCCCCCTCCGTGCTCAGCCCGCCTTGGGCCCGATCAGGAACTGCTCGACCTTGCCCTCGGGCGTCAGCCGCATCGACACCGACAGGGTCCGCGCCCCGAACGCCGCGTCGAAGCCGTACCAGGTCATGCCGCCGCGCACTTGGACGCCCTGGCCCTCGAGCATGCGCAGCGGACCCAGCGGCGCGAGACTTCGACCAAAGTCGGCCAGCCGCGCGGCCGTGAACCAGGCGCGGCCGTTTTCGGTGAGCAGGGCGGGGTCGATCCGGCCGGCCTGCAACTGGGCGATCAGGCTGCGCGCCGTCGCGGTCGCACCCGTCGAGGGCCGCAGCAGGAAGGCGACGCGCTGGGAGATGGCCGTCTGCGGGTCGCCAAAGTCGGCGTTGGCGATCACGCTCACCGCCCGCTTCTCGGCGGGCCAGACGGTGTTGCTGGTCAGCACGCCCGACAGCATGCCGCCGTGGCTGATCGACGTGGCCCCGTCGCGCACCTTGATCGAGACCCCCAGGCCATAGCCGGCTGGGACGCCGCTGGAGAGATCCACCGAGGTGGTCATCGCCTCCCACGAGGCGGGCTTCAGCAGGTCGCGGCGGATCATCGCCCGGTTCCAGCGCGCCAGGTCCGACGGCGACATGGCCAGCTCGGCCGCGCCGAACAGCCAGCCGGGCGCCTCCTTGTCGGCCAGGACCACGGGGCCAAGGCCATAACGGGTGTAGTGCCCGGCGTCGGGCGGCGACAGGGCCTTCGTATCGTCCTCGGAGACGCCGGTCATGCCCAGGGGATCGAAGATCCGGCGCTTCAGGAACGCGACCAGCGGCTCGCCCGCGACCTTCTCCACGATCAGGCCGGCAATGACGAAGCCGGTGTTGGAATAGCGCCACTGCTCCCCGGGCGGATAATCCAGCGGGATGCGCGCCCAGCCATCGAGGATCTTCTGCGAGGTGGTCGGCGAACGCATGGCCTCGAACACGAAGTCCTGGGGCCAGTAGTCGCGATAGCCGGCGGTGTGCGACAGCACCTGGCGCAGGGTGATCTTGTCGCCCTCGGTCAGTCCGGGGATGTACTTGCCGACCGGATCGTCGAGCGAGACCTTGCCGTCCTCGACCAGCAGCAGCACGGCCGCGGCGGTGAACTGCTTGCTGACCGAGGCGATCCCGTAGCGCGTGGTTGTGGTGGCGGGGACGGCCGGCGACAGCCGGGCCTGGCCGTAGGCCTTGGCGTAGGCCAGTTCGCCGTCCTCGACGATGGCGACCGAGGCCGAGGGCGCGCCGGTGGCGGCCAGCACCTCGCGGGCGATGGCGTCGATCTCGCGGGTCTTGTCGGGAGAAAGGGGCGCGGCCAGGACGGGCGCGGCCAGCGTGAGGGCCAGGGCCAAGCCGCTCGCCAGAACCGTCCGTCGCCGCATCGAAAGCCCCCTCGCACTGGAGACGGCACAGTGGGGCCGCGTCGTCGCCGGAGGCAAGGGCGGCTAGAGGGTCACGCCCGCATGGGCCGGCATCTGGATCAGGTTGAAGAAGGTCAGCACCGTCTCGCCGTGCTGGTTGGTCACCGTCGTGAAGGTGCGGATCGTGCCGCGATCGGGCTTGGAGCGCGAGCGTGTCACCTCGACGATCTCGCGGCGCACGGTCAGCGTGTCGCCGGGACGGACGGGCTTTTGCCAGGTCAGTTCGTCGATGCGGATGCCCAGCATCGGCGTCGCGCCGAACGGAGCGGTGTCGACATATTCGCGCATCACCCGCGAGGCCACGTGCCAGCCGCTGGCGATGATCCCGCCGAACCGGCCGGCGGCGGCCGCCTCGGGATCGACATGCATCGGCTGGGGGTCATAGGCGCGGGCGAAGTCGAGGATCTCGGCCTGGGTGAGCGTGAAGGGTTCGCCGGTCCAGGTCTCGCCGACGGTCAGGTCGTCCAGATAGCGGTCGGTCATGTGTGGATCCCGAAACGACGCCGAAAACGACGAAAGCCCCCGGCGAGGTGCTGGGGGC
>NZ_JBYCZS010000013.1:0-168479 GCF_057586355.1 Caulobacter sp. SRI_008
CTTGCCGCCGCCTTCTGGCCCGCCGAGCCTGCCGCCGTCTGGCGATCATCCCAGGCTCCCGCCGCCCGATGATGGCGGTGGTCCCGGAGGAGCCGGCCTTGGGGGCGGGGGCGCAGCCCTGGGCCAGATGCCGCCACTGAAGACCGACGATGATGACGAGGGCGGCGGTTCGGGCGGCGGCGCCCCGGCCGCCCCGGGCTGGGCGCGGGCGCTGCAAGGCCGCCACGCCCTGACCCGCGGGGCCGAGCTGGCCCTGCACGCCGCTGGCCATGGCGGCGATCCCGACGGCGACGCCGCGCCCAACCTGAAGGAAGATTGAGATGAACCCCTTGAAGGGATCGGCGCGCTTTGGCGCAACGCCGCAGCCCGAAACCCCCTACCAGCGGGCCGGTCAGGCCTGGGACGAGCGGATCGGCTCCGCGCGCGTCCAGGCGTCCAACTGGCGCCTGGCGGCCCTGGGTCTGCTGCTGGCCAATACCGCCCTTTGCGGCAGTCTGGCCTGGCTGGCGACCCGGGGTTCGGTGACGCCCTGGGTTGTCCAGGTCGACCGCCTGGGCGAGCCGCGCGTCGTGGCCCCGGCCGTTCAGGGCGCCCGGCCCACCGACCCGATGATCGCCTGGACCCTGGCGCGGTTCATCAGCGACGTTCGGTCGGTCTCCACCGACCCCGTCGTCATGCGCCAGGCCTGGCTGCGGGCCTACGACTTCACCGACCAGGTCGGGGCGGCGGCCCTGTCGGACTATGCGCGCCGCAACGATCCCTTCGCCCAGGTCGGTCGCGCCCAGGTGGTGGTCACCGTCTCCAGCGTCGTGCGGGCCACGCCATCAAGCTTCCGCGTGGCCTGGACCGAGCAGCGCTACGCCGACGGCCAGCTGGCGGCGACCGAGCGCTGGAGCGCCATCCTCACCCTGACGATCAAGCCGCCGCACACCCCCGAGGGGCTTCGGGCCAACCCTCTGGGCGTCTTCATCACCGGCCTGTCGTGGTCCAAGGAGTTTGGCGCATGACCCGCTTGGGTTTGAGGAGCGGCGGCTTGGCTGTCGCCGTTTGGCTTCCGGCTGTGGCGATGGCCGCGCCGGCCGGGCTGCAGGTTCCGGGCGGCGCCAAGTCCTACGACTATCAGGACGAGGCGGTCTATCCGGTGATCGCCACCCCAGGCCGCATCACCGACATCGTCCTTCAACCCGGCGAAGCCCTGGTCGGCCAGGGGCCGGTGGCGGCCGGCGACACCGCCCGATGGGTGATCGGCGACACCATCAGCGGGGCAGGGCCGGATCGTCGGGTGCATGTGATGGTCAAGCCGACCGCCGCGAACCTGGCCACAAACCTGATCATCAACACCGACCGGCGCACCTATCACCTGGAACTGCGCGCCTCGACACGCACGTGGCTGTCCCAGGTCTCCTGGCGTTACGGGGCAGACCCGATCGCGGCCACGCCGGTGCGGGTCCCGGCGCCATCGGCGCCGAAGTCGGCCGCGAACCCGGTTGAAGCGCGGTCGGCCGCGCCGCCGGTGATCAACCGAGCCTATCGGATCGATGGGCCGCATCCGGCCTGGCGACCGGTCGAGGTCTATGACGATGGCCGCAGGGTCTTCGTGGTGTTCGGCCCGGGGATCGACATGGCCGACCTGCCGCCGCTCTACCGGCTGGGGCCCGACGGCAAGACCGCCGAGCTGATCAACTTCCGCGTCGAGGGCCGGGCGCTGGTCGCCGAGCGCCTGTTCGACCGCGCCGAGCTGCGTCTGGGCGCCAAACGCCGCGCCCAGGCCGTGCGCCTGGTCCGCCTGACCCCGATCGCGGAGGCTGTGCGATGAGCCAGGAACCCGAAGACGTCGAGAAGACTATCGCCAAGACCCTGCGCCTGCGCGGCGCCGCCGCCCCGGTGGCGCGGGTCTCGAGAAAGGCCCTGGTCATCGTCGGGGCGGTCCTGATCACCGGCGTGGCCGGCGCGGTCGGCTGGTCGTTGATGGAAAAGCGCCGGCAAGCGCCGCCCGAGGCCGACGTCAAACCCGCGCCGCCGCCCGAGACCGTCACCGCCCAGCCGCGCGGCTATGTCGGACCGGCCAGCGTCCCGGTCCTGGGGGCCCCGTTGCCGGGAGATCTGGGCCGGCCGATCCTGTCGGCGGCCCGGGCCAAGGCCGGAGAAGGGCTTGCGACCGACGCCGCCCCGGCCCCTGCGGCGAGCGCTGCGCCCGTAGGGACAGGGAGGATCGCCGAGCCTGAGCCCCAGGTCCTGGCCTTGCGCGAGGCGCGGCGGGCGGCCACGGTCAGCGGCCTGTTCGTGGCCGCCTCGTCGCGGCGCGAAACAGCGGCCCCGGGATCCGATCTCGATGCGGCGGGTCCCGTCGCCATGGGCGGGGCCAAGCCAAGCCTGGATCCGCGCGTCACCAGCGTCGAGCGCCTCCAGGCGCCGGTCTCGCCCTACATTCTCCAGGCCGGCGCGGTCATTCCCGCCGCCCTGGTGACGGGCCTGCGCTCCGACGCCCCGGGCCTGGCCGTCGCCATGGTCACCCAGGATGTGTTCGACAGCCTGGGCGGCGGCTATCTCCTCATCCCCAAGGGCTCGCGCCTGGTCGGAGACTACGAGACGGGCGCGCAGAACGGCCAAAGCCGCCTTCGCGTCGCCTGGACGCGCCTGCTGCTGCCGTCGGGAAAATCCATCGTGCTCGACAAGCTGCCCGGCGCCGATGAGCAAGGCATGGCCGGTCTGCAAGACAGCGTCGATCGCCACGGGAGCCGCGTTCTGGCCGCCGCGGGCCTGAGCACGCTCTTGGCCATCGGCGCCGAGGCCGGATCGTCCAGCGATGAATCCGATCTCGTCCGCGCCCTGCGCCGGGGCGGGTCCGATACCGCCAGCAGCGTCGGCCAGCAGATGGTCGGCAAGAGCCTGGACCTGGCGCCGACCCTGACCATCCGTCCCGGCGCGCCGCTGCGGGTGCTTCTGACCCGCGACCTCGTTCTCGAGCCCTATGTCGACGAAAGGAAGGCGCCATGAGCGGCAAGCTGAAACTGGGCGCGCTGGAGGACGAAACGCCGGTCAAGCTGACGCTCGACCTGCCGGCCGCGATCCACCGCGACCTCGTCGCCTATGCCCAGGCCCATGCGGCCGAGAATGGCGGCAAGGCCGCCGAGCCGGCGCGGCTGGTGGCGCCGATGCTGGCCAGGTTCATGGCCACCGACCGGGCCTTTGTCCGCGGACGGCGAGGCAAGGGCGCCTAGCCGACGTCTCGCGTCGCTTCGGGCGGCTCGGCCAGGACGCCCATCAGGTCGAGCACGCCACGCCGGCGTCGCGGCTCCAAGCCCGACAGCCATCGCGCCAGGGCCAGGCCATCGGGCGTCGACAGCAGCGCCTGCACCGCCGCGACCGCATAGACCGCCTCAAGGTCGGTCTTGGTCGCCGCATCCGTCGGCGGCAGGCCTTCGAAGAACCACGCGGTCGGGGTCTGCAACAGCCGCGCCATGGCGTAGAGCGTGGAGGCGCTGATGCGATTGGTCCCGCGCTCGTATTTTTGCACCTGTTGGAACGTCAGGTTCAGGTCGTCCGCGAGCTGCGCCTGACTAAGGCCCAGGAGCTTTCGACGCAGGCGAAGACGGGCGCCGACATGGACATCGACGGGATGAGGCGAACAGGCGGATGGCAAGGCGCTGGCTCCGTGAGCGTTGAGACCTTGCCGAGACACGCCAGCCCGTCAGAACCGGTAGCGACCCCTGGAGATTTTTTCGGCGCTGCCGACGCCTTCGCCAGATCGAGAAATCCCTGGCGGCTGGCGGCAGGCCCCTTTGACGCCACAACGGGCGGATGGGTAGGCTCGCGCCATGGACAGGCCGCGAAAATCACTGGACGAGGTGGACTGGGCCGAGGCCTCGCGGCACCTGATCGGCATGTTTCCGGGCGCGCCCCTGCCGGAAGTCTTGGCGCGCGCCGAGGCCGCGGCGGTCACGCTGGATCTGATGGGCAAGGCTCGCGAGGCGGAGTCGATGCGGCGCGCCGCCCAACACATCCGCACCAAGATGATGAACTAGGCGATGTTGTCCGAGGCCGCCGGCGGTGAGGCGTCGTCCTGTCGCCGCAGCGGGCCGGCGTTGAAGCGCGCGATCTCGGCGGCCTTTTCGGCCAGGCGCACCTTGGCGTCATCGCACCGAAACGCGGAGACCTTGGTCAGCGTCGCCAAGATCTCGCTGACATTATCCAAGGTGATGTCGGCGCCGAACAACGGACAGGTGACCTCGTCGTTCAAGGCGAAGCCGACCTTGCAGGGCGCCCGGGTGTTCTCCAGGTGCAGGTTGGACCTGGGATCCTCAAGGTGTGGCCGCCCCTTGGGCTCGAGCCGCCACCAATAGTTCTCGATCTCGTCGCCATCCTCCGTGCGCAGCGTACGGCGTGTGCTGTAGAAGCGATGGCAGTCGGACGAGCAGACGTCGCGCATCTCGTCCAGGAGCTGGGCGATGATCGGCAGCAGCAACATCTCCCGCACGGTGTCAGGATAGGGATTGTCCGCGTCGCCGCTCGTCAGAAGATGTAGCAGGGCGGCCACCGCGTCGGGCTCATGCGCCTGCAAGATCGCCAACACCAGATAGGCTCTCGCCCGGGTCAGCGACGCCGTGGCCTGGCCGGCCAGCTGGGCGCGGCGCATCAGGTAGGGGATGTTGAGCACCGCCATCTGAAGCGTCTCGCTCAACGCGGCGGTGTCCAGGCCCGCGGCCCAGGGCCGCTCGGCGATCGAGCCGATGGCGAACTCACTGGCGATCAGCGCAAAGCGCGCCAGACCGCCGATCTCGACCTCATCGCGCTTGGCCCAGAACGCCGCGAGCGTCTTGGGGCTGACGAACTCCAGCTTCCCCCAGAAGCGCTCCTCGGCGGCCTTGATCCGGCCTTCCAGACTCAAGGCCTGGGCGAACAGACGCAGCACCACCTGCGGCTGGCGCGACAGCAGGCGTTCCAGAGTCGGCCTGTCCCAGAGCTGCACCTTGGGGCGCGGATGGGTGACCTGCCAGCGGGCGACCCAGTCTCGGGTCGGATTGGTGAAGGTGGTGTTGGTGGCGATGACGATGTGGTCGAGATCAGCCTCGGCCAGGGCGTTGTTCAACGCCGCCTTCACCTGACCGGCTTCCAAGGTCTTGGAGCGGCCCTTGCACTCGACCCACCAGCGTTGGCGCGTCATGTCGCCATCGGCCGAGGGGGCGTAGAACACCGCTTCGAGATCGCGCCCGCCATCGGCCGCGCCGCCGCCCGTGCCGCCGACACGCCACTCCAGATCCTTGGCCCCCATGGCGTCCAGCAGCCAGTAGACGCATTCCTCCAGATCCTTGCCCAGCAAGGTGTCGAAGGGGATTTCCGCCGGAAGCACCCAAGGTGCGCCGTCTTCGGCCGTCGTGGCGTCGGTCATGGCGGGTCTCGCGGCGGGCCGAGCCGTTCTCGGCGGTCGCCTCAGCATGTCGGAGCCGGCGGCGGGCATCAACGCCGCGTTGGCGCCCCCGGCGAACCGGGGAGCCTAGCCCCAGCCTCCGAGTGAGGGGAGGCGCCGGCGCCAAAGGCGATCTGAACAGCCGCCTTCGACCGCCCGCCTCGACGACGGCCTCGCGGGCCTAGCCGTTGACGGCGTCCTTCAGCTGCTTGGCCGGCGAGAAGGCCACCTTCTTGGTCGCGGCGATCTCGATGGCGGCGCCGGTCGAAGGGTTGCGGCCGGTACGGGCCGGCTTGGCCTGAACCTTGAACTTGCCAAAGCCCGGGATCGAGACTTCCTCGCCCTTCACCGCCGCCTCGGTCAGGGCTTTGAAGACGCCGTCGATGATCGACTTGGCCTGGGTCTTGGTCAGCTTGGGCTCGGCCGCCACGGCGGCGTCGACGAGATCCGAAACGTTCATGGCAAAAGCCTCCAGAGGGAATCGAAGGGCCGAGCCTGCGGCGTGCGCGAGGTCTTGTCACCTGATCCCGGCTCGGCGGCGAGGAAGCGGCCCCAGCCAGGCCGCGACTTGACAGGACATCAAACGCTATTCAGACTACGACGTACTGCGACTAAATCGTACTATGAGTACGATCATCCAAGTGATGGAGCTTCAACGTCATGGCGGACAAGACCGTCGTTTCCAGGGTCAAGCGTCAGCGCGAGCTGCGCGTCGCCGAAGGCTGGCAAGAGGTCACGGTCTGGGTTCCGACACGCCAGGACGCCGACGACATCAAAAACCTGGCCAGCGAGCGACGGGCCAAGGCCGAAGCGCTCTACGGCCTCAGCCAAGAGGTCAAATCCGTGTCCCCTTCCACCGAAGCCAGGATCGCCGCGGCGATCGCTGAACGCGGTTCAGCCGCCTATATTCACTACAACGGCCCCGTGCTGGAGCTTCTGAGCGACCTTGCCGGAGAAGACGATCTGGAAGGGTTTTCCCGCGCTTTCGTCATTCTGGCGCGCTCCAGCCCGATGCACGCGCCTTCCGTCGCCAGCTTCGTGCCGGCGAAAATCACCAACTTCCTCGCCAAGCATCGCGGCGTCGACGTCGCTTCGTTCCAGCGATGGACAGAGGCGAACCCGGGCTGGGCCGATGCGCTCCAGGCCGCGGTCCGTCACCCGACGCAATTTGCGCGGCTCGTCGAAACCATGGCCATCGAGATCAAAGGGATGCGGCGCGCGCAATAGAGTCGCCTCTGGGCCAAGCCCAGGCCCGCTGGGCAGCGCGTGTGGCCGCCTAAGCGTTCACGAGATCGTCGGAGACCTCATGGCCGAGCATGATCATCAACCCGCCGCGCCGGGGATCGAGACGTTCGACGCGCTCATCGCAGCGCTGAACGCGCCTGGGCAACGTTTGATCTTTTACGACGACACCAGCCTGCAAGGTCGCGTGTCCGAGCACATGGAGCCCGACATCGAACTGATGTGCGCGGTGTGCCTGCCGTCCGACGCCTATCCGAGCGTGGTGCAGATCCTCGCCAAGCGGTTGGAAGCCCTGGGCGTTGGCGAGTTTCACGCCAAGGAAGTCGTCAACCCCAACAGCTCCAGCGCCTGGGTCAAGGTCTCCCTCCAGGATCGCATCGAAACCTTCAGGTTCATGAGCCAAATGCTCAGGGATCACGTCGATCAAGCCGGCTACCTCTTCATCGCCAAATCGGATTTCGAGCAGATGAAGGTGGTGGCTGGCGGTCCTGTGGCGCTGGGCATTGGCCAGAAGTCCGGCTTGCGGAAGGTGACATTGCGCTGCATCGCAGAGCAGTTGGCCAGCGCCCAGCTTCCGACCCTGCTTGTGGTCGATCAGGCCAAAGCCGCCAGCAAGCCGCAGCTGATCATGCCCCACGCGAGCCTGGTGGGCGGGGGCGCCGTCGTCGCGGACTCAGCCAAGATCGCCGGTCTGCAGCTGGCCGACATGGCGGCCTACTGTATTGGCCGATACCAGCGAAAGCGCGCCGCCCTGCAAGCTGGGCAAGGCGGGCCGTTCGATCAGATCGCCTTGGAAACCATGGCCGATTTTCACGGGCGCCTGCGGTTTCTTCTGGAGCCGGATGGCGCCTCGCTGGCGTCCTAGGGCGAACACGCGGCGCATCGCGCGCCTGGCTTCAGGCAAGGCGACGAGGCGTGGGTGTCGCTCGCGCTCGACGGCGTAAGCCGTAGCTTCTCACGCTTCCGGTTTTAGGGCTGGGCCCAGGTCTCATCGCGCGATGTCCAAGAGCATGTCGTCCAGCCGGTTGGTCAGAAGCCTGGTCGGATCATCGCCCAGCTCCGACTTCCGGAGCAGGTCGGTGAGATCTTCCAGCGACAGACAGAGGATCAGCTTTCCTTGTTCGCGCAGCGCGCCCTTCATGGCGCGCTCGGCGCTGTCGCTCGCGCCGTTTCGCGCCACGATGATCGCGATCGAGCGCAAGGCGGCCGTATAGAGGTATTTCTCGGTCGAATAGATCTGATCCTGAGTGATCGGCGCGGTGTAATTCTTGAACTCGAACACAACGTAGCGGGATCGAAAATCCGTCGCCATCGTCGCCCAGAAGCCGGCCGTCGGCGTCAATCGGGCCACACAGTCGAGGCGATGGAAGCCCTCCTCAATGCGCCATTGAGAGCGCCACCCGCCAAAAGCCTCGCCGTAAAGGTGCTTGATCGCCCGCTCGCACGCCGCCTCGAAGCTGGTCGCGTCCGTCCGGCCTGATTCAAGCCCGGCCAGGACGCGCAAGATCTCCTCGGTCTCCGAGACCGGCGTGGGCGGCGCGAGGGCCTCGAGGAGAGCGGCCAGACCCGGCGGTATGACCCCGCCGCCCAAGGATCCGACCTGGGTTTGGCGCAATAGATCCGCGAGGTCCGCGCTCAGATCGGCGTAGGGGCGTGTTTCCTGGACCAACCGATGGACGTCCCAAATCTCGATCTGATCGGGGAGGGGCATCTGCGCGACGCGCGCGGGCAGCTCGCAAGTGACGACGATGACGCCGCGCTCGGCGTTCGCATGCGTCAACGCCCGGGCGACATAGTCCACCGCGCGACGGAAGAGTTCCGGCGGCGCGTGATCGTAGTCGTAGAGCTTGAGTTCGACGAGAACCTCGCCGGCGCCGCCAGGGCTGTCCAAAAGCAGATCCGGCTCGAACGGGCGGCCCCGGGCCCGCGCGTTTGACGGGTCGACAGGCGCAAACCCCATGCGCTGAAACAGCTCGCCCAGAAACCCGATGAACTCGGATTCGAGATTGAGCCTGTCGATCGCCAGGTCGCCCATCCGGCTCATCGAACCCTCCCTTTGCCGCTTGAAGCGCGACCGTACCGGCTGCTCCGACGGCTGTCAGGCGCGAACGCCGACCAAGTTCCCGGTCTTGCCGATCGTCGACCATCGACGACCTGCCGATCGCCGTGGCCGCGCCGATATAGACCGGTCGGGGCGCGTCCAAGGCCGATCGGGCGCGCCCTAATCTACGCCCGTGTGCCGAAAGCTCAGGCCAAGGCGCCGCTTGTGGTTGAACCGGGCCGCGACCTGGTGAAGGTTGGGGCGAGCGAGGGGACGAACATGCCGACGACGGTGGTCAAGCCGATCCATTTCGAGGACTTCGGCGGCGAGGACTTCGAACGCCTGGTCTTTGCCTATCTGTTGCGGGCTGGCTGGGAAGACCTGGCTTGTTATGGCCAGACCGGCAGTGACCTTGGCCGTGACATCATCGGCCTCCAGCCGATCGAGGGGCGGCCGGCGCGGCGTACGATCGTCCAATGCGTGAACCGGGGCAGCCTCACCAAGGCCAAGGTCGAACGCGACATGGGCCGCGCGGCCCAGGCGCCGTCCGGCAGACCCGATGCGATGCGCTTCATCTGCCGGTCCAAGCTGTCCTCGGACCGTCGTGATCATGTCCTGAAAACCGGCAAGACGCTGGGCATCGCCCATGCCGACGTCTGGTCCGGCGTAGAGTTCGAGGAGCATCTGCGCCGAGACGCGGAGTTGTTGCTGCGCCGGTTCGTCGAAGGCGAGACCTTCCCCGATAGCGTCGAGGGCTTGCGCCGGTTTGTCGATGATTTCCCCAGTCTGAAGGACGAGGACGCGCTGCAATTGATGGCGGCGGTGTTCGATCGTCCCGCCTTCAGCACGCCCTTCCAGGGCGAGAGCCAGCTACCGGCCTTCCAACAGGCGATCGAAGACACGATCAAGGCGCTGAACACCGGGCTGTGGCGCACCAGGGACGACGAAGAGATCCTCCGCATCCCCTCGCGGCATCACCTGCGTTCGCCGTCGGCCAGGGCGGTGCTGGGCAAGGTCGTCGAGCAACTCGACCTCACCCGGGCGATCTTCAAGGCCCGGCTCGCCGATGGCGGCGTGCGCCATTGCCCATGCGGCGAAGCCGACTGCCCGGTGTTCATCGTGACGCCTCAGGCCGCGCAAGAGTTGGATGACGCCCGATCGAGGGCTCTGAGGCTGTTTGGATCGTTGGTCACGGACTTCGGCGTCGGCCTCCGGGAGGCGCTTTCATGAGCCCGTCGCTCTACGCGCGGATGCGCGCGCACGGGACCCTGACCGAGACGTCGCAGGAGATCCCCGACGCGGTCTTCGCTCTGCCATCGACGCTCAACTGGATGAAGGCTGAAGCGATCCTGGTAACGGCGCTCGGTGTCAACTTCCAGAGCGCTCGGGCGTTCTACAAGCGGGTCCAAAAGCGCGACCTGACCGAGCCGCAGGTCAACTCGGTCTGCGAACAGCTGCTGTTCTCCCTCAACCAGATCGCCGCTTTGCGCGGACTGGCGAGCGTTCCCAACAAGGCCGACGTCGCCCGCGTCGGCATCGTGACCTGGTACTACGGCGTCTACGGCGGCGCCTCGGCAATGATCGCCGCCGCCGACGGGTCGTTCCCGGAAACCCACGCCACGACGGCGCTCCAGTGGGACCGGCAGTTCGCCGTCCCCAAACTGGCCATGGATCCGTTCGCCGACCGGATCGGGGCGCTCACCAAGGCCGAGATGGACCTGGCGCTTGAAGCGCCTAGGGCGCGCGGCAAGCATTCGCTGACCTCCACGCCGTCGTCTGTGGAGGAGGCCTGGGGCTGTCACGCCGAATACCTGTCGGGAACCGCGGGATGGGAACGCTGGAACCTCGAGCAACGGGTGCGCGGCTCCTCGGAGTTCAAGGCCCTGGGCGTGGACAGCTTCCGCACCAAGGAGGCGCGGGCGCTGCGCGACGCGGCCTTCGCCAGGAAGAGTCTCGCCTTCCTTCACGAGGCCTCGCGCTATCGCGGCAAGGCCAACTACCGGGACGCCATCTACCTGGCCTACGGCAAAGCCGTGCCCAAGCTGGCTGAAGGCTTCATCGACGATCTGCTTGTCGTCCTGACCGGCTTTTCGGCCATGGCCGGCGCCTACTGTTCGATGCGCATGGGCAAGGACCGCTGGAAGGCCTTCGTCGATGATCTCGAAGCGGGGCGCGCCATTTCGGTCTCGCCGCTCGAAGTTTGGTCGTAGGGGGAGGGCGTGTTGAGCACAGCCGCCGAGCGTCGCTTGCACAAGATCGAGACGTCCGTGCTGACCGCGCTGCAGGACGCGGTTCTAGAAAAGCCGTTCGCGCTGATCGTGCTGGCTTGGCTGCTGATCTATGGGGCGATCGGCGCTGGGTTCTTCGTCTTCTATTTCTTCCTGCCAGGCGGCGTTCAGCTGGGCGACGGCGACAAGCCGCCGTGGGATCAGGTGCTCAGCTTCTCCTTCATCACCCAGGCGACGATCGGCTATGGCGATGTCACGCCGCGCGGCTTGGCCCAGTTGCTGGCTAACCTGCAGGCCGTGATCGGGACGGGGCTAAACGGGGCGGCCATCGGCGTGATCACGTTGCGGATTCTGAAGCGGAAGCCGCCGTTGAGAATTCCGCGGCGGATTTCGTTCTCCCAGGTCGGCGAAGGCGAGTTCGCCTTCAAGTTTCGCTATCTCAATATCGACAGCCGCAACCTCGTCGATACCTATGTCAGCGTCTTCTTCTCAGCAGATGGGGGGCGGTCCAATCGGTTCTACGACTCGGTGGGCGGCGATGTCGGCAGCATGCAGATGGAGACGGTTCCGCCGCTGCTTTTGGTGGCCCTCGTCGTTCCCTCAAAGCCGACTGTCGTTTCCCTCCGCGATCCCAGCAGTCCAGCGATGCTCAACGACGCCAAGATCGCCCTGAACCCGGAGATGTTCGTCACCGCCGACGGCGAAGTCGACCCGTCCGCCAAGCTCCTTCTGCGCATTCGCGGCTTTCATGCCGCGACGGGCGAGCTGTTTTCGCTGTCCCACGAATACCGCGCCGCCGACATCGTCTGCGCGCCGTTCGAAGGGATAGACAACAATCCGCTGCAATACCTGAAGGAAGACCAGCGCAGGGATGCGATCAGCGAGAAATTCGAGCGCTTCAAGGCCCCGGCCCCCTTGCGCTGCCAAGCCTGTCTTAGACTTTCGCGATGCCCGTTCACCGCCGGTCCGCGCCTCGAACCCCAGGCTGGTTCGCCCGTAGCTGACGGATCGAGCGCAGCAGGCGCCGCCGCCGACCTTCCGCGAGCCTGACCGGGCGGCAAGGCCTTTCCACGATCCCGCGTAAAGACCCGCTGAACGGAAGGCGGCCGCAGACGGGCGAGGCCGCTGCGTCGCCAAGCCTGAACCGAACGGGCCCGGTCGATTGTGAAGGCGGCCAATTTTTGCTATAGTCTGGTCAAGCCCGGGAGCGCTGGGCGCCCACTCCTCTTCGGAGGGTCACCTGCCACATGGAGTCTGTTGCTCTTTCACAGCTTAAAACACGGCCTCATCCACACTGTTCTGCATAAACTTCTCAAAGCCGGATGGAGAATGGCCATGAAAGCACTGAAAACCTTCAAACCCCAATTCCGTAGCGCTCGCGAAATCCTCGGAGAGGTGATCCTCTTCACAACGATCTCGGCGGTGACGACCTAGAAAACGGCCTCGGCGAAACGCTGAGGCCGTTTTGCGTTTGAGGGCCTGTCTAGCCCGCCAGCTTTCGGCGGTGACGGGCGAGATCGTCTTCTTCGGCCTGCGAGATGGGGGCCGGCGCCGCTTCGAGCGCCTCGCGGCGCAGAGCATCGAAAATCGACCAGGGCAGCGTCGATAGAATTCCGTCTTCCGTCTCCAGGTGTCGACGGAGCAGGGCCTCTTGCCGGGGTTGGGGGATCGCCTGCCAAACCGACGGACGAATGAACCAATGGTCCGTGCCGTTGATCATCCAGGCCTCGACCTGGTCGAGCAGGGACAACCAGGTTTGGCGCGGGCGCGCATAGGCGTCGAACGCCGCCTGATGCGCTGCCGCGCCCATCATGAAGACCACCGTCTCGCCCGGCTCGGGGATCACGCCCAAAAGGCAATCGACGAAATCATGGTAAAAACCAAAGCCGGCCAGGCCCGACAGCGCCACCGGCAATTCGAACGGTATGCGAAAGGCAAAGCCGCCCAAGGGCGGGCCGCCGGACAGCGCCGCGAAGGCGGGCGCGTAGAGGTCTTCCAACCGCTCCAAGCTCTCGCGGCGCTCGGCCAAGGTGGTCTTCATCAGCCCAAAAATCGTGCCGGGAAGTTCCAGCCCGCTGACATTGAGGCCCAAGGCGCGCGCCTTGGCGCTGACGGCGCCTTCGAGGCGGGCCCAGGTGGCGCGGGTCTTGGCCTCGAAGGTCTCGACCTCATGGCGTTTGCGCACGATCTCGCGGCACAGCGTCCTGAACACCTGCAAGGCAAGAGCCTGGTCGCTCAGGGTCTTGGTGCGCTCGAACGCCCCGAACATCGCTTCGTGCGCCTGGCAGAATCCCGCAAAGGTCGAGGCGTGGCGCAGGCCCTCTCGACGCATATTGAAGACCCCGTCGCGATGGCGCGGCGTCAGCACTTCCCCCGCCTCGGCGATCCGAGCCAGAGGGCCGGCCCTCTGCAGGGTGTGAGACAGCGAGATGCTGGGAGCGTCACATCCGGCGCAGGCGCACGTGCGCGGCGCGGTCCATGCCCGCTGATCGTCGCGCAAACCCTCGAAGAAGATCCGGTTCTGCTCCGCGCGCGAGGCAAAGAGCTTGGATGGCGCGATCACCCGCGCCTGGATGAAATCCATCAGGTCGGCCAGGGCGTCCTCGTTCACCCGGCTTGGCTCTGGCATCAAGCGTTCCTACCCGCCCAGGGCTTCGCCCGTAACCCGGGCGAACTCCGATGCATTTGCCGGCTTGGCCAGGACCGCGAACGCGTCGGAAAATCCCGCCAAGTCGGGGTAGGCCGAAAGGATGGCGATTTTC
Organism: Caulobacter sp. SRI_008; assembly: GCF_057586355.1. Taxonomy (NCBI): domain Bacteria; kingdom Pseudomonadati; phylum Pseudomonadota; class Alphaproteobacteria; order Caulobacterales; family Caulobacteraceae; genus Caulobacter; species Caulobacter sp. SRI_008. The sequence goes on from NZ_JBYCZS010000013.1 coordinate 13,681, forward strand.
GTGCTGGGAGAGACGCGCTTGAAGGCGCGCAGAACCTCAAAGCTCATGATGCCGGCCATGTTGATGTCCGCCCAGATCAGATCAATTCGCCAGTTCACCAGAAAGGTGAAGGCTTCAGCGGTGCTGTTGGCCACCAGGATCTTCATGTCGATATCCAGGTCGGACAACATGTCTTCGACCATCAGGGCGACCAGGAGCTCGTCTTCGATGACGAGAACGATCTTTGTTCGCCCCGGTTTTGACGACCAGATACTGTCTGGATGGGGCAGTTGCTTGATTTGCGCGTCGACGTCGACGACGTCGCCATCCACATAATGCCGGTCCGGGACGTAGTTCAGCAGTGTCTTGTGAGCGCGCGACAGCAAGAGCTCGATCACCGGCGTGAGCAGGCCGTACTCGGCGGCGGCCAGATAGTGTTGGGCCTCTTCCAGCAATCCGGACAGATAGCCGACGTCGATGGTCTCGCCGAAGTGTTGGCCGTAGGCTTGCCCATAGGCGATCAAGGCCAAGGCCAAGCGCTCGTGATGGCGCACGGCGGCGGCGAAGGCCGCTTCGCCGGCGGCGCGGGGATCGCGGCGATAGCCCAGATTGCTGCCCAGGCGGTAAAGCGACAGCGCCGACGACCACAGGGTGGCCCGCTCCGATCCGGCTTCCGGGATAAGCCGCTCGATGAGCAGTTTGCGGCCGGTTAGCGTGGCCACGACCACCCGTCGGCGAAAGCTGAACGGCAGGGACGCGAAGTCGCTTGCGAAGATTTGAGGATGATTTCGCAATTCCTCCTGCAAGAATTTCGAAATGTCCTTTTTGCCGATCTTAGACGCGGTCAAATCGATTTCGCATCGCGGGGAGAACTCGATCGAAACGGTCTCTTCGCGAGGCGGCAGCGCTTTCGATCGGGCGTAGGCTTCGCGCAACGCTTGCAACGCCGCGCTCCAGGCTTTGTTGTCGCCGAAGAGAACGCGTTCGATCGCCGCCAGGTCGTTGGGCAGATGCTCGCCGGCGCGCCAACCGCGCACGCTTCGGCCCTCGTCGGTCGCGCCCAACGCCGCGGCGAACGCCTTGTTGGACCATGTGTGACCGGGGCGATCGGGAAGACCTTCGGGGCGGACGCCGCCGATCAGATACCGGCTCAGGAGTTCGCCAAAGCCGGGCAACGCCGCCTCGTTCATTTCCGACCTCTTTCCGCCCGCTCGCTCGCCGGTTTCCGGCCGGTCTCCAAGCCCGCGGTCGGTCAAGCTCCGTTTATCACCGCCAGTGGCGCCTGATCGTCTCTCGGTTCTCGCGTCTCCTCAAGCTCCCAAAGCCGAAGGAGACTAGACATGCTGGATATTCAAACGATCGACAACGTCGAACTCACGCTCAACCTCGTTCTCGCCATGACCTGTATTCTGTCTGCGGTCTTCGTGCGCGCCGCGCACCATTCTCGGCTCACCTTTTGCTATGGAGGGGCCGCTTTCGTTCACCTGCTGATCGCCTTGGTCCACGCGCTGTCGTAACGCGGGCGCCGATTGCGCGGCCGTGCCGCTTTGGTTTTCGTTGGCGACCTCTCTTTTCTGGCGCTCCGCGCCGGGGCTTGGGGCGCCGCCCCCAGCGCGCTTCGAGCCGGCTTCCGCCCAGCTTCGGACGGCCCATGGCCGTCCTGCAGCCGGGTCCCCGCGAAGCCGGCTGCTCCGCTTGCACCCCCGGTCTCGCCGACGGGCAAGGGTTCGATTGATCGAACCCTGCCTTGAGGATGAGGACCATGGGACAAGCCGCTGACGATCTGGAGCCGCGCATCTACGTCGCCTGTCTGGCCGCCTACAACGGCGGGCGCCTGCATGGCGCCTGGATCGAGGTGGAAGACGACGCCGACGCCGTGCGCGAGGCGATCGCCGCGATGTTGCAGGCCTCGCCCGATCCCTTGGCCGAGGAATGGGCGATCCATGACTATGAGGGGTTCGGGGGCGTGGAGATCGCCGAATATGCCGGGATCGACCGGGTGGTGGCGATCGCCGCTTTCCTGCGCGAGCGCGGGCGGCTCGCCGCTCTGGTGCTGGAGTATTTCGGCGGCGATCTTGATCGGGCGCTGGCGGCCTTGGACGAGGGCTATCGCGGGCTCTTCGCCAGCTTGGCGGACTGCATGGAGGCGACGTGCGAGGACTTGCCGGACGTGCCCGAGGCCCTGCGCCGCTATATCGACTGGGAGGCCATGGCCCGTGACGCCGAAATCAATGGCGAGCTCTTCGCCATCGAGACCGCCTGTAACGAGGTTCACGTGTTCTGGACGCGCTAGGGGGGGGGCCTCAGCTCGGGGCGCGCGCCAGCACCGCAGCGGCGGTCGCGCCGCCCGCGACCACGGCCAGGACCAGCAGCCCCACCCAGCCGGCGGGGGTCAACAGACGGGCGGTCGGGCGAAGGCGAGGGGGCATCGGAAGAGATTAAGGCGCCGCTCGCGGCGAGGCTAGGCGTCGTCTTGCTCGGCGTATCCGTTCGCGTAAGGCGTCGTGCGCGAGAGGCAGCGGGTCAGGTCGGGCGCGCCGTCGGGCCACCACACCGGGGCCCGCTCGCCCAGCCCGACCTTGGCGGCTTAGCGGACGTTCTGCGAGGGACGTTTTTACCCTCGGTCGACCTCGGCGTCATAACGAAGACGGGCGCCTTCGATTCTATGGAGGTTGTCGAGAACCCACGCACCAAGCGCCCTGACCGGCACGACCAGTTCCCGGCCGAGGTCAGTCAACGCATATTCGACGCTAGGCGGCTTGGTCGGATGCACAGTGCGCGTGATGAAGCCGTCTCGCTCGAGGTTGCGGAGCGTAAGCGCCAGCATCTTGTGCGAGATTCCACCGATGGCGCGACGCAACTCGCTGAAGCGCCTGGCCTCCGCGTCCAGCTGCATGACGATCAGGACCGACCATTTGTCGCCGACCCGAGCCAGCGCGCCGGTCGCGCGGCGGCAGTCCTCGGTTCCATGAAGGTGACCTTGTTCCAAAAAAGTGCCTCCTTGGCACGTCGCATTGGTCTCCAATATGGAGAAGGTAACCAAAGGGAACCATCTCTTCTTGGAGCAAAGGGCTAAAGCGCGCATATGGAACAGGTGGTCCTCATCACTGGCGGCGCCTCGGGTATTGGCCTGGGCCTGGCCGAAGCCTTCATAAGGCAGGGCGCTTGCGTGGCGGTTTGCGCTCGATCAGAGGCGGCTCTTGAGCGCTTCTCCCGCGCTCATCCGCACGCCTTGGTCATCCAGGCCGACGTAACAAGCGGCGAGGCCAGGCGCGCCATGCTGCAAGCGGTCGCCGATCGGTTCGGCCGGCTCGATATCCTGGTAAACAACGCCGGCCTCTTGGTTGAACGAAATTTCGCGGCGGACGCGGACGCCACGCAGAACCTTGAACAGGAAGTCGCTCTGAATCTGACGGCGCCCATCCAGCTAACGGGTGAAGTGCTCAAGCGCTGGCCTTTGATGACCGCGATCGTTTTTGTCACGTCAGGCTACGCCCTGGTTTCTCCCACCCGCGCGCCGACCTACGGCGCTGTGAAAGCAGGGCTGCACGGCTTTGCCGAAGCGCTGCGCCGGCAGCTTGCTCCCAAAGGGACGCACGTCCTCGAAGTCCTTCCCCCCCTTGTCGATACGCCCGCCACGGCGAAGGAAACGGCGAAAAAGATCTCGCCCGCGGAAGTGGCGGCGGTCACGCTCAAGGCGCTGGCGCTCCGTCGACCGATGGCTCTGCCAGGCCAGACCAGGCTGCTCCCGATCTTGCTGCGGATCGCGCCGAACACCATCAAGCGCATGGTCGCCAAGACCTGACGATCGCGCGTCAGCCAGCTGCCAGGGTTCCAGCCGCAAGTCCCCGTGGCGATGACGACGGCGCGATCCTTTGGCGGCCAATGCGGCGCCCCTCGTGCATTTGCTCGTTTGCCAGAGGGCGCTCGAAGCGGACATTCCCGTCGTCAGCTCAGGGGCGACACGAACCAAGGTCCCCGCCGACATCCAGACCTTCTCTGCGGAGCGTCAGGCCGGCTGCGTCGGTGCGGGCCGGCCCGCCAATTCCACGTTAGGAGCGCGTCGATCCGTTGAGCGCGATGCCCAGCGATGCGCGCGAGGACGTCGGCGAGCCAGGCTTGAGCGGCGACGTCTTGGCGGGGACCTTTAGGCGACCGTTCGCGCCACCGAAGTACTGGATCTTGAAGCTCTCGCGAAAAGAGCCATGGCTCCGGGGGGCGCCGTATATTTAGGCGCTTCGTAGCCGATCGCGATTGATCTTGGGCGCGCGCTTGGTCCCGGCTAAACTGTAGAGAAACCCCGCGATAGGACAACTATGAAGCGCGACGGGCTCGATCTCAATCTCCTAATTGTTCTGGATCACCTGGCGGTCGAGGGAACCGTCAGTCAGGCAGCCGTCAAGCTTGGTGTCACTCAATCGGCCGTGAGCAATGCTCTGCGACGACTACGAACACATTTTGGCGACAGCCTGTTCATCCCCGTGGCCGGGCGCATGGAGCCCACGGCGCTGGCCGCAACTCTTATTGATCGCATACACGCCGTACAGGGCGAGCTCACGGAAATCGCCGAGTTGCGGGCCACCTTTGATCCAGCGCGGTCGGATCGCTCGTTTACCGTGGTGACATCCGACTACGTCTATCTCGTCCTTCTGGCCGAGGCGGTTCGACGGCTGCGAAGGGTCGCGCCGGGCTTGTCGCTGAAGGCGCTCTTGGTCAGCGAGCATACGCCCGAACTCCTGCGGCAGGGCCGGGCGGACTTCGTGATCATGCCTGGCCAGCTCCTCGTCGACGACCATCCCTCCGAGCCTCTGTTCGACGATGGCTACGTCTGTGTCGTCTGGTCGGAAAACAGCAAGGTGGGTGAGGTCCTGTCCCTCGCCGACTACCTGTTGCTTGGTCATGTCGGCTCCTCGATGGGCAACCCGCATTTGGTTCACCTGGGCGAAGAAGTGGTCGAGCGCGCGGGCTTCGAGCGGAAGATCGCCGCCTACGCGCCAACCTTCACCCTTGTGGCGGATACGGTGGTGGGGACGGATCTGGTGGCGACGATGCACAGGCGAGCCGCCGAGATTCAGGCCCAGCGCCTGCCGTTGCGGATCTTGCCCACCCCCACGAAATTCAAGCGCTTCACCGAGATGCTGCAATGGCACCGTCGCAAGAACGATGATCCGGCGATCACTTGGATGCGCGGCTTTCTGCGCGAAACAGCCGCGGCGCTGGATACGCCGCAGCTGTCCCACAGTTCGCCTCAGGAGACCTGAGTTCGTCGATTACGGCTGAAGACGTCGCGCCTCGATCCGTGTTGCGCCGACCAGGCCAAGATCTTCGGATGAGGCGCCGGCGGCGATCTTGTAGACGCCGCCCGGCACCGTCCACCCCCGGGCCTTGGTGTCGTAGTCGGCCAGCAAGCGAGGGTCGACCTTGATCGTCACCGTCTTGGTCTGGCCCGGCGACAATTCGATCTTGGAGAACCCCAGCAGGCGCTTGCGCTTGGGCTGACCCGGCGCGCCGACCAGATAAAGCTGCGCGACCTCCTTGCCGGCGCGGCGCCCGCTGTTCTTGACCGTGAAGGTCGCCGTCACCGTCTTGCCGCCCTGCAGCTTCAGGGCGCCATAGGCGTAGCGGGTGTAGGACAGGCCATAGCCGAACGGGAACAGCGCCTTGGCGTCCGAGCGCGCCAGCCAGCGATAGCCGATATCGGACCCTTCGATATCGTAGTCGATGGTGAACGGCGCCGGCGGCGGGCCGCCAAAGCCCGTCTCCTTGGTCGGGGTGCGCGACATGACTGGGCGCGGCAGCTGCGCCTCCGAGCGCGGGAAGGTGATCGGGGTCTTGCCCGACGGATTGACCTTGCCCGACAGGATGGCGGCGATCGCCGCGCCGCCGCGCTGACCCGGATACCAGGCCTGGACCACGGCGCCGACCTGATCGAGCCAGGGCATGGCGACGGGATTGTCGGTCTGCAAGACCACGATCGTCCCTGGACGCGCCGAAGCGACCGCCGAGATCAACCCGTCCTGGTCGTCGGGGAGGTTCATGGTGTCATGGTCCATTCCCTCGCTGGCGTGACGGACGCCAAACACGATGGCCACGTCCGCGGCCTTGGCGGCGGCGGCGGCGGCGGCGTGATCGGTCCCGTCCAGATAGGTGATCCTCGCCCCTGGCAGGTCCGCGCGCAGCGCCTTGAGCGGCGAGGACGGGTGATAGATCTGGCGATCGATGACGCCGGTCCCGAACACGATCGATCCGCCATAGGGGATCACCTGCGAGGAGCCGCCGCCCGACAACACGCCCACGTCGGCGTGCCCGCCGATCACGACGATCGACTTGGCCGAGGCCTTGAGGGGCAGGGCGCTCTTCTGGTTTCGCAGCAGGACAATGCCTTCCTCGGCGATCCGCTGGGTGGTCTCCGCGTGGGCTTGGCGGTCGATCGCGCCGCCCGGCTGGACCGGATCATCGACCAGACCGTTGGCGAACATCGCGCGGACGATGCGGCGGGCCATGTCGTCGAGACGCGCTTGGGGCACCTGGCCGCGCGCCACGGCGTCCCGCAGGGGCGCGCCGAACCAGTCGCCGCCCTTGTCGAAGGTGTAGGCCGAATCCTGGTCGAGGCCGGCGTTGGCCGACGGCGCGGTGCTGTGAACCGCGCCCCAGTCGGACATGATGAAGCCCTTCCAGCCCCATTCGCCCTTGAGGATCTTGTTCTGCAGCAGGTCGCTTTCGCAGGCCGGCTGACCGTTGACCTTGTTGTAGGCGCACATCACCGAGCCCGGGTCGCCCTGTTCGATGGCGATCTGGAAGGCCAGCAGGTCCGATTCCCGCATGGTCTTCTCGGAGGCCTTGGCGTTCATCGCCTCGGCCGCGTGGCTCTGGTCGTACATCAGGTAGTGCTTGGCGGTGGCGATGATCTTGGCGCTCTGAAGGCCCTTGATCGCCGCGCCCGCCAGCACGCCCGCCAGCCAGGGATCCTCGCCGCCGAGATATTCGAAGTTACGGCCGCTGCGCGGGTCGCGGGCCAGGTTGAAGCCTGGCCCCAGCAAGACGTTGAAGCCGTGAGCGCGGGTCTCCTGGCCCACCAGCGCGCCAGCCGCTTCCACCAGGGCTGGATTCCAGGTCGAGCTCTGGGTCGGGCCGGAGGGGAGGGCGGTGGCCTCGTCTCCGGGGCGGACGGCCAGGCCCGCGAAGCCATTGGTCACGCCGAGGCTGGCGTCGGTCTCATGCAGGTCGGGAATGCCAAGGCGCGGCGCGCCGCGCACGAAGCCCGACGTGCCGCGGAGGAATTCATCGATCTCCGGATCGATCTTCTGATCGCCAAACTGCAGTTCCTTGGGAAGCATGCGCGGGGAGACGCCCGAATAGCCGCGCACCAGCTTCAGCTTTTCGTCCTGCGTCATGGCCTGAACCACCAGGCTCGCGCGCGCGTCAGCGGAAAGCTTGGTGTTCATCCACGGCGCGGCCCCCGAAGCCTCCGCCCCGGGCGCCGCCGCCAGGACCTGTAAGGGCGCGGCGGCCAGGATCATCGGACTGGCCAGCCCCAACAGAATCGTTCGCAGGCATGTCCTCTTGGCGGCCTTTTGCATCTTTCAGATCTCCCTAATGGCGCAGCGTCCAGCGCGGCCGATTGTTCGGCCAGCTTCCGGTCGGCGCGGCCGAAAGCGCGCCGCGCCGATCTACGCCATAGCGGCAAACGGGGCCCTGACCACGGCGTGCGCGGAAATAAGCGCAATTTCGCTCTCAAATAGCCTTTAAAAAACAATGAGTTAGTTGCGCGTCGGTTCTTGGCCTTGCGTTGACCCCGCCCAAGCTCGGCCCCTAAGCACCTCCTCAGGTCCCAGGACCCAAGAATGCAGTCGTAAGCGTCGCAAAGACGCGATCGGGGAGGCTCTACATGTCGTCGAAGTCAAATCTCGTCCTTTGGCTGGCCAGCAGCGCGCTGATCGCCGTGGCCAATCCTGCCGCCGCCCAGACCACGGGCCAGACCCCGGGCCAGAGCACGGGCGCGAGCGCCGCGGCGCCGGCGGACAATGCGGACATGACCGTGGCCGAGGTGGTGGTCACCGCCACCCGCCGCTCCGAACGTCTGCAGGATGTGCCTCTGGCGGTTTCGGTGCTGACCGCCGACAAACTGGCGGCGACGGGCTTCAAGAACCTCAACGACATCCAGTATCAGGCGCCGGGCATCACGATCACCCCAGCCTCATCGACCACCGACAACGGTATCCGTCTACGCGGCGTCGGCACCGCCGCCTCGTTCGCTAGCTCCTCGGAGCAGAATGTCGGCCTCGTCGTGGACAGCGTCGTCGTGCCGTTCGGCAATCCGGTCGGGAGCCTGGGCGATGTGGACCGCATCGAGACGCTCAAAGGCCCCCAAGGCACCCAGTTCGGCAAGAACGCCTCCAGCGGCGTGGTCTCGATCACCACCTCCAAGCCCAAGATCGGCGAGTTCTCCGGCAGCGGTTTTGCCTCCTACGCGTCGCTCAACGAGTACGACGTCAACGGCTCGGTCAATGTCCCGCTCGGCGACACGCTCGCCGCCCAGGTCTTCGCTTTCGAGCGCGGCTATGATGGCCTCATCTACAACAAGGTGCAAAAGCGCGACTGGGGCGGCAACAAGACGTCCGGCGCGCGCGGCAAGCTGCTGTGGAAGCCGACGGATCGGTTCAGCGCCTACTTGATCGCCGACTACACCCACGCCGACACCAAGGGGACCAATCCCTGGACGCTCAACAGCCTGCCGGCCTCGGGCGGTTTCGCCGCCAGCAGCGCGGCGCTGTCGGGCCTGACGCCGGGTCCCGACAATGACGTCTCGATCGAGAACTACGGCGGCGACACCATCACCGCCAACTACGGGGTTTCGCTCGAGCTGAACTACGAACTGGGCGACTACACCCTGACCTCCGTCAGCGCCTGGCGCGAATATCGCGTCAGCGCCTCGGACTACTCGATCGACGCCAGCGATCTCAACACCTTCACCGCCCAGACGGCGGCCAACAAGGACCGGTTCTATTCGCAGGAACTGCGCCTGACCTCGCCATCGGGCGAGCGGTTGCAGTACGTCGCGGGCGTCTTCGCCTCGCGGCTGGAGGTCGGGCTGGGATCGGCGTCCAGCGCCCAATATCGCCCGCTGATCACGGTCTCACCCGACCTCATCGTTTCGATCAGCAACGGCATTGGCTCGGTGGAAACCACCAGCGAGAGCCAGGCGGCGTTCGTCGATGGTTCGTTCCGGCTCAACGACAAACTGCGCCTGTTGGGCGGCCTGCGGGTCAACCATGACAAGGTCAGCGCCTTTTCCTACTCCAAGCTCGATCCGGCCTATCCGGGCGGCGCCAGCGCCGCCGGCTTCGTTGTGCCCTACACGGCCAACGCCCTGGCGTCCTCCACCGTAAGCGGCACGGATTGGTCGGGCCGCACGGGGCTGGAATACAAGCCCACCAGCGACGCGATGATCTACGCGACGGTCGCGCGCGGCTATCTGGGTCCGACGACGACCTTTTCGATCCTGTCGAACACCAAGAGCGAGGTGAAGCCCCAGACCGTCAACGACGTGACGCTCGGCGCCAAGACGCAGTTCTTCGATCGCCGCCTGACCCTGAACGGCAATGTCTTCTATGATAAGTACAAGAACCTGCAGACCTCGGTTTTCAAGAACGCGGAGTTCATCACCGGCAACGCCGGAGGTTTGAAGACGCGCGGCTTCGAGGTCGAGGCCAACCTGCGCGCCACCCGCAATCTCGGCTTCAATCTCGGCTACAGCTACGTCAAGGCGACCTACACCGACTACCTGACCGACTGTCCGATCAGCATCCTGCTGGGCGCGGCGGGCGCTGCCGATCCGCGCTGCACCAAAGGTCCCGCCGGTTCGCAATATCAGGCCAAAGGCGATGATCTGGTCGGCGCGCCGCGCAACACCTTCAACGCCGGCGCCGACTTCCGCCGCCCGATGGGCGGATTCGTGATCGACGGCGCGGTCAGCTACTACTATCGCGACAAAACCTACAGCACCGCCGGCGACGAGGCCACGCGGCTGCCGTCCTACCAGATCGTCAACGTCAATCTCGGCCTCGGCAAGGCCGACGGCGACTGGCGCGCCTCGATCTTCGCCCGCAACCTGTTCGACGAACACTTCAATCTGAGCATGCTCGGCGCGGCGTTCGCGCCGACCGGAACGCTGTTGAACGTGGTCAACCGCGATGGTCGCCGCACGGTCGGCGTCGCGCTGTCGGCGCGGTTCTGACACGGCGCGAGGCGCGGCCCCGGCGCCGCGCCTCGCACTCAAGGGGCGATGGCCTGCGAGGATGACCAAGATGAAGTTGAAGATGCTCGGCCTGGCGTTCGCCGCGATCGCGTTGAGCGCCACCGCCACCGCCCACGCCCAGTCACCGCCTGGGCCGCCGCCAGGTTTCTACATCAAGCCGGTCGCGTCGCGCGAGACCGCCGATGCGCTTGCGCTCTATGCCGGCGTCGCTCCCGGTTCCGAGGGCGTCGTCGTCCAAGAGCAATGGAACGACCTGATGGGCCAGGTGATCGTGCGCAACGTCACGCGTCCGACCCTGACGCCCTACCTGCCAGCCAAGGGCAAGGCCACGGGCGCGGCGGTCATCGTCGCGCCCGGCGGCGCCTATGTCATGCTGTCGATGCAGAACGAGGGCGTCCCGGTCGCTCAGTGGCTCGCCGACCACGGCGTGGCCGCTTTCGTGCTAAAGTATCGCACCGACCTGACGCCGGCCGAGGATCAAGGTTTCGTCGAGGTCATGGGCGCGCGTTTCGGCGCGGCCGCCAAGGCCGGGGCAGGGCGGGCGCCGCCGATATCCCAGCCGCTCGCCGTGGCCGATGGCGCCCAGGCCCTGCGCCTGGTTCGCCAGAACGCCGCCCGATGGGGCGTCGACCCGCATCGCGTCGGCATGGTTGGCTTCTCGGCCGGGGCGATGACGGCGTTGCAGGTCACCTTGAATGATGCGCCTGACGCGCGGCCAGATTTCGTCGGGCTGATCTACGGGCCGATGAACGCTGTGAGCCCGCCGCCGACGCCGCCGCCGCTGTTCGTGGCGCTCGCCGCCGACGACAGCCTGTTTGGCGGGGCCGGATCGGCGATCGTCGACAGTTGGCAGGCGGCCAAGGCGCCCGTGGAGTTCCACCTCTACGAAAAGGGCGGGCATGGCTTTGGGATGCTCGGCCCGCGGGGCACGAGCAAGCACTGGATCGACGAATTCTACTGGTGGCTCGAGGGACGCGGGCTCCTGCAACCGGGCGGCAAGACGCCCTGATCGCCCCGCGCGTCCGCCTTTTTCGATTGGGTATTCCATGATGACGAAATCCAACCCTGGCCTATCGCGCCGTGACCTGATCGCGGTGGCGGGCCTGGCCCCCGCCTCGGCCCTAGCCGCCCCAAAGCACGCCGCCCCAGAGGCCGCTGGTCAAGCCAAGCCCGCCGCCCAAGCCAAGGCGAACGGTGGCCAAGGCGGGTTTCTATGGGGCGTGGCGACCGCGGGCCACCAGGTGGAGGGCGGCAACCTCAACAGCGACATGTGGCTGCTCGAGCACCTGGCTCACAGCCCATTTTCGGAAAAGTCGGGCGATGCGCTGGATCACTACCATCGTTACGCCGAGGACATCGCCCTGGCCGCAAAGCTCGGCTTCAACACCTATCGCTTCTCGATCGAGTGGTCGCGCGTCGAGCCCGAGCCCGGCGAGTTCTCGGCCGCCGAGATCGACCATTATCGGCGCATGTGCGCGGCCTGCCGAGAGCATGGGCTGATCCCGGCCCTGACCTACAATCATTTCAGCGCCCCGCGCTGGTTCGCCGCACAAGGGGGCTGGGAGAATCCCGAGGCGCCGGCGCTGTTTGCGCGCTACTGCGAGAAGGTGACCGCCAGGCTCGGCGAGTTCGCCGGTCTGGCCAGCACGCTGAACGAACCGAACATGGGTCTTCTGCTGCAGTGGATCCTGCCCGCGCCGGTTCTTCAGCAGATGCGCGCAGCGATGGTCGAGGCGGCCAAGGCCGCGGCCTCGGACCGCTTCTCGGCGATTATGTTCGGTCGTCAGGAGCTGATGCTGCCAAACCTCCTGGCCGCTCACCGCCAAGGCTACGCGGCGATCAAGGCTGGTCCGGGCGATTTCCCCGTCGGGGTCAGCTTGTCCTTGATTGACGATCAACCCCTTGGGCCCAACAGCCGCGTCGCCGACAAGCGTCGCCAATGTTACGAGCCTTGGCTGGCGGCCGCGGCCGCCGACGGCGACTTCATCGGCGTGCAGACCTATGGCCGCGCGCGGATCGATGACAAGGGCCAAGTGGAGCCGCCCCCGGGCGCCGAACTCACCCAAATGGGCGAGGAGTTCTACCCGCAGGCGCTTGAGCAGACGATCCGCTACGCCTACGCGGCCACCCAAAAGCCCGTCTATGTGACCGAGAACGGTATCGCCACCGAAGATGACGACCGACGTGTCGTCTACATCAACGAGGCGCTCAAAGGCGTGGGGGCTTGCCTCGCCGACGGCCTGCCGGTTCGCGGTTACATCCACTGGTCGCTGATGGACAATTTCGAATGGGTCTTCGGCTACCGGCCAAAATTTGGCCTCGTGGCCGTCGATCGCGCGACGCAGAAACGAGCCCCGAAGCGCAGCGGCCGCCTCCTGGGCGAGATCGCGAAGTCTGGACGCGCGCCCAGCTGATAGCCTTGGGGGGCTCACGTGACCCCCCCCCCGGAAGGTCTTGACGCCCGATTTGCGAGAAAGCCGGGTAGGCTGACGAGGTCGCTCGACGACACCGCCTTTCGGCTGGCCTACACGGACAACACCGTTCAGGCGGCCGGCGAAGGGTCAACGCGCTCGGACCGCATCAAGGCCTCGAGCTGTCTGCGGGCGATGTTGCCGCCCACGTCCGTGCCGATGTCCACGAGCGGGGCCATCGGGTTCTCGTCGATGCGCAGTTGCTGCTGTTCGAGCACCGCCTGATCCTCCTTGAAGGTTCGGGCCGTCTGCTCGAACACGAGGTCGACGACGCTCGAGGTGAGGATGTTGGTGGCCATCGACCAGAAATAGTGCGTGGTCTTTTCGGTCTCGGGCGTGATCCCGTGGAAGCCGAGCATCGAGAACCCGTGCTCGCGGCGACCTTCGTAGGCGCCCGTTCCGGCATCGCACGCGCCCGTATGGATGCGCAGCATCACCGGCATGAACTCGATCTCCTGCCAGCGATCGACCAGGCCTGTGAAGCCCTTGGCCGCGACATAGGTCGGCGGAGCAGGGGAGCTTGGCATGTGTCGCCGCACGACAACGCCGTTGGCGGAGCGCTCGGCCACCGTCTTGGCGCGGAAATGGGTGTCCGGATCGCCGCCGATCGTGTGGGGGTGGATATAGGGCAGGTGGGACAGGTCCATCAGGTTGTCGATCAGCAACTGCCAGTTGCCGGCCACCATGAAGTGCTCGCTACGCCAGGCCCATGCGGGGTCATTGTGCATGAGGTGGCGGGGAATTTCGGCCGGATCGGCGCGCTCGGCGTCACCCATCCAGATCCAGATCGCCGCGTCCTGCTCTTGGACCGGATAGCTGCGCACACGGGCCTTGGCGGGAATGCGGTCCTGAGAAGGGATGCGTGTGCAGAGCCCCGCGCGATCATATTCCAGCCCATGATAGGCGCACCGGATCCTCTCGCCGGTCAGATGGCCTTGGCTGAGCGGCATGGCGCGATGGCTGCACCGATCTTCCAGCGCGCCTAGGGCGCCGCTCTGAGTTCGGAACAGGACGACCGACTGGCCCAGGAACTTGCGGCCGATCGTCTGGCCAGGCTGCAGCTCGCTCGCCCAGCCGGCGACGTACCATGCGTTGTTCAAGAACATGCCGATCCTCCCGTGCGCCCATCTTGGCGATTGCTGGAAGGCTAACCTTGGCTCCCATCATTGCTGAACGTAATTGGTTGAATTATCACTATTACGATTATGGATTTACGTCGGCTCGATCTGAACCTGTTGCTGGTGCTGGACGCGCTGTTCGACGAGCAGAGCGTCACCGGCGCGGCCCGACGCCTGAAGTTGAGCCAACCCACGGTCAGCGTGTCGCTCGCCAAACTGCGCGTCGCCCTCGACGACGAACTGTTCATTCGCAGCGCCAATGGCATGGCGCCGACGCCCAGGGCCCTTCGCCTGCGCGAGCCGGTGCGGCGCATCATCGAGACGGTCATCGGCGAAATCTTGCCCGCGGAGCGCTTTGATCCGCTGACAGTCCAGAGACCGTTCACGCTCTGCCTCTCCGACATCGGGGAAATGATCTTCCTGCCCAAGCTGATCAACCATCTGCGCCGGGTCAGTCCGCGCGCCCAGGTCGCCTCGGTGTCCCTGCGCCCAGAGGAGCTGGGCCAGGCGCTGGAAGCCGGCCAGGTGGATCTGGCGCTGGGATATTTCCCCGACCTAAAGGCTGGCATCCACCAGCAGGGCCTGTTCGACCACGCCTTCACCTGCCTGGTGCGGCGCGATCATCCGCGCATCCAGGACGGCCGGCTCGATTGGCGGACATTCCTGGGGCTGGACCACATGGTGGTCAGCGCCGAGGGGCGCAGCCAGGAGATTTTCGAGCGGGCCATGCAGGCCCAGAACGCCACGCGCCGCATCGCCTTGCGTACGCCCCATTTCATGAGCGCGCCTCTGATCATCGCCAAGAGCGAGATGGTGATCACCGTGCCCAAGGCCGTCGGCCTGGTCTGGGCTGAACGTGCGGATCTGCAGTTGCTTGAGCCGCCGATAGCGATCCCGTCGATCCCGCTCAAACAGTTCTGGCACCGCCGCTTCAATGAAGACGGCCGCCTGACTTGGCTGCGCGCCGCGATCGCCGAACTCTTCCTGGGCCGCGATCCCTCGACCGAGCCTGGTTTCGCGCGCTTCTGACCTTCGCGCCGCGGTTGGCCCGTAGGCGCCATTTCGACCGCTTCCATGCCCGCGTCCCGCTCCGGGCGAACAGGGGTCTGACGTCCGAGTCGCCGGGTCAAGCGCGCCGAGCAGGCGGTCAGTTGCGCCTCGATATGATCGCCTTGCGGCGCGCTGCAGGCCAGCGCCCTCGGTGCAGCCCTCCCATAGGGGGCTTTGCAGGCCAGGACGTCCCGGTCCGGTAGAAAGCCAAAACCGGCGCGCCTGCGCCGATCGCGAGCAGGCGTGCGAGCGCAACGCCGGCCAAGCGTGGTGATGTCAACACCACGGTCTCTCGACCCTGGGCGCTATGAGATCGTTCGCAGCGGTCAACCAATCTGTAATTGGTCTGCCTTCCCTCTCCGCCTGGCGGCTGAAGAGCCGCTTCGATGCCCGTTCTGGCGGGTTTTCGCCGCGAGCCTTGTGGTCTCTAGGTCAAACCAATATGGTTGGTATCGGTTTTAGGAACGGGCATGAGCGACACGGACAAGCTGCTTGCGACGGTAAAAGCCTGGATGGATGCGGCGCGGCTTGGACCGGACTGGCGCTTGCCGCCAGAGCGGGAGCTGGCAGCGGTCTTTTCGGTGGGACGTAGCGAGCTGCGGCGGGTCCTGGCGGTCTTGGAAGCCGAGGGCGTCATCTGGCGACGCGTCGGCAAGGGAACATTCCTGACGCGCAGCGAGACGGCTCAAGACTTGGCCGTCGAGGGCATCGCCGCCCGCACCAGCCCCATTGCGGCCATGCAGGCCCGCATCGCGGTGGAGCCGGAACTGGCGCGGCTGGCCGCGCTCAACGTCACCTCAGAACAGATCGGCCAGTTGCGCCGACTGTGCGACGAGATGCGTATCGCCGACTCCTGGGACGCCTATGCCGAGCTCGATTGGCGTTTTCACAATCTGATCGCCGAGGCGACGGGCAATGTCCTGCTGGTCCAGATCCAGCGGCTGCTCAACGGCGTGCGGCGGTTCGTGGTCTGGGGCAATCTGATCAAGCGTCCGTTGCGGCCGCCCAACGACTATCACTCGTTCGCCGAACACACCGAGATCATCGACGCCCTGGAGGCGCGTGACGCTGAGCGGGCCGTCTTGGCGATGCGAGGGCATCTGGGCGAAACCAACGCCCACCTGGCGGATCTGCGAGCCGCTCACGGCGCGGCGGGAGTCTGAGGGCCGGCGGCGGGATCGCCACCGAAGCCCGCCTCGGCGCGGGGGCGTCGTCTATGGGCCGCGCCAGCCGATCGGCGACCCAAGCCGCCATGAGATTGCTGCGGTCCTTGGCAGGGTCGTAGACGCCGGGATCGCCGTCGGAAGAGTTCATCCTGCGCGGCCGACTGAAGGCGACCCGTCGAAGAGCGGCGGGACGCTGTCGGTGTTGACCACCGGCTTTGGGCCGCCGCGCAGCCGGGCTGTCGATCCGGACGATGGGCGCCCTCGAACCGGCCGATCCGTGGGTCAGCAGCCGTAAAAGTCGGGATTTTCCGCCCAAAGCTGGATGTATTGGACAAATTCGCGCTTCAGGCGAGTGATGGAGCTGCGGGGCCGAGATCCCTGGGCGTCGTCGCGGCCGGGGCAGCTGTAGCCTCTCCCGGACCGTCTCGCGCCAAGGCTCCTCCTTGGCATGGAAACGGTCGGCGCCAGGGATGCTGGCCCCTCGACGCTGCCTAGGGCGAACGCCGACAAGGCCGCGCACGGTCTTCAACGGGCGCCGACGGTTGGCTGCCATTGCTCCGTCTGGCCGCCGTCTTGGCTGTCGTCTCGGTCGCCGCCAAGACCTCGTCGCCACGCCGACGACCACGCCGCCAGGCGAGCGCCCCGGTCGCACGGGGTCATGGATCAGGCAAGGCCGAAGCGGCCCGGGGAGGGCCCGCCCTCGACGGCTGGGATGCGGCGCGACGCCGCGTCGAAGCCGGGCGTGTTGACTCAAGTTCATTTTGGTTACACCGTATCCGAAATGAACGACGGGTTGGATTTCCAGTCCTGTCGAACGCAAGGGAGCGTCGCGTGAGCGCAGGGATTATCGACGTGCTGATCGTCGGGGCGGGGCCCGTTGGGACCGTCCTGGCGGTGGATCTGGTGCGCCGTGGGCTGACTGTCCGCATCATCGACAAGGCCGGGGCGAGCTTTCCGGGGTCGCGCGCCAAGGGAGTGCAGCCCCGCACGCTCGAGGTCTTTCAGGACCTGGGCGTGGTCGAGGACATTCAGCGGGCGGGCGGGGACTATCCCTTGCTGGGTCTGCACCTGGGAGCGGTGACCCTGCCGTGGCGGATGATGGCCCATCAGAAGCGCACGACCGACGTGCCGTTCCCCAACACCCTGCTTATTCCGCAGTTTCGCACCGATCAGATCCTGCAGGCGCGTCTGGCGGCGCTCGGCGGGGCGGTGGAGCATGGCCGCCAATTCCTCGACCTGACCCAGGACGCCAAGGGCGTGACCGCCCGCGTCTCGGGCCCAGAGGGGCAGGTCGAGACCATCACCGCGCGCTACCTGGTCGGCGCCGACGGCGGGGCCAGCGCCGTGCGTCACACTCTGGGCATCGACTTCATCGGCTCCACCCACGAGGAAGACCGGATGGTCATCGTCGACGCCGTGACCCGCGGCCTGTCGCGCGAGCGCTGGCACGTCTGGCCGGGCAAGGCCGGCCAGTTCATCGCCGCCTGTCCGCTGCCGCACTCCGATCTCTTCCAATGGATGATCCGCCTGGCGCCGGACGAGACGCCGCCGGCCGATCTCGCCGCGATCAACCAGCGCATCCAGAAACGGATTTCAAAGCGCGCCGTGGTCCTGAGCGACGCCCGGTGGACCTCGGTGTTCCGGCCCAATATCCGCCTGGCCAAAACCTATCGCCTGGGTCGGATCTTCCTGGCCGGCGACGCGGCCCACGCCCACACCCCGGCCGGGGCCCAGGGCCTCAACACGGGCGTCCAGGACGCCTACAATCTCGGCTGGAAGCTCGGTCAGGTTCTGGCCGGGGCCGACCCTGGTCTGCTCGACAGCTATCAGGCCGAGCGCCAGCCCATCGCGGCGGCGGTCCTCAATCTGTCGACCCAGAAGTACGAAGGGATCGCCAAGCTTGATCCTTCTTCCATCCGGCGTGGCAAGGACGAGAAGCAACTGGCCCTGAGCTATCAGGACGGGCCGCTGGCCGCCGGTTCGGCCATGACCGGCACGCTGCGGGTCGGCGATCGGGCCCCCGACGCGGAGCTGCGGGCGACCAAGGGCGCGGCCGTTCGGCTGTTCGACCTGTTGGCCGGGCCCCACTTCACCGCCATCGCCTATGGCGATAAGGCCGCCCAGGACCTGGAGCGCCTGAGTTGGCCGGCCGTCGGCGCGCCGTTGCAGCGCGTGGTGATCGACGCCAAGCGTCCGACCGGAGCCCTGCAAGGGTTCAAGGACATCGCCGGATGTTTCCGGCGCGCCTACGGCCTGGCCGGCCCGGCGCTCCTGCTGATCCGGCCCGACGGCTATATCGGCCATATTGCCTCCCAAGACCTGCTGTCCAGCACCCAGGCGGCCCTGGCGAGGTTCGCGCCGGCTCCGGGGCCGGTCTCGGGATCGCCGGGAAGCTCGCCCGACGCCTCGCATACGCTGAGGGCGGTCCAATGAGGCCGGTCCTCCTGCGCGGCGCGACCATCGTGACGATGGCGACCGGCCGTCCCGACGCCGAGCGCGCCGACATCCTGGTCGAGGACGATCGCATCGCCGCGATCGGCCTGGGTCTGGAGCGGCCCGACGCGGAGGTTGTCGACTTCTCCGGGCGCATCCTGATCCCCGGCCTGGTCAACGCCCACATCCACACCTGGCAGACGGGACTTCGCAGCATCGGGGCCGACTGGACGTTGCTGGAATATCTCAGCAAGGTCCATGGGGGGCTGGCCGCGCAGTTCACCGCGGACGATATGGGGATCGCCGCGCTGGCCTGCGCGCTCAATCAGATCAATTGTGGCGTGACCACGATCGGCGACTGGTGTCACAACGCCCGCACGCCCGACCATGCGGACGCGACGATCGAGGGGCTGATGCAGGCGGGCGTTCGCGCCGTCTACCTGCATGGCGGCTCCCACAAGCTGCGCGAAGTCGCCCAGCCCGCGCCCGACATCGACCGTCTCCTGAACGGACCGGCCGCGGGCCACGCCCTGCTGGACGTCGGCATGGCGATCCCCGGACCCCAGTATTCCAGCGCTGAAGTCGCCCTGGCCGATTTCCGCACGGCGCGCGAGCGCGACTTGATCGTCTCGATGCACCAGAGCGGCGGCCGGCCGGGTCCGGCCTGGGAGAAGGTGCGCGACGCCGGCCTCGTCAGTCCGCGAACCAACATCGTCCACGGCAACGACATTCCCGACGACTGGATCAAGACCCTGGTCGACGCCGGCGCCAGCTTCACGTCCACGCCCGAGAACGAGCTGGGTCAGGGCCACGGCGCGCCGATCACCGGGCGCCTGATGCGCCTGGGCGCGGCGCCGTCTCTGGGCACCGATATCGACACCTGCGTGTCCGGCGAGATCCTGATCGCCGCGCGCATCGCCCTGGCGCAACAGCGCGGCCTCGATCATGCCGAGCATCGCCAGCGGACCGGCCTGTTCTCACCGACCCCGACCATCACTAGCAAACAGGCCCTGTCCTGGGCCGGCGTCCAGGGCGCTCGCGCCCTGGGCTTGGCCGACCGCGTCGGGCGACTGGAACCGGGTCTTCAAGCCGACATCGTCGCCATCGACGCGCGGGCCTTGAACCTGTGGCCCGCCCACGATCCGATCGCGGCGGTGCTGCACGCCAGCATCGCCAATATCGAAGCGGTGATGATCGCCGGTCGCTGGCGCAAGCGCGACCATGTCCTTGTCGACGTCAAGCTCGATGAGATCCGGTCGCGGCTGACGGAGTCGGGAAGACGCTTGACCGGCGCCCTGCAGGCCACGGGCCTGGTCGCGCGTCTGCGGCGCAAAGTGGTGCGCCACGTCGTCCACGGCTCGCTGAGGAAGCAGAGTCGGGCTTGAGGCCGGACGTGTTGTGACCCGTACGCGATCCAACTGCGATCCTGTAAAGGTCGGGGATGGTCGGCCTCGCGGCCGAGCGCTCGCTTCGAAACGCCCCGCCTTGCCTTGAGAGAATTCCACGTGCCCGCTAAAGCCGCTCCAGGTCGCCCGCCCGTTCCTTTGGATCGCATCTTGGCCGTGGCGTTGCAGTTGCTCGACGAACAGGGCGCCGAAGCCCTGACCATGCGGCGGCTGGCCGAGGCTTTGAGTTCAGGCACCGCGACCCTCTATCGGCATTTCGCCAGCCGCGAGGATCTCGTGGCCCAGGTCGTCGATCAAGTGTTCGCCGAGATGCGCGAGGGGACCTCCTGCGCGCTGCCCGGCGGCGGCGCGCAGGAGTGGCAAAAAGCCTGCCGGGGACTGGCGCATCACATGTTCCTCGTCCTGGGCCGCCATCCGGGCGCGGCCAGACTGCTGGTTGACGTCCCGCCCATGGGGCCCAACGCCATGAAGCAGCGTGAGCACAGTCTGGCGATC
Source organism: Caulobacter sp. SRI_008 (assembly GCF_057586355.1). Lineage (NCBI taxonomy): Bacteria > Pseudomonadati > Pseudomonadota > Alphaproteobacteria > Caulobacterales > Caulobacteraceae > Caulobacter > Caulobacter sp. SRI_008. The sequence goes on from NZ_JBYCZS010000013.1 coordinate 34,057, forward strand.
CTGCTGGCCAACGGGTTCGAGCCACGGATGGCGGCCAAGACCTATGCGACCCTGGCCCGCTACGTGCTGGGGTTCGCGATGCAGCTGTCCAGCACGCTGGGCGAGGACCAGCACCTGTTCGTCGGTCTCGATGCGGCGCGCTTGCCAGCCACCCACGCCCTGGCCTCGGTGCTGCCCGTTTCGCTCGAGGAAGAGTTCTTGTTTGGCCTGGAGCTGATGCTCGAGGGCCTGGGGGTCCTGCGGGCTGGGCCGGACTCTGACGCGCCCCACGATCCTTCGCCGCGATAGCGCGAGGATCTGCCTGGCGGCGCTGACGCGCCAGCGCTGATTTACCGCCGCCTCGGGCGACCGGCCGTCATGGCCGTGACCTGCCACGGATCTCGGCGACGCCAATGCCGCCCATGCGGGTGTCAGCATGGCCGACCGGTCCATGAGCATGGCGGGCCGACCTTCGTCGGACCCGCCCGCCCGTCCGTCTAGACGCGTTCGCCAGCGACCTTGGCGTTGCCGAGCATGCCAAGCTTGACCGAGCCGGAAGCCGCGTCGCCGACGAAGGCGACGTCGAACTGCAGCTTCAGAGGCATGGGGGTGGTGATATCGGTGTTCCAGGTCAGGCGCTCGCCCTCGACCTGGCCTTCGACCTCGGCTTCGCCCATCGGTCCGGTGGCTCTTCCGGTGAAGGTCGTGCCATGGGTCACCACCTGCAGCGCCACGTCGCGCGGCCCCATGGGCGTATGAATGACGAGATTCCAGTTTCCGTCGGCGGACATTGATCGCCTCCCTTCGCCGCGCCCAGCGCGCGGTGTTCTTGATTGATGTCGAACGGCGTTACGGCCAGCCGACCCATTGGCTGACGCCGCGGCCCATGACCCACTCCAGGTCCTCGCCCTTGAGCCAGTCGAGTTCTTCGGTGAACTGCCGCACGCACTCGTCCCAGTTGCCGCGCATGCGCGTGAAGTCGGTGCCCCAGAACATCCGCCGCGCGCCGAAGGCGTCGAAGGTGCGCTTGAGGACCGGCTGGACGCTGACGAACGGGAAAGCGTCGGTGGCCATGCTGGGCGTGCCGGTCGCCTTGACCGCGATGTTGGGCAGTCGCGCAAGGGCCATGAACGCGTCCAGCTGGTCGCCGATCTCGGGCAGCTTCTGAAATGGTCCGACGCCGATGTGATCGAGCAGCAGCCGCAGGTCGGGATAGCGTTGGGCGATGTCGGCGACGGCCTGGTATTGCGCGGGTCCGACCATGACCGCGATGGGGCGTCCCAGGCGGCTGGCGCCAGCCCAGATCCATTCGAGCGCCCCGTCAGGCGCCAGGGCCTCGGGACTGGTGAAGGCCAGGACGAAGCGCAAGCCGATCATGCCGGGGCGGGCCAGGAACGTCTCCAGGAAGGCCGGATCGGCCGGCCGATCCAAGTCGAACCAGCCCATGGTCGCGAACCGGTCGGGATGAGCCCGCGCAGCCTCCAGGGCGTAGTCATTGGCGTCCGGGTCCCAGATCGCCGGGCAATTTATGGCGCGGTCGATCCCCGCCATCGTCATATCGCGCAGCGCATCCTCCATCCTGTAGGGCGCGCGCCAATGGTGCGGCGGGGCCTGGGCGCCTTGCCACAGGTGGATTTGAGCATCGATCACGAGCATGGGCAGCAACCTCATCGAGGACAGGGACAAACTGGGGCGAAGGCCTGCCGCGCCGCGGCGGCTCTGGCTTCGTCGCTGGCGCGGTGCTTAAATAAAGACGACAACATCCTCATGGCCGAGTCCGCCGTCCCTTGCCTGACATGACCAGTTCGACCCATCTGATCGCCGCCCTGCGCAAGTGGCTGAGCGCCGCGCGCCTGGACGGCAACGGTCGGCTGCCGGCCGAGCGCGATCTGGCCGAACGGTTCTGCGTCACCCGCGCCGAACTGCGAAAGGCCTTGTCTGTCCTGGAGGACGAAGGCCAGATCGCCCGTCAGGTCGGCCGCGGCACCTTCATCGTCGATGTCGAGGCCGGCGCGGACGCTGGCGACAGCAGCGAAGAACTGGCCGCGCGCACCAGTCCCTTGGCGGCCATGCAGGCCCGCGCCCTGATCGAGCCCGGGCTTTGCAGGCTGGCGGCGCTGAACGCCACCTCGGCCCAGATCGCCGAGATGCGTGGCCTGTGCGCGGGTATGCGCGAGGCCACGACGTGGGAGGCCTATGCCGAGCTGGACTGGCGGTTCCACAATCTGATCGCCGAGGCGACCGGCAACGTCCTGCTCACCGAGGTCCAGGCCCTGGTCAACGGCGTGCGCCGCTATGTCGTCTGGGGAAGCCTGGTCAAGCGGCCGGAGGGGCCGGCCGGCAGCTATCATTCTTTCGACGAGCACGAGGCCATCGTCGAGGCGATCGCCGCGCGCGACGGCGAGGCGGCCATGCGCGCCATGGCCGATCACCTGGGCCAGACCCAGACTCACATCCACCGCGAGCCGGCCACGAGCCACGCCCTGGCCTGAACCCGGCGCTACTCGAGCGCGCCTTGCGCCTGGACCTTCGATCGCGCGGGGAGGGGGAGCGTCGGTCATGCCGCTTGCGCCTCATCGAGCACCTCGGCGAACCATCGCGCCGTTGCGTCGGACGCGGGCTTGGCGTCGTGGATCGCCAGATAGCCGTCAGGCCGCACCAGAACCAAGCCATCGCCTCTGATTCCATAGGCCTGGGCGGCCGGGCCGGCGGCCGGCAAGCGCAGGAAGCGCACGGGAAGGCCGTCCATTCCGACCTGGGCGGGCGCTGCGCCAAACAGCAGCAGCGTGAAATGCGGACCCTTGAAGGCCTCGACGAGGCGGAAGGCGACTCCGCTGCGCGCCAGGTCGCACGCCAGCGTCAGGCCCGCCGGACCCGCGCCGACGATCAGAACGTCGACGTCGACGGCAGCGGCTTCGTCCTCGTGCGCTCCAGTCATCGCCGCGCCAGGCGCGAGACCATCCAGTCTCCGATCAGCGCGTGCTTGTCGTCGGCGTGATTGTAGATGCAGTGATCGCCGTCGGAATAGACGACCAGCTGCTTGTCGGCCGAGGCGGCTTGGCTGAACAGGAAGGCGGCGTCCTCGTTGGTGACCAGCGGATCCAATCCGCCCTGCACCACCAGCAGGGGCGTGTGGATCGGCATGGCCGGATCTACCGGATTGACGCTGCGCCAGACCTCGGCGGCCTCGTCCTCGGTCACCTCGCCCACATGGGCGGTCATCTTCTGGAAGAAGGTCGGGTTGGCGCGCGCCATGAACGGCGCGCTCGTCCCGCCATTGTTGCAGGTGGCGAGGATGCGCGGGTCGCGCGCGGCTAGGTGGATCGCCACCGAGCCGCCCATGCTGTTGCCGATGAAGCCCAGCGGAACGTCGGGCCCCTCCTGCACGATCGCGTCGAACACGTCGCTGTAGGCCCGCTCCCAGCCCAGGCCCAGATAGTGGCCCAGGATCAGGCGGCTGTCGCCCTGGCCTGGCCCATCGAGCACCCAAGCCTCCAGGCCGCGGGCGGCCAGGCTCTCGCCCATTTCGCTGAAGTCCATCGCCCAGCCCTCGATGCCGCCGATCACGACGACGCGGCCCAAGGTTTCGGCGCGGCGGCTGCGATAGCGCCAGGCCAAAAGGGGCCCATTGGCGGTGGGCAGAACGACCTTCTCGCGATCGCCGAGCAGCAAGGCGGCTTCGGCATAGAGCTCGCTGGCGCGTCCATAGATCGCCGAGCGTTCGGGACTGTTGCGCAACATCATCATCTGACTCATGCGGACCAGAGCCGATGCGCGCAGCAGGCGACGGGCCCGACTGGCCGGGGTTTCCATGGCGACGCGGCTTTCCGGCGGATCCAGAGACACCTCGGCCAGATCGGTCGCCACGGCGCGCCAGTCTTCGCCAGACCACACCCGGCCGCGCAGCTCCATGGCGTCGGGATGGTGCACGCCGTAGGCCATCAGGCGTTCCAGAGAAAGCTGGCGCAACGCCGCTTGCGCCAGCTCTCCGCTGGCGTCTTCGGGTGGCGCATAGGACGCGCTGCGCTGACCGGAGAACGCTCGGATCACGGTGCGCGGACCCTGCAAGACCTGGAGCGAAGCGGACATGGCGTTTCCTGATTTTTCGTTGAACCAATATGGTCCATATAGGTTGGCGTTCGGCAATTCAAGTCCGTGTGAACGGTGCTAAGATTACTCGAAAGCCAGGTCTGACTGGGCGTTAGCGCTCAAAATTTGCCATTGCGATTGAAACCAATATGGTCAATCAAACGAGAAATTGGTTTCAAAAAGTGACGTGCTCGGCGAGCGAGCCAGGCGCGACCGGCGCGTTCCGGCAAGCCGCTGCGCGTCCTGGTCGACCGTAGCCGGCGCGGCCGGCTGAGCGGGTCCAAGCAGGGGTAAAACGCATGGCGTCACACACGACACCCGCCAAGGATCGCGTCCGCCGATCAGCGGGGGCGGCCTTCCTTTCGGCGAGCGCGCGCCAGCCCCGTCGAGGGGGTCGCCTCGCGCGAGCCGCGCCATTGCCCCAACGCGCGGGGATCGTCGCGTCGTCAGCCGCCCGGCTTGGCCAGCGCCTTGAGCCCTGAGGCTTGGGGCTTTGCGGACCCGAACGCGTCGCATCCTTCGGGCCGTGACATGCGCAACCTCGCACTTGGCCTTGTAACCCTATTCGCCGGCCCCGCTCCAGCCAGGATTTTCCCGTGAAGCAATCTCCATTCCGCGGTCCTGCCGGCGTCGCCCTGATCGTCGCGGCCGCCCTGTTCATGATCTTTCTCGACGGCACGATCCTGGTGACCTCGTTTCCGCAGATGGCGCGCACGTTCGGCGTCTCCGTGGTGGCCATGAACAGCGCCGTCACCGCTTATCTGCTGGCCGTCGCCGCGTTCATGCCGCTAAGCGGCTGGATCAGCGACCGCTTCGGCGCCAAGCGGGTCTTCGCGGTGGCCGTCGCGCTGTTTACCTTGGCCTCGGTCGGCTGCGCGCTCGCCCCGTCCTTCACCCCTTTCCTGGCCGCCCGGGTCCTTCAGGGCATGGCCGGCGCCCTGATCATGCCGATCGGCAGGGCGATCTCCGTCGACAAGGTCCAGAAGCAGGCCATCATGCAGGCCACGGCGCTGATCACCTGGCCCGCGCTGATCGCGCCCGTTCTCGGACCGGTTCTGGGCGGGGCGATATCGACGTGGTTTGACTGGCGTTGGAACTTCCTGCTCAACGCGCCCATCGGCTTGCTCGGCGTCTTGCTCAGCCTGGCCTTCATTCCCGACAATCATGAGCGCTTGGCCCGCCCGCTCGATATCGTGGGCGGGGTTTTGACCTCGACGGCGCTGATCCTGCTGATCTACGCGTTGGAACGACTCGGCGCGCCGGACCAGGCGGTCCAGTCGGCGGTGCTCCTGACGATCGCCCTGGTCCTGGGGTTCGCCGCCTATGTTTGGCTGCGCCAAGCGTCCCATCCGATCCTGGATCTGAGGCCCTTGCGGCTGACCTCGTTCTGCGTCTCGACAATGGACGCCGGCGCCCTGCAGCGCGTGGCGATCAGCGCAACGCCTTTCCTGCTGCCGCTGATGCTGCAGGAGACCTGGGCGCTCAATCCGTTGCAGGCGGGGCTGGTGCTGCTGGCCTACTTCTGTGGCAACCTCGGCATGAAGAGCGTGACGACGCCTCTGTTGCGCCGGTTCGGCTTCAAAAGCGTCCTGGTGGGCAATGGGCTCGTGGTCGCCGGGTCCGTCGCCGCCTGCGGCCTCCTGGCCGCGCAAACGCCGCTCGCGCTCACCGTGGCGGTGGTTGTCCTGGCGGGGGCCGCGCGCTCGTTGCAGATGACGGCCTTGAACACGCTCGGCTTCGCCGAGGCGCCAGGCGAGCAGCGCGCAGCCGCGGCTCTCCTGTCGACCATCGGCCAGCAAGTCGCGATGGCGCTAGGGGTCGCCGCGGGCGCCCAGCTGTTGCATCTGGCGAACCAGCACGGTCAAGCCAAGCTGAGCGCCGCCGACTTCCGCTTCGCCTTCCTGGCGGTCGCCGTGATCGGCCTCTTGGGCGTGGTCCTGACGCTTCGCTTGCACCCTGACGCGGGGTGGGAGGTCAGCGGCCAGGCCCAAAGACGCCCCGTCAGGCCTTGAATGCCCCTCCGCGCCGACCGCGCCCGTATCATCTCACGCCGGACGGCCCCCTCGGCGGTCCGAACACGCAGCGCCGCTGCGCAAAGGCCGAACCGGCGGCCCTCACGACCGGACGTCAACGCCGCCCAGGTCCCGGTTTGGGTCAGGGCGCGACGGCGTTAAACCAATATGGTTTCAATCGGTCTGGTGGCGGGTCGTTTTTGGATACGTCGCGCCGGTACGCTTCGTCCAAACCTGTGGCCAAATGGACATTAGGCACCGATTGTGCCCGCAACCAAAATGGTATTGAATGGCCAACATTGGTCGAAATATTAAAAAAATGACCACAGGGAGGTACCTATGATCCGCCATACCGCGCTTGCTCGCGCGACGCTCATCGCCGGCTGTTGCCTGTCGCCGCTGGCGGCCGCCGCCCAGACGGGGAACGCCAGTACCGGCGCGACGGCCATCGACGAGGTCGTGGTCACGGCCCGCAAACAGGGCGAGACCCTGCTCGACGCGCCCGCGACGATCAGCGTCCTGCAGACCCAGGCGATCGCCGCGGCCAACATCACCAACGCCACACAGCTGTCGGGCATCGTCCCGGGACTGATCATCATGCAGGGCACGGCCGGCGCGTCGTCGTCGCTGCGCGGCCTGGGCTCGACCTCGGCCGACCCCGGCATGGAAAGCTCCGTGCCCACCTTCGCCGACGGAATCTATCTGGGCCACCCGCGCGACTTCATCCTGCCGGTCTACGACGTGGCGCAGGTGGAATTCATCAAGGGCACCCAATCGACCCTGCTGGGCAAGAACAGCAGCCTCGGCGCGATCAGCATCGCCAGCCGCAAACCGCGCAACGTCTTCGGCTATGACTTGGCCCTGACCCGCAGCGGCGGCATCGATGGCAAGAAGCTCGAGGGCGGGGTGGACCTTCCCCTCGGCGGGGGCTTCGCCGTTCGCCTGTCGGGCGTCTTCAACGACGAGGACGGCTACGTCCACAATCTCAATCTCGGCGACAAGGAGCGCCGCGTGAACGAGACCTCCCAGCGGCTGGTGCTCACCGGTCCGCTCGGCGACACCGGCGACCTGACCGTCCTCTATCAGCACGACAGCCGCCAGACTGACGGCCATTACATGGAACTGCTCAGCGACCCCAACGGCGTGGTCACCCGCCGCGCTCAGGCGCTGGGCCAAAGCAACTTCGACGCCCTGGGCAACGACAAGTCCTTCAGCGGCTCGGACGCCGTGGGCGCCGGCGCCACCGCCGGACCGCTACAATTCGACAACCAGAGCGGCGACCGCCTGACCGCGATTGGAACGCACGATCTGGGCCGCTACGCCCTTACGGCCCAGACCGCCTGGGCGCAGTGGGATTCGCTGCGCGCCACCGACATGGACCTGACCCGGGCCCAGCTGCTTGACCTCTATGATCATGAAAAGAACTGGATCCTGTCACAGGAGGTCCGCCTGGCCTCGCCGGTGGAAGATCGTTTCTCCTGGCTAGTCGGCGCCTTCTACTACAAGAACAACTGGCGTCTGGTGCGTCGCGCCAAGGCCCAGACCGGCGGCGGCGTCTATCCGCTTGCGGGGACCTCGACGGGCGACATCCTGATCAAGACCGAAGCCTTGTCGGTCTTCGGCGCGGCCCACTACGCCCTCAGCGACAAGATCAAGCTCTCGGCCGGCCTTCGCTATACCGATGAAGACAAAACCCCGACCTATGAGCGGGTCTCGACGGGTTTCTTCGCCCTACCCAGCCAGGCCCCGACCCTCCCCAAGACGACCCTGGCGACCAAGACCGCCAAGAAGCTCGACGGCGATTTGGGCCTGCAGTACCGCCCCGGCGACAACACCATGCTCTATGTGAGCTGGGCCAAGGGCAGCAAGAGCGGCGGCTTCCAGTCTTCGCCGGTCTCGCTGGCCGGCGCGGCCTTCGAGGGCGAAACCGCCTACACGCTGGAGGCGGGCGCCAAGTTTGACTTCCGAGGCCGCGGCTATCTGACCGCGGCGTTGTTCGACACACGCGTCGACGGTTTCCAGATCAGTCGCGTCGAGCTCGTCGACGGTGTCGTTCAGTCGGTGATCTCCAATGCCGATGTCGGCGCGCGCGGGGTCGAGGCCGGCGGCTCCTGGCGCGTCGGCGAGGTGACCTTCAACGCCACCGCCGTCTATTCGGACGCCCAATTCCTCAAGGACTTCGGCACCGCCGGCGCCTTGGTGGCCTACAAGGGCATGCCTTTGCCCCGCGCGCCCAAATGGTCCGGATCGCTGGGCGCGCGCTACAGCCACCCCCTGAACGACCGCCTCCAGCTCAAGCTCCAGGGTTCCGCCGCCTATAATGGCGACGCCGACCTGCAGCTGCGTTCGACCGATCCGCTGTCGCCCAAGTCCAAGGCTCATACCTTGCTCGACGGGCAGATCGCGCTCGCAGATACGCAAGGCGGCTGGGAGCTGGCCGTGATCGGCACCAATCTGGCCGACAAGCGTTATACGACCTTCGCCTCGAGCGTGACGGCCGGCGCAAACGCCTACTGGGGCACTCTGAACCGGCCGCGCGTGATCGCCCTTCAATTGAAGTTCACCCGCTAGGCCGAGGGGACGGCAGGGCCAGATCCTGGCCCTGCCATCGTTCCTCAAGCGACTTACACTGAGAAAGCCCCCGTCTGGCGACGGGGGCTTTTGTTCGCCGGCGGGCGAGGTGGCCCGACCTAGGTGGCGGGCGGCGCGGCGCGGCGGCCCAGACGGGCGGCGTGCAGCAGCGGCTCTGTGTAACCGCTCGGCGCTTGAGCGCCTTCGAGGATCAGGGCGCGTGCGGCGCGAAACGCCTGGCTGCGCTCCAGGTCCACGCCCATCGGGCGATAGTCGATATCGGACCGGTTCTGGGCGTCGACGACCTGCGCCATCCGCCGCAGCGACGCCTCCACCGCCTCCAGCTTGATGACGCCATGGGTCAGCCAGTTGGCGAGGATCTGACTGGAGATCCTGCAGGTGGCGCGGTCTTCCATCAGGCCCACGCCGTCCAGGTCGGGCACCTTGGAACAGCCCACGCCCTGGTCCACCCAACGCACGACATAGCCCAGGATGCTCTGGACGTTGCCGTCGATCTCCCGCGCCAGCGCCTGCGGGGTCCACCGCTCGGGACCGGCGATCGGCGCGATCAGCAACTGGCTCTGGTCGGTCTGGCGCCCGGCCAGCTCAGCCTGGCGGGCGGTCACGTCGACCTGATGATAGTGCAGGGCGTGAAGGGTGGCCGCCGTTGGGCTAGGCACCCAGGCGGTGCTGGCGCCCGCGCGGGGATGGACGATCTTCTGGGCCAGCATGTCGGCCATCGCGTCGGGCATGGCCCACATGCCCTTGCCGATCTGGGCCCGTCCGGCCAGGCCGCAGGCCAGGCCCGCGTCGACATTGTTGTCCTCATAGGCCTGCAGCCAGGGCGCGGCGCGCATCTGGGGTTTGGACAGCACCGGACCCAGATGCATGGCGGTGTGAATCTCGTCGCCGGTGCGGTCGAGAAAGCCGGTGTTGATGAAGGCGATGCGCTCGCGAACCGCGGCGATCACAGCCCGCAGATTGACGCTGGTGCGTCGCTCCTCGTCCATCACCCCGACCTTCAGGGTGTTGGGCGCCAGATCCAGGGCCGCCTCGATGGCCGAAAACAGCTGGTCTGTGAACGCCGCCTCGGCCGGCCCGTGCAGCTTGGGCTTGACGATATAGACCGAGCCGGCCGGGCTGTTGCGGCGCGCGCCGCGAAGATCGTGCAGCGCCGTCAGGGCGGTGACCACCCCGTCGACAATGCCCTCCGGAACCGCCTGGCCGTCGAGCGTGGCCAGGGAGGTGGTCATCAGCAGACCGACATTGCGCGCCAGCATCACCGCGCGTCCCCTCAGGACCAACGCGCCGCCATCAGGAGCGGTATAGACGCGATCGGCCGCCAGGCGCCGCTCGATGAGCCGCCCGTCCTTCTTGAAGCTGGCCGCCAGGTCGCCCCGCATCAGGCCCAGCCAGTTGCGGTAGACCGCGATCTTGTCGTCCTCATCGACGGCGGCGACCGAGTCCTCGAAATCCATGATCGCCGAGCCCGCGCTCTCGATCACCAGGTCGGCGACGCCGGCCCGGTCGCGTCGGCCGATGGGGCTTTGCGGCGAGATCACCAGTTCCAGGTGCAGGCCGTGATTGCGCAGCAGGATCTTGTCGGGGCGCTCGGCCGCACCCGCGTAGCCGACAAACTGGGCCGGATCGCGCAAGCCCCCGCTGTCGGTGGCCAGCTGGCCGTTCTCGACCCGGTAGGCGGTGACCGCCGCATGGCTGCCCGCCGCTAGCGGGGCGATCTCGTCGAGACGGGCGCGACACCAGGCCACGACGGCGTCGCCGCGGCCGGTGTCGTATCCGCTAGGCGCGGCCGCGCCGGGCAGAGCGTCGGTGCCGTAGAGCGCGTCATAGAGGCTGCCCCAGCGGGCGTTGGCGGCGTTGAGCGCGTAGCGCGCATTGTCGATTGGCACGACCAGTTGCGGCGCGGCCAGGGTCGACAGCTCCGGATCGACGTTCTGGGTGGCGATCGCAAAGGCGGGCGGCTGGGGCTGCAAGTAGCCGATCTCCCGCAGAAACGCCGCCTCGGCCTGCGGCGACGGCGCCTGGCCCTTCCAAGCGGCGTTGCGGGTGTCGATCAGGCTTTGCAGCCGGTCGCGCTCGGCCAGCAAGGCCGCGTTGACCGGCGCGAACCGGGCGATGATCTCGCCAAAGGCCGTCCAGAACCGCGCGCGATCGAGGTCCAGACCGGCCAGCACTTCGGTCTCGACATAGTCGCGCAGACGCGGGTGGAACCGGACACGGTCAGCGGCGAGCGTTTGCGTCATCAGGAAACCTCGTGTTCGCGCGTCGCGGGACGCGCTAGGTAGGCCGTGCGCAGCGACGGCGCAGCGTCGCTGTGGGCTTCGAGGACGTCGCCAGCGGCGACCGGGCCAACGCCGGCCGGCGTGCCGGTCAGCAGGATGTCGCCCGGCTCCAGCCGCACGAGGCGTGACAGCGCCGAGACGCAGTCCGCCACGGACCAGATCATGTCGACGAACCTGCCGCTCTGGCGAACCTGACCGTTGATCGTCAGACCGATCGTCCCACTCGGCTCCAGACCGCGCGCCGGGCGCACCGCCCCGATCGGGCAGGATTGGTCAAACCCCTTGGCCATGTCCCAGGGCCGGCCGTCGCGCTTGGCCAGGGCCTGTAGATCGCGACGCGTCATGTCCAGCGCCAGCGCGTAGCCGTAAACGCACGCCAAGGCTTGCTGAGCCGTCAGGTCCACGCCGCCACGGTCAAGGGCGACGGCCAGCTCAACCTCGTGATGCAGATCGCTCGTCGCCAGCGGGAAGGGCAGGGCGCCTCCGCCCGGCACGATGGCGTCTGTCGGCTTGGCGAAGAAGAAGGGCGGCTCGCGAACCGGGTCGCCGCCCATTTCAAGCGCGTGATCGGCGTAGTTGCGACCCACGCACCACACCCGCCGCACCGGAAAGGTCAGGGACTCGCCCTCAATGGCGATCGCTGGATGCGGCGCGGGCTGAAAGGCGTAGGTCATGCGACGGGGCTTGGGGCGCAGAGCGCGACGTGACGCGAGACCAGGGTCTGCATCTGTTCGGCCAGCAGCGGCGAGAAGGGCGGCAGGGTCCGGGCATGTTCCAGATCACCCGAGAGGTGGGCGACCATGGCCTTGACGCCGGGGACCAGCGGCAGGCCGTCGAAGATGCCGCGGACGGCCACAGCCCGCGCGAGGGCGGCCTTGTCGCCATGGTGGTAGGCCAAGGCGCAGTCGATCGCGTTGAGATTGGCCGTCGCCGAGATGCAGCCGGCGAACGGGCCCTCGTCGCGGGCCAGCATCAGATTGGCCTCGTTGGATGGGAAGACGTCCAGGTGCGTCGATAGAGCCGCGATCTGGCGCGCATAGGCGATATCGCCCGAAGAGTCCTTGAGGCCCGCGATCAGATCGCCAAAACGCGCGACCAGGGCCGCGACCAGCGCCGGCGTATAGGGCGTGCCCGAGAGCGCCGGGAAATTATAGAGATAGAGCGGCAGCGGCGCGGCCGCCGAACTGTTGGCGACTTCGTCGAAGACCCGCAGGATGCCCGCGTCGGTGACCGGTTGATAGTAGAATGGCGGCAGGAGCAGCGCGCCAGCGAAACCCAGCTCGCCGGCCTCGCGCGTCAGCACCGTCGCATCGCGCACGGCGGCCGCCCCCGTCCCGACCATCATCCGGGCCAGGGGAAGGCCCGACCCGGCCAGGGCGTTCATGACGTCCATGCGTTGGGACACTGACAACGAGGTGGCCTCGCCCGTCGTGCCCAGCACGTTCAGGCCGTCGCAACCGCTGTCCAGGAGCTGGCGGGCCCGCGCGAGGAACCGGTGGATGTCCGGCTCACCGCTCTCGAGAACGGGGGTGGTGATGGCGGCGATCACGCCGCGAAGTCGCTTGGTCATGGTCGTTCCTGAAGGGGCTAGGCGAGCTGCGCCGGCTCGGGCTGCAAGCGCATGGCGTCGGGAATCTCGATCGGCCCATTGGCCGCATTGTCCAGAAACTCGACGGTCACGAAGATCAGGTCGGTCTCGCCCACGTTCTGGATGGCGTGGACGAAGAAATCGCCTTCGCCGTGCTCGAAATGGCGGGTCTCGCCGGCATAGTGGTGAACGTCCATGATCCGGCCGTCCTGGTAGTAGCCGCGCGCCACGCCGGCCGTGGTCGTGGTCCAGAAATAGTCCAACACATGGCGGTGGAAGGTCAGCCAGCCGCCAGGCGGCAGGAACAGGTGCCAGACCCGGACGCGCTCGGTCTCGGAGACCAGGACGCTGCCGACGCCGCCACTGAACTGATTGGCCTCGAACTCTGCGCGCAGCTCCGGCGGCCAGTCGCGCAGCGGGTCTTCGGGCGGACCGGGCGGCGCGATCTCGACGATCTTGTGGGCGCTCATGGTGAGGATCTCCTGCGCGATCAGTCTTGCGGCCGCACGACGACCTTGATCGCGTTGTCGACGCGCTCGCGGGCGTAGCGGAGCGCTTCGGGCAGCGCGCCGAGGCCGAAGGTATGGGTGTGGATGAGGGTGGCGTCGAAGCGCCGCTGGGCCATGAAGGCCATGGCCCGCCGCACGGCGCTCTTTCCCTCGCCGCGGATGCCATAGATGTAGACGTTGTTGCGCACGGCGGTCGGCAGGTCGACGCCCACCGGGGCGTGCGGGAACGCCGCCAGGCAGATCTTCCCGCCGCGATTGATCATGCCGATCGCCTCGTTCACCGAGGCTTCGGTGCCCGCGCAGTCGAGGACGAAATCCACCCCGCCAGGACATAGACGATGGACTGCGGCGACGACGTCCTCCTCGCGGGCGTTGAGGGTCACGTCGGCGCCCAGCTTCTCGCCGATCGCCAGGCGGTCAGGGCGCGTGCCCGTCAGGATCACCGTGGCCGCGCCGAGCGACTTGGCGATCGCCGCCGCCAGGAGGCCGATCGGACCCGGGCCGAGGATGGCGACGCTATCGCCGGCCATCAGGCCGCCCAGTTCGGTGAAGCCATACATCGACGTGCCGGCCGTCACGACCAGCGCGGCCTCCTCGTCGCTCATCGTCTCGGGTACGCGCACCAGGGTGTTGACATGGTTGACCGCGTACTGGGCAAAGCCCCCGTCGGTCGTGAAGCCGTTGGCGCGATGACCCTTGTCGTTCCCCTCGTAGTTGGCCCCGTAGTTCAGGCAAGAGGTGTACATCCCCTCGCGGCAGCGGCGGCAACGGCCGCAGCCGGCGTGGATCTCGACGGTCACGCGATCGCCGATCGCCCAGTCATCGACCCCTTCGCCGAGCGCGGCGATGGTCCCCATGTACTCGTGGCCGGGCGTGAAGTTCTTGTTGAACGGCGCGCCGCCCTGGATGAGCGCGGGCGGGCCGTCGGCGATCACCTCCAGATCGGTGGCGCAGACCGCCACCGCGTCGATGCGCACCAGCACCTCGGCGCGGCCTGGGCGTGGCACGGGCTTTTCGGCCATCTCCAACTGGCCAGGCTCCTTGAGCACCCAGGCGCGCATGGTCTGGGGCGGATCTGTCACGAGCGATTGCATTTTACGGAACCTCGCCGGCGCTCTGCGCCAACCAATTTGACCAATGCTCAACCAATATGGCCGCAGACGATTTCGTTCAAGAGGCAAATCTCTCGAAAGTCTTGACAGACCGTGGGGAGGCGGCGAAATGACCAATCCAGAAAATTGGTTTGACCGGGCCTGGCTGAGCCCGTCCGCAGCCATTTTCGTCGCAATCACCGTGGCGCGGATCGCCCATCGCCCTACCGGCCCATCGCCAAGCCCGTCGCGGCGTCCAACAGGCCGGCGATGCGACGGGTCGCTCGATTTTGGTCGCGATGGGTGGGTTGAACGGGGCGGCGCGAGCCAGGCAGCAGGCGGATACGAAGCGCCGATCAGCCGAGCCAGGTCCCAAACCCCCAGCAGCGCCATCAGCCGCGCGAGGCGATCGACCAGGATGACCCGGTCATGGAATCGACCTTGAAGGCGCCGCAGGATAAGTCGGCCTCAGCCTCAGCCAGGGACTAGAGGGCTAGGCTGGTTAGGAGCTGGCGCAGGCCGGCTTCGGCGCAGGCCATGTCCTGCTCGGGCGAGCCTGACGAGACGCCGATGCCGCCCACGGTAACGCCGGCGACCGAGATCGGCAGACCGCCGCCAACCACGCAGAGGCGCCCGCCGAGCGCGGTGTGGATCCCGAACACCAAGTTCCCCGGCACGCAGGCGGCGTTATAGTCGTGCGTCGCCTTTCGGGCCGACGCAGCCGTGAAGGCCTTGTCGATCGCCACCTGCACCGAGTGGACCTTGCCGCCATCCATGCGCTCGAACGCGATTGGCGTGCCCGACTCGTCGACCACGGCGATGCACATCGGAACGCCGATCGCGGCCGCGTGAGCGCGGGCTCCGGCCAGGGCTTCACGCGCCTCTTCCAGAGACAGTCTTTGGATCTGCAACATGCTTTTCTCTCCAAATCGGCTGGCTTGTATTGGCCGTTGCGGTCAGCAGATACGAACCGTCAGCGGCGCTATAGGCGGTTGCGAAATCGCCGCGCGGCGGGGCGCGGCGGTGCAAGGCTCGTGGGTATCCGGCGCCAACGATGGCGCGTGACCACCGCCGGGGGCGGCGGGATCACAGCCATCGAACCTGTCGGGGCGAGAGCCGTCGTGGGCAGGGCCGCGCGGGGCGCTCTTGGCCGGGTTCCCGGTCTCGACTTCCCCGGCTCAGCGCGGCGTCGCGCGAAAGAGAGCGCGCAGGTGTTCGTCCAGTCCGGTCATGCGAAACCCCGGTGCGGCGACGGCTACGCTTTCACCGCGCGCCACGCAGCCGTGCTTATCCCAATGCGCGACCAACGGGATCAGCGAGGCGAAGCGATGGCGGCGCATGCGAAAGAGCGGCAGCAGCGCCTGGTAGAGGTGATAGGTGGGAAACCGGGGCGTGGCCTTGATCGTTCGACGGGCCGCGGCGCTCAGGGCGTGCTCGATCTGGGCCACCCGATAGCTGCCGGGAGCCACGAAATCGATCGCCCGATTGAGGACCACGTCCTTGCGCAGAAGTTCCTGGGCGATGAAGCGCGAGACGTCCTTCTGATTGACGTAGCAAAATTCCTGGCTCCGACGGACGGGGAGAAGGAACCGGCCCTTGCGCAGCATGTCCAGCCGCACGTCAAACAGGTCCTCCATATACGAGGCGCAGCGCAGGATGCTGTAGGGCAGCCCACTGTCGCGGATCTGGGCTTCGTTGTGGAACTTGGCGTCGAGCACGCCAACGCCGGTCGGGCGGTCGGCGCCAATCGCCGAGGTGTAAATCAGGTGGCGGGGTTTTGCGGTCTTGAGCGCGGCGATCACCAAACGCGCCGCCTCGACTTCGTTGGTCGGGTCGTTGAGCAAGGCCATGGGCGTCATCAGGAAGATCCCGTCCGCGCCTTCAGCGGCCCTGCGAACGTCGGCGGCGACCATCATATTGCCTTGGACAACCTCGGCGTTGGGGTACATCCGCGAAACCGCCTCGGGGCGGCGCGCCAGGATCCGCACCCGCAGGCCCTGGTCCAGGAAGCCCTGGACGAATGGGCGGGCGATGGGACCCGAAGCGCCAATGGCGACGATGAGTTTGCTTTCGAGCATGCCGACCTCCTCACCGCGTTCCTGCGCCTCTGCTTGATGGCCCGAGGTTTTGCGGATGAAATACCAATGACACCAATTTAAACCAATGCAACCCATTTTGGTCGCGGCGGTGACCGTCGACCGTCATGTCGACGTACCAGAGGCCCTAGCCGCTGGAAAAAGCTTAAATTCAGGCGATATTGGCGACGGCCGAGGTCAGTCTAAGTGAGGGGCTACGCCGCCGACAATCGCCGACACGCCAGAACGGCACGCCCCAATTAAGCCATATTTAGACCAAATCTCGCAAGCGTTGAACCAATATGGTTAAATGGTCGAGGGGGGCGGGCGAGCCCCGATCCTTCGCCGAGGCAAGGGCGAAGACATGGTCAATGTAAAGCTACGTTCAGGGGCGCCCGCTTGGGCTCTTGGCCTGCTGGCGCTGGTGTTCGCCACCGGTTCGGCTCAGGCCGCGCCAATCGAGGGCGATTGGCTGACCCAGACGGGCGGCGCCAAGATCCGACTCGCCGCGTGCCGCGATCAGGCTGGAAAGCTATGCGGAACGATCATTTGGATGAGCCAGGCGGCCCGGGGCGATGGGACCGATCGGAACAACCCCGACCCGAGCCTGAGGACACGCAAGCTCGTGGGTACGCTGATGTTGATCGACTTTCGGCCCGATGGCCTCAATCAATGGATTGGCGGGACGATCTACGATCCGCGCACCGGCAAGACCTACGCCAGCAAGATCACCGGGCAGTCCGACGGCACGCTGAAGGTGGAGGGCTGCGTGTCGGTCATCTGTCGCGGTCAAACCTGGCGGCGGCCTTGAACCATGCTGGAGGCGCCTTTGGGTCACGGCGAGGTCGGCGAGGCCTCTGGGGCGCCGACCGTCAGACCTTGAACCGGCCGCGGGTTGTTTGCGCGGCCTATCAGGCCTTGGCGGACCCTGAGCATCATGCCGATGTTCGGGGGGCGAACCGCTCGAATAGGCCGCGCTAGACGTCGCTCGCTATCACGGGCGTCATTCGCAGGCGCGGGCAACGGATCAGACGGGGCGGGCGGTTGCGTCACCCATACAGGCCATCGGCGGCGGCGCGGTTCGGCCTGGAGCGTGCTGCGCCGACGGCGCGATTCGAGGAAGCCCTTGTAGACATTGCGCGGCTAACCGCGTCAGCGCCGAAGGCAAAAAGCCCTCCCATTACGGGAGGGAGTTTTGTGGGAGTCGCTGGAAGCCGCGCTAGAGGCGCGAGCCGTTCACCTTGCCCTTGCCCAGCATGCCGAGCTTGACCTCGCCGGTTGCGGTGTCGCCGCTGAAGGTCACCTCGAATTCGAGCGTGAGGGGCATCGGGGCGGTGAGCTTGGTCGTCCAGGACAGCTGATCGCCTTCCACCTTACCCTCGACCGGATTCTCGCCCATGGCGCCGCGCGCCACGCCGGTGAAGGTCGAGCCGGCGACCGTAATGTCCAGTTCGCCTTCGCGCGGCCCCATCGGAGTCGTCACGATCAGTTTCCATTTGCCGTCTGCGGACATGTCTTGCTCCTTTGGCCGTGCGGGGTGCGTGGCCTTGATGACGTTGGTTGTGTCTTCGGCGTCCATCTGGGCCGGACGCCAATCCCTGCTGATGCATCAGGGGCCTGGTGCTGGCCCTCGAGCGTGACATCTGATTGGAGAGGTCGTGCTGCCAAACGGGTCAGCCTGCACCTCGCCATGGTCGCAAAGGATCGGGCGCCGCCGCCGGAGCCGACAGGTCAGAGGACCCGCGCGGAGCCTGGGTTCTCCAGGCGCCGCGGCAGCTCAAACCTTGCCGTTTTACGGCCCGGGTGGTCGCGGTTCGATATTGAGGGTTTGCGCTTCGAGATAGGCTTCGACGCCCATCGTGCCAAAGCTTCGGCCAAGACCGGACTCCTTCATCCCGCCAAACGGCGCGGCCGGGTCAGGCAAACCATGAGCGTTGACCCACACCGTGCCGACCTCTAGCCTGCGGCTCAGATTGTCGGCCTTGGCCAGGTCTCGGGTCCAGATCGATGCGGACAGCCCGTAGCGTGTCGCATTGGCGCGCGCCACCACATCGTCCTCCGAGGTCCAGGACAACACGGGCAAGGCTGGACCGAACTGTTCTTCGCGGACCAGTCGGACATCCTCGGCAAGTCCGGTGATGATCGTCGGCGGATAGAAGAAGCCAGGACCCTCCAGCGGCTGTCCGCCAACCTCGACCTTGGCGCCGTCCTGCTGTCGCGCCTCGTCGACGAGTTCGCGCACGCGTTCGTACTGAGCCGCGTTCTGAATGGGCCCCATAGCGACCCCGGGCTCGAACCCGTCGCCCACCGGGAAGTGTCGCGCCATCTCCACCAGGCGCGCCACGAGATCGTCATGGATGTCGGCGTGGACGTAGAGGCGCTTGATGGCCATGCAGACCTGTCCGGCATTGTTGAACGCGCCGAAGAAGATGCCGGGCGCGACTTTGTCGAGGTCGGCGTCGGGAAGCACGATGGCGGCGTCGTTGCCGCCCAGTTCCAGGGTCACGCGCTTCATGGTTCGCGACGCGCTCTCGACGACGCGCTTGCCGGTCTCGGTCGAGCCGGTGAAACTGATCTTGTCGATGCCCGGATGCTGGGTCATCGCCTTGCCAAGCTCGTCGCCGCCGCTCACGACGTTGAACACCCCCGGCGGCAGGACGTCGCGGCCGATGGCTCCGGCGATCAAGGTCGTCAACGGCGTGTACGGGGAGGGCTTGAGCACGACGGTGCAGCCCGCGATCAAGGCCTGGGCGACCTTCATCAGGCCAAGGAAAACCGGTACATTCCAGGGCGCGATAGCGCCCACGACGCCGACGGGCCGATGTCGGACCACCAGACTGCCGCTGACGCCGGGCCGGATCACTTGATCCTGGATGTCGATCTGGCTGAATTGATCGATCCAGATCGCGGTGCCGAAAATTTCCATCCGCGCGCTGTTGAGATCCTTGCCTTGTTCAAGCGTCAGAACATGGGCCAAGTCGTTGGCGCGAGCCATCAAGGCGCCAGCATAGGCCTTTAGCATCTCCGCTCTTGCCTGGTGGTCCAGAGCGCTCCAGGCCGGTAACGCCTCGCGCGCGGCGGCCACGGCGCGGTCGAGCGTATCGACGTCGGCGGCCGGCGCCATGCCCGCGAGGGTCGCCGTCGCCGGGTTTTGAACGGCGAACTTCTCACCGGTGGGCGCGGCGACGCCGGCGATCGTGTTCTCCAACTCCGTCGCCGCCACCGCAACGTCGATTGTATCTGGGAAGTTAAGCGGCATGATCTCCCTCGGGACTTTGGCTTGCGGTCGGCTTGGGTCGACGCTGGCGACCCCGGACGGACCCGGGCGTCTGCGCGACGGCCTTCGGCGGGATTTCTCCACGCCCGACCTCGTTTTCTGCGGTTTGCGTCCGACAGCGCGACCCTAGCAGTCGAATTCGGCGTGTCAATAATTAGTATACTTATTTAAAGCGGCCAGCGCATTTGCGCCCGCCACGCCGCTCAGGGCTGAGGCGCGACCTGTCGGTCGGCGCGCAAGTGTCGCTCAATCGAGGCTTGCGTCTCAATCTATAATATGAGTACTTATTATAATCCTATGCCGGTGACGCTCGCCTCATTTAGGCGGGAGAAAAGCGAGCGCTGTGCTTTTGGACGCCATCGGCGCGGGCGGGTCGAGATCGCTCGATCGAGCCGCTCGTCAGGCCCGAACCTCGAAACCCCGGCCGGTCGCTTGAGGGCGAACGGCTCACCACAGCCCCTCAAAGAAACGCTGTCGATCCTGATGCCCAACGCCAACAGCCCAGATTCTCAACCGCTCGTGCTCCTCCAGGCAGGGTTCGACGGCTTGCCGCTTGTCGAAACGCCTTCGCTTTTCTGGCGCATAGGCCGCTGGCTGCGCGAGCAGGGCGGTCGGCGTCCGATGTCGGTTCGGGTGGTGAACGAGGGGACCGCTATCGTCGATGGACGGGTTCTGGCGATCGACCATTTTGGGGCCGTGCGCGAGTTGTCCGGGGGAAGACGGCCACGCCCCTGGGAAGGGCGCGCGCCTAAGACGCTCTTTACTGGACGTGGCGGCTGACGAGCGTACGCCGGTGAGCAAGCAGTCCAGATCGATTGCGCGCGTCGCCGACGGGCCCTTGGATGTCATGGCCCGGCGGGGCGGGATGCGCCGCGAGCCTTTGGGGCAGGGGTCCGCGATGGGCCTGGTCGATATCCAGGCCGCCGCACGCGCCCTGGGCGTCAGCAGCCGAACGCTTCGCCACTACGAGGACAAAGGGCTGGTCCGCTCGCATCGCCTCGTCAGCAATGTCCGCGGTTACGACGCCCCCGCCCTTGAGCGCCTCCAGGCGGTCGTGGAACTGAGGGCCTTAGGGTTGTCGCTGGCGGCCATCGCCGGTTTCCTGACCTTGAGCGACGCCCCGGAAGCTCAGGCCAAGGCTGTACACGCCGCGTTGAGCGAGGCCTTGGTGCGGCAGCAGGCGCGCTTGTCGCGATTGACCGGCGTTCTCCAGTCCATGGGGGAGGGCGAGCGCGGTTTGCCGTTCGCCCTCTCGGGCCTGGGTCAAACGCCGTGCGGGCCGCCCTGACCGAGCGCCGGCATGAAGCCGTTCTGAACAGGTCGCGCAGGGCAGGGACGCGACGAACCTCGAGCGCGATCGCTGGGGCGGGGCGGGATGACGCGCCGTCGCTTACCCGGCTGGCCACGGCGTATCGAGCGGCGCGCCGCGGCGAGGTACGGTCACCACCATCTTCAGACCGCCGCTAAGCGGACCGTCTTCGGCCCGGATGTCGCCGCCGTGCCATAGGACCGCCTCGCGCGCGATCGCCAGACCCAGGCCGAAACCTTCGAGCCTTCGAGCCTCGCCATCGAAGCGCTTGAAGGCGTCGAACATCTCCTCCCTGGCCGCGGTTGGCACGCCTGGGCCCTTGTCGATGACTTCGAGCACCAACCGGTCGTGCTCAATGCCGGCGCGGACAAGCACCGTCTCGCCCGGTGGAGAATATTTCACCGCGTTGCGAATGACGTTTTCGAAAGCGCGGTAGAGAACCTCGCCCTTGGCGAAGGTCACAAACGGCGCCGCACCCTCGAAAGTCACCCGGCAAGCCTTTGTCTGGGCTTCGAAATTGGCGTCATCAATGATCGCGGAAACCAGATCCATCAGGTCGATTTTTTCTTCATGACCCAGGGCATGACCGGCTTTCAGCCGAGCCAGCGTCAAGATTTCGGCCAGCAGGCCTTCCAGACGATCGGCTTCTCTCTCGACGCGGGACACCATGTCCATACGGCCGTCGGGCGACTGCCGCAGAAGGCCGACGGCGACCTGGAGCCGCGCGAGCGGCGAACGAAGTTCGTGCGAAATGTTGTGGAGCAACCGCTGCTGGGCGAGCCACAGCTGCTCCAACTGGGCGGCCATGCCGTCGAATTCGTGCGCCAGATCGGCGATCTCGTCGCGGCGGGCGCCGACCCGAGCGCCCAACCGCGTGCTCAACTGGCCGGCCGAGACCGCGCGAAAACCCGCGCTCAGATGCGCCAGCGGAACGGAGAAATACCAAGCCAGGGCTGCGCTGAACAGGACACTGACAAACCCGCTGACAAGGAGCGGCGGCGCCAAGCTGGACTGAGGGGCGGCGATCGCTAACTGATAGCGCCGACCGTCCGGGGCCAACACCGTCTGGGTCGTGGACCCCAGAGCCACACCCGCGACGCCTGCGATGAATTTTCCCTCCGCGTCGTACAGGGCCATGCGCCCGTTGCGGCGCGCTTGTTGCAGCATAACGGGTTCTGCGGCGACGGGCCCGTCGGCGGCGATCACGTCGGCGACGATCTCTTGGACTTGGGCGACGGCGAGCATCTGGGCCGGACCGTTGCGCAGCACCGACAGCAGGGCCATGCCGATCACCAGCAGGCAGATCGAAGCCAGCCAAAAGGCCAGGAAGAATTTCCAGAATAGGCGGCTGGGCATCATGGACAGACCAACTGGTAGCCTTGACCTCGCACGCTCAGGATCCACGAGCCGCCACCGGGACGCAGACCGAGTTTTTGCCGGATGCTGCTGATGTGCACGTCGATACGGCGATCGTAGGCCGTCAGCGGCCGGCCCAGAGCACTGACCGACAGCTGCTCCTTGCTGACCAACTGTCCTGCGTGCCGCGCCAGTTCCTCAAGAAGGCTGTATTCGGTCCCGGTGAGGTCGAGGAGCGCGCCGGCCCATTCAGCCTTGCGGCTGGCCGGCCACAACCTCAAGGCGCCGCTGGCGATGACGGCGGTCGCGGCGGGCTCGTCACGCGCCACGATACGCCGCAGGATCGCGCGAATGCGCGCAACGAGCTCGCCTGGGGAACACGGCTTGGGAAGGTAGTCGTCCGCGCCCAGATCGAGCCCGGCGATCCGGTCCACCTCGTCGCCCCGCGCTGTCAGCAGCAGGATCGGGATCGTACTGGCGCGGCGGATCCGTCCCAAGACCTCGATGCCCGAGCGCCGCGGCAGCATGACGTCAAGGACGACGAGATCGAAATCGCCCGACAGGGCGGCGGTCTCGCCCTGTTGGCCGTCGTGGGCCGTGCCGACGCCGAAGCCCTCACAGACGAGGAACTCCGAGAGCATGGCGGTCAGCTCATCGTCGTCGTCGATGAGCAAAATCCGGGGCGCGGCTGGGGTTTGGGCTGTGTTCACGAGAACGTCTTTATGCCGGGTTGGTGACCGCTCGCCGCTGGCTTTACAGTTCTTAACACAACTTTTTCCCAACTTTACTTCCGCCGCGCACCGCCTAACACGCTGATCGCCTAAGTCAGACTCTCTGTTGAACCGACCCTTCGGAGAGGCTCTTGGATCGATTTCGAGTTCTGGCGCCGGCGCTGGCCTTGCTGGCGACGGCCTGTACGGTCGGTCCGGACTACCAGCGCCCAGACCCTCAAGTGGCGGCTGAGTGGTCGGCCCCGACCCCGCACGGCGACGCCAACGCCGCCCTGGCCGACTGGTGGGCGCGCTTCGACGACCCCGTCCTCACGGCGTTGCAGGCCCAGGCCCAGCAAAACAGCCCCACGCTCGACCAGGCGCTCGCCCGCATTGATCAGGCGCGCGCCAATCTCAGTACTCAGCGTGCAGCGGGTCTGCCCAGCGCGACGGCCTCGGCCATGCGAACGCGGTCCAAGCAGGTCTTGACGACGGGACAGGACATCGTGGCGACCACGAGCCAGGAGAGCCTCGACGCCAGTTGGGAACTCGATCTGTTCGGCAAGACACGCCGCAATGTCCAGGCCGCCCGAGCGCGCATTCAGGCGCGGGCGGACGATTGGCACGACGCGCGGATCTCTCTGGCCGCGGAAGTGGCGGACGACTACGTGCGCTACCGCGGCTGTGAGCAATTGGCTCAGGTGCTCGTCCAGGAAACGGCTTCGCAAGAGACCTCCGCGCGCCTGACGCGGATCAATGCGAACGCCGGCTTCTCGCCGGCGTCCGACGCGGCCCTGGCGGACGCCGCGGCGGCGAGCACCCGATCTTCGCTTACCGACCAAGAAGGACAGTGCGACCTGCTGGTCAAGAGCCTCGCGTCCCTGACGGGGCGACCGGAGAGCCAGTTACGCGCCAGCATGGCTGCCGGCGACCTCGGTCTGCCCAGGCCCGCGTCGCTTGATGTGACCAGCCTGCCGGCGGACCTGGTTCGACAACGACCCGATGTGGCGTCCAGCGAGCGCGAACTGGCGGCCAGCAACGCCGAAATCGGCGCAGCCGTCGCCAATCGCTATCCCAGCCTGACCTTGTCGGGGTCGATCTCGACGAGCGGGGGCGCTGATCAATGGTCGTTTGGGCCGTCCCTGTCCCTGCCGATCTTCGATGGCGGACAACGTCGCGCCAACGTCAGGTCCGCGCGCGCCAGCTATGCCTATCAATTGGCCGCCTATCGCCAGACCGTCCGCAGCGCGGTTCTCGAGGTCGAGCAAGACTTGGTGCAACTGGACGTCGCGCGCCGCCGACAGGCCGACGCCGACCTCGCGGCCCAAGGCTACCACGCTAGCTTCATGGCCACCGACCAACTTTATCGGGCCGGCAACGCGGCGCTCCTCGACCGCGAGACCGCCCGGCGCACGGCCTTGGACGCACAACAGTCGCTGATCAATCTTCGCGTCACCGAGCTTCGCCAGTGGATAGCGCTCTACAAGGCGCTCGGCGGCGGCTGGGACACGACAAAAGACACCTTGGCCGATTCAAAGCGCTCAGACGGAGTTTCCCCGCCGTGATGTTCCGACCTATCCACGGGGCCCGCATGGGCGCCGTCCTGCTGAGCCTGGCCGCGTTAAACGCCTGCTCACCGAAGACCGGCGGGCCGCCGCCCGCAAGCCTGACCGTAGAATTGGTCAAGCCTGAAACCCTGACATGGCCGCAGCAAATCCGCGCCAGCGGCGGACTGCTGGCTTGGCAGGAGGCGATCATCAGCGCCCAAACGGGGCCGCTGCGCATCGACAATCTGCGCGCCGATGTCGGCGCTCGGGTGCGGCGGGGCCAGGTTATGGCGAACCTGTCCCCCGACACCCTCCTGGCCGATCGCGCCCGCCTGCGGGCGGCGGTGGCCGAGGCGGAGGCCAATCTTGCTCAGGCCGACAGTGATGTCGACCGGGCCAGCCAGGTCGCCTCCAGCGGCGCCTTGTCGGCCCAACAGATCCAGAAATACGCCGTGACCCAGCGCACCGCCCAGGCCGCTCTGGCCCAGCAGCGTGCGCAGCTGCGCAGCACTGAAATCCAGCTGGCTCAGACCCAAGTGACAGCGGTGGACGACGGGGTGGTCTCGTCGCGTTCGGCGTTGCTGGGCAAGGTGGTCAATTCGGGAGAGGAGTTGTTCCGACTGGTGCGCCAGGGGCGCGTTGAGTGGCAGGCGGAGCTGGGCGCCCAGCAACTGTCCAGGGTCAGGGCCGGCCAGCGGGCCGAGGTCCGTCTCCCCGGCGGCGAAGCCGTCACCGGCGCGGTGCGCTTGGTCTCTCCGACCCTGAACACCAGCACGAGTCGCGGCGTCGCCTATGTCAGCCTGCCGCCCGGTTCGCCGGCCCGCGCGGGCATGTACGGCAGCGGGGTGATCGATGTCGGGGCCTCCCAGGTCATGACCCTGCCCGACACCGCCGTGGTGCTGCGTGACGGGCGCGCCTACGTGTTCGTGGTCGGCGCGGACAAGCGTGCGCATCGACGCGCCGTGACGACCGGCGCGCGTCAAGGCGGACGCATTGAGGTCTCCGGGCTGGGCGGCGAGGTGAGCGTGGTCAAGAGCGGCGCGGCCTTCCTCTCCGACGGCGCGAGCGTTCTGGTCACGGGAGCCGTGCGATGAACATCTCCGCCCTGTCGATCAAATATCCGGTGCCGGCCATTCTTCTGTTCGTGCTGTTGACCGCCTTTGGCGTCTACGGATTCCAGCGTCTCGACATCCAGCACTTCCCGGACATGGACCAACCGACCGTCAATATCGCCGCCACGCTGGAGGGCGCTGCGCCCGAGCAGCTGGAAACCGAGGTGGCGCGCAAGATCGAGGACAAGCTGACCTCGCTGCGCAAGCTCGATCACATCACCACGACCATCACCGAGGGCGCGGTGAATATCGCCGTAAGCTTCACGATCGACAAGGATTCCAACGAGGCCGTCCAGGAGGTTCGTAACGCCGTCGACGGCGCCAAGAACGACCTGCCGTCGGCGCTGCAGACCCCCACGGTCTCGAAGGTCACCGCGAACGCATCGGCCATGCTGACCTACGCGATCACCTCGCCCAGCCTAGACGAGGAGGCGCTATCCTGGTTTGTCGACAACGACGTGGCCAAGGCGCTCCAGTCGGTGAAGGGCGTAGCGACCGTGTCGCGCATTGGCGGGGTGACGCGCGAGGCGCACGTGGACCTGGATCCAGCCCTGATGGCCGGCCTCGGCGTCAGTCCCCTGACCGTCAGCAGCAAGCTCAAGGACATGCAGAGCGATAGCTCGGGCGGCCAAGGCGACATCGGTGACCAGCGTCAGTCCTTGCGGACCCTTGGCGCTGTGCACACGCCGCAGGATCTCGCGGCCGTCGCCGTCCCGGCCGCCGCCGGTCAGATGGTTCGCCTCGACCAGATCGCCAGGATCAGCGACTCGCACGCCGAGCGCAGTTCGCGCGCCTTCCGTGATGGTCACGAGGTCATCGCGTTCAACGTCACGCGCTCCTTGGGTTTTGGCGACGTGGCCGTGGCTAAACGGGTGCGCGAGAAGATCAAGGCCTTCGCCGCGGCGCATCCCGAGGTGGTGATCAGCGAGCAGAGCAACACGATCACGCCGATCATCGAAAACTATGACGGCTCCATGCACTTGCTGCTGGAAGGCGCGATCCTGGCCGTTATCGTGGTCTGGCTGTTCTTGCGCGACTGGCGCGCGACGCTGATCTCGGCCACCGCGCTTCCCCTGTCGATCATCCCCACCTTTGGCGTGATCTATCTTTGCGGATTTACGCTGAACCTCGTTACCCTGCTGTCCATCGCCCTGGTGATCGGCATTCTTGTCGACGACGCCATCGTCGAGGTCGAGAACATCGAGCGCCATCTGAGGATGGGCAAGCCTCCCTACCAGGCGGCGATGGAGGCGGCCGACGAGATCGGCCTGGCCGTCGTCGCCACGACCCTGACGATTGTCGCGGTGTTTCTTCCCACCGCCTTCATGGCCGGCATCCCCGGCAAGATCTTTCGGCAGTTTGGCGTCACAGCCGCCGTGGCCGTGGTGATGTCCTTGCTGGTGGCCCGATTGCTGACGCCCATGATGGCCGCATACCTCTTGCGCGCGACGCACGGCGAGGAGCGAGACGGCGCGCTTATGACCCGCTACCTGGGCTGGGTTCGCACCACCTTGCGTCGCCGTAAGACAACGGCGGTCGCCGCGGGGCTTTTTTTCGCAGCCTCCCTGGCCATGATCCCTTTTCTGTCCAGCGCTTTTCTTCCGGCGCAGGACGACGCCCAGGTCACGGTGTCTTTGACCTTGCCGCCGGGGAGCACCCTGGCGCAAACCACGGCCGCTTCCCTCGACGCGGAGCGTCGCATCAGGGCGCTGCCGGAAGTCCGCAAGGTCTTCACCGAAGCCGGCACCGCCACGAGCGGCGGCATGGAAGCCAGCTCCAGCGCCGATCTGACCGCGTCCACCTTGATTGTCGATCTCGCGCCGCGCGGAGAGCGCCGGCTCAAACAATCGGGCGTCGAAGCGAAGATCCGCGAGGCCTTGAGGTCGCTGCCCGGGGTCCGGGTGTCTGTCGGCGGATCGGGCAACGGCGAGGCGCTGCAGATCGTCCTGACCGGCGACGACAGCGATCTGCTCAACCAGACTGCCAACAAGGTCGAACAGGAAATTCGCAACCGCATTTCAGGCATTGGCAACGTGACCTCCAGCGCCGCCCTGCAGCGGCCGGAGATCCAGCTGACGCCGGACTACGCGCGCGCCGCGGCCTTGGGCGTGACCAGCGCCGACCTTGGCCAGGCCATGCGCGTGGCCACGTTCGGCGACTACGCCGCCTCGCTGCCCAAGCTCAATCTGTCCGACCGTCAAGTGGACGTCCGGGTGAGGATGGATCCAGCCTTGCGCACCGACCTGGACTCCATCGGCCAGTTGCGCGTGGCCGGCGGCAACGGGCAAGTCGCGCTCGCCTCGCTGGGCCGCCTGTCCATCGGCAGCGGACCCTCGCAGATCGACCGCCTCGACCGGGCTCGCCAGGTCACCCTGACCGTCGAGCTCAATGGGCGCGTGTCCGGGGAAGTCATGCGCGAGGCCAAACGCCTGCCTACGCTCAGCGCCCCGCCGGCCGGGATTAAGCTGGTCGAGCAAGGCGAGGTTCAACGGACCTCGGAACTGATGAGCAGCTTCGGGCTGGCGATCGGCGTGGGGATCTTCTGCATCTATGCGGTGCTGGTGCTTCTCTTCAACGACTTTCTCCAGCCGGCGACCATTCTGTCGGCCCTGCCGTTGTCGCTCGGCGGAGCGCTGCTGGCGCTGCTGGTGTCGCGCATGAGCTTCTCCCTGCCCGTCCTGATCGGGCTGCTGATGCTGATGGGCATCGTGACGAAGAATTCCATTCTGCTGGTCGAATACGCCATCATGGCCCGCCGCACGAACGGAATGACGCGTCTGGAAGCGGTGTTAGACGCTTGCCATAAGCGCGCGCGCCCGATCCTCATGACCACCATCGCCATGGGGGCGGGGATGCTTCCCAACGCCCTGGGTCTCGGCGCGGACCCGAGTTTTCGACAGCCCATGGCCGTCGTCGTGTTGGGCGGGCTGCTGACCTCCACGGCGCTCAGCCTGCTGGTCGTGCCCGTCGTCTTCACCTTCGTAGACGACGCGGAAATCTGGTTGCGCCGCCAGGCCTCGCGGCTAGGCGGTCACAAGACCGCCTCGTCGAAGTCCGAGGCGGCTGCGCCCAGGTAGCTCGTCGCCTGCTGCGCCGACATCGGCTTGGCGAAGTGAAACCCCTGGGCATGGGAGCAACCCAGATCGCGGACGGCGGCGAGGGCCTCGCCCCCCTCGACGCCGTCGGCGACGACCTGTAGGCCGAGCGCCTGACCGAGCCGTAGGATGGAGCCGATGATCACCGGATCGAAGTCGGACACGAACGCCTTGGAGATCTTCAGCCGATCGACGGGATAGTCGCGCGGGTTGCCCAGCGACCCTTGCCCGGCGCCGAAATTGTCGAGCGTCACCTTGACGCCGCAAGCGGCAAGCCCGCGCACGGCCTCGCTGACGGTGAGGTCGGCGCGACCGCTGCTCATGGTCTCGTTGACTTCGATCGACAGCTTGTCGCCCGGGACCTCCCAACGCGCCAGCCGGCCGCGAAGCTCTTGGATCAACCGGCCATCGCGCAGCTGCGTGGCGGAGACATTGATGGCCACGGGCGGCGGATCCAGACCCGCGTCCATCCATGTCCGCAGTTGTTCAAGAACGCTCTCGAATGCGAACTCGCTGAGCAGCGGCGCGACCTCCGGGTCGTCGAACGCGGTGGCGAACGCGGCCGGGACCAAGACGCCCAAGTCCGGATGGTTCCACCGCACCAAGGCCTCAAGGGTCGCCACCGTGCCGGTGTCGAGCTCGATGATGGGCTGATAGAGCAGGGAGAATTCGCGGTCCGCCAAGCCTCTGCGGACGTCTCGCAGCACCTGCAATCTTTCCTCGACGCGGGTGCGCATCGTGTTTTGAAACAGCACGCTGCGTCCGCGACCGGCCGCCTTGGCCTCGTACATCGCCAGGTCCGCGTTCTTCAGAACCAGCGCCCCGTCCGTCTCGCCCGGACGATGAAACGCCGCGCCGATACTGGTGCTGATCACGAAGTCCTGGCCATTGTATTGCACCGGGTTTCGCAAGAGCGCCTCCAAGGCGGCGATTGGGCGCAGCAGGACTTGCGGATCGCTGACGTCGCGCATCAACACGGCGAACTCGTCGCCGCCGAGGCGGGCGACGGTGTCGCTCTGGCGAAAGGCTCGGCGCAGTTGGCCCGCCAAGGACTTCAGCAAGGCGTCGCCGGCGTCGTGGCCGAACGTGTCGTTGACCTGCTTGAAGTAGTCCATGTCAATCATCACCACGCCCAACCCTTCGGCCCGATCCTGGGCCGCGGCGGTCGCCTCGCTGAACGCGGCCTGGAAGGCGGCGCGATTGGCCAGGCCCGTAAGCCCGTCGCGATAGGCCAGAGCCTCGACACGCTGCTGCTGGTGGTGGCGGTCGGTGACGTCCTTGAAGACGATGATGACCCGATCGGGCGTTCCTGATGAGCTTTCAAACCGTTCGCCGATGGCGTCGATCCAAGTCTCGACCGCATCGTCGCGGTTGAGGCGGTAGGTCAGGTGGAAGGGCGCGCCTTGATGCGCGCAGGCGTCGAAGGCGGTCTTCAACCCTAATTGATGGTCGCGATGGGCGGTGGTCTCGACGCCGCGGCCCAGGAAAAACCGCTCCAGGTCGTTGCACATCGACTGCAGGCACACCTCGCCCGAGCTCAGGCTGGTCTCCATCACCAAGGAGCGGTCGAGCTTGAGCGCCATCGAAAGCCGCTGCTGGGCTTGTAAGGCCGCGAAGGTGGCGCGGACCGTCTCGGTGATCTCGCGCATGTTGAGGACCAGACGGCGCGGCGTCGACATGCTCGGCCAGGGCGACAGGGTCGCCGCCCACCAGCGTTCGTCCCGGCCCTCGACCTGACAGGTCGCCGACTTGCCCTCGGCGCAACGTGTCAGGGCTTCAGCCAGCGCCGGGCCTATGAAGTGGTCGGTGATCGGCGTTGGCGCCAGCGGCAACGACTGGCCCTCATCCAGCCAGCCGCGGCTGAATTGAACCGGACGGTGTTGCAGGTCCAGCACGACCAGCGGAAAAGGCACACGACCAACATGGGCTCGAAACGCGCCCTCATCCTCTCCGTCGCCGAGCCCACTGGCCGGCGTGTCGGTGTTGGCGATGGCCGCTTGCATGAACGTCTCCTCACTAGAGACAGAGCTTTGCGGTCCAGCGGTTTGCCAACCGGTTTATGCGGCTGCGGCATGGCGTCGCGCCCGCAGCAGCGACGAGCCTAGGCGGCGGGAGCGACGTGCGTGGTCATGCGCGATCGGCTCGCGACGGCGTGCTCTTGTGGCGGCGTTCGCCGGCGGGAAGAGCCACCCCGACCCGCGACCGCGAAAGCGGCCCGTTGGTCTGAAGGTGATCCAAGATCACCGAAGCGGCGTCTTCGTAGAAGATCGTCTGGCGCGGGACCGCCAGCCGGAAGGCGACAGACAGAGCCAAGCTGGGCAGCATCCGGGTGATGCTTGGCCTAGGTGTCGGCCATACCTCGCGCGACAAAACCAGATCCTCAGTGGCCCGACCGTCGGGCGCTTCGATCATGGGGCCTGGGCAGAGAACGGACCAATCGAGCTTCGTGCGGGTGATGGCCTGGTAGTTGGTTCGATGGCGCGTGTAGATTTTCGGGACGCCTGGCAGCGTTAGGGTCATCCGCGTCGTTCCCGGAACATCCAAGAGCGCCGCGCCAGCAAACATCCAAAATCGGCCACCAGCGCCGAGCGCCTCCTCGGCCGCGCTGATAATGCGCTGCACGAGCGGATTGAAATCGGCTGTGTCGATATAGCCTGCGGCGTTGATAACGACATCGTGGCCCGCCATGGCTTGGCTCAGCTCGCCCTGGCGGCCGAAATCCACAGGTCTGACCCTGAGCCGCTCGTTCTCGGGCTCGTCGAACCGCCCGGAGTCCCGAACCAGCGCGGTCACGACGTGGCCCTTGTCCAGCCCCTGCCTGACCAAGCAACGCCCGCTCTTGCCCGTCGCGCCAAGAATACAAACCTTCAACATGCCCGTCTCCATTGGGAATGAACAGGATTTACACGGTCGAGATACGGGCCGCGGCCCTTTGATATGGCGCCAATGTTTGCTGCGACAGGTTCACGGATGATCTTCGCCAGCATCATTCCGCGTGATCGCTCGCAGAGGGCAGGTTCAGTTGACCAACTGCGCCTGCGAGCTTGTCAAGCGCTATGGGGGGCTGCGGCGTTCCTAGGCGTTGGCGCGGCGCCTCCGCGGCCTGCCGACGGCTGGCCCCATCGGCGAGGCTGCCACGGTGCTGACGAAGCCCGAGGGGCAGGAGAGGGCGTCGCTCTAACGACCAGCGGTCCGAAGATTTGCCATGAGCCGCATGGGGTGCGTTGAACTCGAATTTAAAATATGCATACATATCTTGGTGGGCCGTGTCCCACAGAGAAAACGAAAGCGGCAAAAGCCGCGGAGCCCGGCAAATGCCGAGGTTCAGAACATCGGGGAGGAGGGATTATGAACGTTAACAAGCTTGCCTACGGCGCATTGCTGGGTGTGATGCTGCAAAGTCCGGCGTGGGCGCAGGACAAGACGACCCCGAACGACGCTTCTGCGTCGTCCGACGTGGTGGTCCCGGAAATCATCGTCACGGCGCAGCGTCGGTCGGAGACGCTGCAGAACGCGCCGATCGCGGTCAGCGCCATCACCGGCAAGAACCTGGCGACGACCGGGGGCTCCAACGTCGCCGACCTGCAGGGTCTGGTTCCGGCCACCCAATTCCAGACCAACCAGAACAACTCGATGAACGTCTCGATCCGGGGCATCACGACCACGAACATCCAGATCGTCGGCGAGGCGCCGATTTCTTACAATGTCGACGGCGTGCCGATCACCCACGCCATCTCGCAACCGGGCGGCCTTTACGATGTCGACCGGATCGAAGTTCTGCGGGGCCCGCAAGGCACGCTGTATGGCCGGAACTCCACGGGCGGCGCTGTCAACATCATCACCAGGAAGCCCGATCCGAGCGGCTTTGACGCCTCTGCCCAAGGCAGCTACGGCAACTATCAGAGCATCAATCTGGCGGCGATGGTCAACGTGCCGCTCAACGAAAACCTCGCCATGCGCGCCAGCGTCGAGCGTGTGGCCCACGACGGCTACACCGACGATGGCTTCAACGATCAGGGCACCACGGCCGCGCGGCTGGGCGTGCTCTACAAGAAGGGCGCCGCCCGCCTTTTCATCGGCGGCGACTACACCAAACAGAAGAACGATGGCGCCAGCTTCTCGCTCTGCCCCCCGGGCTCGGCGGCCTCCGGCCCCGCCCTGGCGTCGCCGGCCGGCGTCATCATTCCCAACTACTGCGCCAACACGCCCTGGCAGCCGAAGGCGGGCGGGCGGCGCGACAGCGAGACCGACCAAAACTTCAACAATGTCGAGAACTATGGCCTGCGCGCCGAGTTGAACGTCGATCTGCCGATCGGCGCTCTGACCTATATTCCCGGCTATCGCCACGTCACCCAGCGCAGCCTGGGCCTAGGATCCACCCCTGATCGGCTCGCCTTGACCGGCGGTGACTATGTGCACGTTGGAATCAAGGTCCTCAACGACACCAACGAGGTCCAGTCCCACGAGCTTCGCCTGGCGTCCAACGACGACTCGAAACTGCGGTGGCTGGTGGGCGGCTTCCTGCTGGACGACAAGGTGCATGACTTCCGAGACTCCGTGACGAACCTGCCGATGTTCGGCGCCGCCACGGATACGGGCATCAGGGTTTTCTCGCGGGAACGCAAAAACCTCAGGACCAAGTCGGCCGCCGCCTTCACGCAGGTGACCTACCCGATCACCGAGGCGGTGCGCTTGACCGGCGGGTTGCGCTATACGCGCGACAAGCAATCGAGCCGCGGCTCGACCAACGTCGTGCAGAGCGACGGCAGCTCGGTGCCGGTGGACGGGGACGGCGACCTGACCTTCAAAAAGGTCACCTGGAAGATCGGCGTCGACGCCGATCTGAGCGACCACTCCCTGCTGTTTGGATCGGTGAGCACCGGCTCGAAGGCCGGCGGCTTCAATCCCGGCGCCCTGGTCAGCACGTTCCCGGCCGAGTCGGTCACGGCCTATGAAGGTGGGATCAAGAACAGCTTCTGGAACCGCCGGCTGAAACTGAACCTGACCGCCTTCCACTACGACTATTCCAACTACCAGTATCAGTTCTTCGGCACCATCTACGTCAACAACCCCGCCGCGCCCGGCACGACGGTTCCGCTGCAACTCAGCGTCACGCGGCCGGCGAAAAAAGTCAGCATCAGCGGGGCCGAATTTGAAACGGGCCTTTATCTGCCCGACGGGACGATCCTGGACGGCAGCGTCAGCTATCTGGACGGCAAGTTCAAAGAGTTCACCAATGACGGGGTGAGCTACTCCGGCAACAGGCTGCCCTATTCGCCCAAGTGGACGGTCACGGCGG
The DNA here is from genome assembly GCF_057586355.1 of Caulobacter sp. SRI_008. Lineage (NCBI taxonomy): Bacteria > Pseudomonadati > Pseudomonadota > Alphaproteobacteria > Caulobacterales > Caulobacteraceae > Caulobacter > Caulobacter sp. SRI_008. Next base: position 67,979 of record NZ_JBYCZS010000013.1, read on the forward strand.
GGATAAAGCACAAGTTCGACCTGGGCGATCTTGGCGCTCTGACTCCCGAAGCGCACAGCCAATACTATACGCGTCAGCGCACATACTACTATGACGCGCCTGGATCGATTCAGAAAAGCTACGTTCGGACGGACGTATCGTTAACTTGGGTCGATCCGACCGGCAAGCGCCAAGTCAGTGGATGGGTGCGCAACCTCGAGGACGGCGCGCGTACGACCCAATATCTCACCCAGTCGCTGTTCAACTCGGACGTCGCGCTCCTGGCGCCGCCGCGCACCTACGGGCTCACCGTCAGCCTGAACTATTGATCCCTAAGCGGCGTCACGATCCGCCGCTTACCTCCAGGGGCTCTTCTTACGAAGAGCCCCTTTTTTTGGCCACCGCCACAGGCGCGCGGCCGGGCCTGGCTCCCGGATCGCGCCGCCTTGACCGCTAAGGGTTGGGATGCCGCTCGACACGGTGTGCGGCGGCCGGGTCGGGGCGTCTGAACGCATCTATCGGCTGGCTGGGTGGCGCGCGGCAGCGAACTTTCGCTGGAGTTCGCGTGTATGATATGTACTCTTATTATTGTGGGGCGCTTCGTGAGGCCGAAAATGAACAGCTCGGACAAGCCGCCGCGGCAAGCCTGCTCGCCCCTGAAGATCAGCGAGATCATTCTCAAAACCGCCCGACTGGACGAGATGAAGGCCTGGTATGCTTCGGTCCTGGGCGTCGACCCCTTCTTCGAGCACGCACCCGCGGCGGACGTCCGGCCGGGCGACTATGGCGGTCAGACGCGGGCCTCGGACCTGAGAATGTGCTTTTTCCGGCTATCGGAAGAGTTTCCTAACACCCAGACCATCGGCCTCTTCGAGGAGCCCGGTGTCCAGGCGGCTGTGTTGCAGACATCGCCGGGCCTACACCACATGCAGTTGATGACCGGGAGTCTCGACGGCCTCTGCGAAAAGTACGAGGCGATGAAGAACAACGGCATGCTGCCGCACCGAAGCGCCGATCATGGTCCGATGACGAGCTTCTACTACCGTGATCCGGACAACAACAATGTCGAGATCACCGCTCAGAACTTCGACAGTCTAGAGGAGATGATCGCGTTCATGGCGTCGGCCCAATTCAAGGCCAATCCTTCGGGACGGGAATTGGATCCGGAGACTTACATGGCCGAGCGGCGAGGGCGCGGCTTGGCGGCGAAAGCGCGCCCACGGAGCGCGGGCCTGTGAACGCTGAGACCACACCGGTCCTGATCATTGGGGGCGGACCTGTCGGACTTTGTCTCAGCATCGATCTGAGCTGGCGAGGCATACCAAGCCTGCTCGTCGATCAAGGCGCCAAGGCGCTTCGCGCCGAGCATCCGAGGATGGATCAGGTCAGTATCCGGTCGATGGAACATGCGCGTCGCTGGGGCGTGGTGGCCGACATCGAGGCCGCCGGCTTTCCCAGAACCTTGTCGCGCGACATCGTGTTCACGACCGGCCTGCTCGGACGCGAGCTCGCGCGCGAGCCGGTCGCCTCGGACGCCACGCGCCCACCGCCGCCCTTCAGCCCTCAGAAGCACGAGCTCTGTCCTCAGAACTTCTTCGACCCGGCGCTTCAGACCATCGCGGAGCGGTCGGCGATCGCCGACATTCGTTATGAGCATCGACTGGACAGTCTGTCGGAAGATGCTGACGGGGTGACAGCGCAGATCACCAACCTGGCTAGCGCCGAGACGATGGCCGTACGCGCCCAGTTCGTTGCAGGCTGCGACGGCGCCGGCAGTACGGTGGCGCAGCTGATCGGCGTGGGCGCACCAGGCGCCACCTTGCTGGCGCAGAGCACCAATATCTTTCTGCGCAGTCCTGAGTTGACGGCGCGGGTCGCCGCGCGCCCGGCCTACCGTTACATTCTGGTCGACGAAACCGGCGCGTGGGGATCGATGATCAACATGAGCGGCCGCGACGTCTGGCGCGTCCAGGTCCTGGGCGACCTTGATCGCAAAGCGTGGAACGAGACGCGCGCCCGGCAGATCGTCGACAAGGCGATCGGCGAGCCGATCGCCTACGATTTACTGTCGATCGCACCCTGGCGGCGAAGCGAGCTTGTGGTTGATCGCTTTTCGACGGACCGCTGCTTCCTGGTAGGCGACGCCGCACACCAACTCTCGCCCACCGGCGGCTATGGGATGAACACCGGGATCGGTGAAGCGGTGGACTTGGCTTGGAAGCTGACCGCCGCGATCAAGGGCTGGGCCGGCCCAGGCCTGCTGGCCAGCTACCACGAGGAACGGCGTCCGGTAGCGCTGCGCAACGCCGCCCGTGGCACCATGAACTTTCGTCGGATGCGCACGGTTCCTGGCGATCGGGCCCTTTTCGCGGTCGGCATAGAGGGCGACGCGGCCCGCAAAGCGATTGGCGGCTCGCTCCGCGCCACGATGGCGGCCGAGTGGGACTCCATGGGCATCCACCTTGGCTACAGCTATCAGAACTCGCCCTTGATCATTCCCGACGACGCCGCGCCGATCGAGGACGATCCAGTGAACTATCGCCAATCTTCTCGCCCCGGGGGACGGGCGCCGCACCTGTGGCTGGCGTCCGGTTTCTCGACCTTGGACCTTTTTGGCCGCGGATTTGTGTTGCTGGTCTTCAGTGACGACGCCGATCCCAAGCCCCTGGAACGCGCGGCTCAAGCGCGATCGCTGCCCCTGGAGGTCGTGCGGATTCGGGACGCCGAGGCGGTCAGGCTTTACGAGCGGCCTCTCGTCCTGGTCAGACCCGATGGCCACGTCGCCTGGCGCGGCGCATCGGCCGCTGACGCCCTTGCGATCATCGATGTCGTGCGGGGCGCAGGGCCAGCGAGCCCTTGTGGTCATGGCGACGCCGCGCGCATCAACACGAAGAGCTGAACGCTCGGGCCGAGCCGCCTGACCGCGCCTGACGCAAGGAGGCGACGATGAAGATCGTGAAGTTTGAGTTTGAAGGCGGGACCGGCGCAGGGATCGTCGAGGGCGACGATGTGCGTCTCGTCGGCTTCGAACGTCACAAGCCGGCGGAGACGGCGAGCTTCACGCCACACCGCTGCACGCCCGACGAATTGGAACAGATGGCTCGATCCTGCGGTCGCACCCTGGCATTGAGCCAGGTGAGGCTGGCGGCGCCCTGCGACCCGCTGCGGAAAATCCTCTGCGTCGGCATGAACTATCGCGACCATACTCGCGAGATCGCGGTCGAGCCGCCCGACTACCCCGTCCTGTTCATCCGAAGTTTCGACTCCCTAGTCGCGCACAATCAGCCGGTCGTGCGTCCGTTGGCGTCGTCGACATTCGATTTCGAGGGCGAGATCGCCGTGGTTCTCGGACGTGGCGGGCGTCACATCAAGGCCGTCGACGCGCTCGACCATGTGTTCGGATACAGCTGCTTTCTCGATGGAAGCGTGCGCCAGTACCAGAAGCACTCGCTCACCGCCGGAAAGAACTTCTGGCGCTCGGGCGCCATGGGGCCATGGATCGTCACCCGCGACGAGGTCGACGGCTTGGACTTGCGTCTAACCACCAGGGTGAACGGTCGCCAGGTGCAGGAGGCTCGGGCCAGCGAGATGATCTTCGGCATTGCCGAAATCATCGCCTACTGTTCGCGCTTTGCCCTGTTGCAACCCGGCGACGTCATCGCCACCGGGACGCCTGGGGGCGTCGGCGCCCGCCGCCAGCCGCCCCTCTGGCTCAACGACGGCGACGCGGTCGAGGTCAGCGTCGAAGGCGTCGGTCGACTGTTCAATCCGGTGACCGACGAGCGCTTGGAACGCTACCGTCCAGCCGAAGCCTCAAGCTGAACCTCGCCGCCAGCCAGGCCCAGGACCCACCCAACATGCTCACCCGTCTGGACGCTTGGCGTGGCTATCGCCGCCGCGCCAAGCGCCCGGACCCTAGATCTGCGCCAACGGCGCCCACGGGATCGGACCATGAATATTGTCGTCTATCAGTTTCCGGCCGCCTGTTCGCGGGTGACCATGAACGCCCTCGAAGAGGCGGGCCTGACGTACCAAGACGTCTGCGTCAACATCCGCGCCGGGGCGCAGAAGTCGCCCGATTATTTGGCGATCAATCCCAAGGGCAGGGTGCCCGCCGTACTCTTCGACGGCGAACTCATGACCGAGACCGCCGCGATCTTGTGGACGCTGCACGCCTTGCGTCCCGAGGCGGGGCTGCTTCCCAGCGCGTCCGACCCCGTCAGCGCCCACCAGGCCATGAGTGACTTGGTCTGGTGTTCGTCGACGCTGCATCCTGCGGTGAGGCAGGTGCGCATGCCCATGAAGTGGACGACGGGACCGACCGAAGGTGTGGTCGAAGACGGCGTCAACAAGCTGCTTGTCGAATGCGCGAACATCGCCGACAGGGTGGGGGAGGGGTGGTGGTTCGGCGAGACCTGGTCGATCATCGACACCTATCTATACTGGGTCTACAACACCGCGCAGAAAAGCGGCTTTCCGCTGGAGCGCTTCCCGCGACTGCTGGGCCACGCAGAGCGTGTCCGGGCGAGGCCGGCCTTCAACCGCGTCCTCGCGCGCGAACAGAGCGCGGTCGAGCGCTTCAACCTTTCCGACGTTGTGCTCTAGCGCCGCCAACGTCTCCTCGCGCCGGTCGCGCGCGGCTCGCGCCAACGTATTGCTTGTTGGCTTGACAGCCAGGGCGGGAACCGGCCCGGCGCGACGGTTTGCTCATAGCCTTCGCGGTAAAATGCGATAATAAGTACACATCTTTATAACAGCAACCGACCTCGTCCTTATACGCGCATCCGCCGCGGGGCTTGGGGGGGCGCATAATGGTCAGGGCGGCCTGTTCTCGCTCTGCGCAGGGAGCAAACCTTTGAAGATCTCCACGTCAGTCACGGCGGGTCCATCCTCCCGACCGACCTTCCTCAAGAGCGCCACCCTGCTGGCCCCTATGGCGATGCTGGGCATGGGACCGTCGGCGTTCGGCCCGATCCTCGCGGAGATTCACAAGGAATTCGCGACCAACCCCGGCGCCAACTGGCTGGTGCCCATGGTTCTGACCCTGCCCGCCGTCTGCATCGCGCTGTTCTCGGGGGCGGCCGGGATCTTGGCGGACCGCTTCGGTCGCAAACGTCTTTTGGTGGGCTCTCTTTTGCTGTTCGGCCTGGCCGGCGCTGCGCCGTTCGTCCTCAAGAGCCTGGGGGCGATCCTGGCGAGCCGTTTCCTGGTCGGCGTCGCGGAGGCCGGTCTTGCTATCTCCTCGACCACACTGATCGGCGATGAGTTCGAAGGCGCCGCGCGCGAAAAGATGCTGGCGTCTCAGGTGGTGGTCGCCGCCAGTGCGGCGGTCGTGGTCGCCGTAGCCGCGGGCGGGCTGGGCGCGTTGGGTTGGCGCCACGCGGTTCTGGTCTATTTGCTCGCCTTTCCGCTCTTGGCCTTGGTCGTCTTCGTGGTTCGGGAACCGCGCCGTTCCGAGCGTCGCGTTCGCGAAGACAAGCCCGCCTCTCTGCAGGCGTTTCCTTGGAAGCCAACCTTCGCCGCCTGCGGTCTGATGCTGGTCACCTCGATGTTCTTCTGCGTTCTTCCCGTCGATATGGCTTTTGTAATGTCCGCCATCGGCGTCGGCGACCCCAAGATCATTGGCTTGTCGATGGCCGCCATGGCGGTCGGCATCGGTGTTGGCGCTGGGCTGTTCAAGACGCTTTCGCGGCTTGGAATCCCGCTCGTCCTGACCCTCGGCTATGCCGTCATGGCGGCTGGTTTCCTTGGCATCGCCTTGGCGTCGAATTTGCCCTGGACGATCGCGGCCTGCTTCGTGACCCAGATCGGCGCGGGCCTGGCGCTTCCCGCCGTGCTCGCCGCGGCGCTTAAGCTGTTCTCTTTCGAGTTCCGTGGCTTCGGTACGGGGCTGGTGCAGTGCGCCAATTCCCTAGGTCAGTTCGTCTGCGCCCTTGTCGTCGCCGGCCTGGCGACGATGTTGTCGGGCATTAGCGGCGCGATGACGGTATTGGCCCTTTTGGCGGCGATGGCGGCGACCTGCGCAGGCGTCTTTTATCTGCGCGGTAAACGTCCCGCTTTGGGCGCGCAGGTCGCCGACCCCGCTGAATGAAGCCGGCCTGACCGTCTCGCCTTCGGCCGATCGGCGAGGCCACATGGATGATCGTTGAAGCCCGCGCCGGTTGGCGCGGGCTGAAACCATGCCCTCAGGCTAGGGCTGCTGGCTCAGAGGTCAAGGACGAGCCTGCCGCCGAGCGCGCGCGAACAGCACGGCGTCATGAACTGACTACGCTCCTCTTCGGTGAGGATGAAATCACGGTGGTCTGGGGCGCCGGACAGCACGCGCGTCAGGCACGCGCCGCAGATTCCCTGTCCGCACGAGACCTCAATCGCCACGCCTTGTCGCTCCAAGGCCTCGACGATGGTTTCCTCCTCGCCCACGACAATGACCTGGCCGCTGCTCTTGATCTCGACCTCGAACGCTCCGCCCTCGAGCGCTGGCGGTGAGGGCGGCGCGAAGGCCTCCCAGTGCAGGGCGTGGCTGGGCCATTCCAGATCGCGCGCGGTGGCGAGCACCGCCTCGATCATACCCGCCGGCCCACAGACGTAGAGATGGCGGTCCGGCGCGTTCGTGGCCAGGACTTCCTTGGCGTCGAACCGCTGGCCGGCCGGCCCGTCGTCGAAGTGTGCGCGCACACTGGCGGCCCATGGCGCGGCGGATAGACGGTCCAGGAACGCGGCGGCCTCGCGGCTGCGCGCGCAATAGTGCAGTTCGAAGGACTGTCGATCGCGCCAAAGGCTCTCGGCCATGGCCAGGATCGGCGTGACCCCAATGCCACCAGCCACCAGGATGGTGTGCTCGGCGGGCTGGAGCGGAAACAGATTGCGTGGCGTCGAGATCTGAAGAACCTCGCCCACCGACAGCGCATGCATCGCCATCGACCCGCCTCGCGAGTCCGGGGTCTGCAGGACGGCGATCTGGTAACCCGGCTGCCCGCCAGACCCGCACAGCGAATACTGGCGCACCAGTCCTGCGACATGCACATCTATGTGGGCGCCAGCGTCGTAGGGCGGCAGGGCGCGTCCATCCAAGGCTTCCAGCTCGAAGACGCGAACCCTTTCTCCGTCAGCCGTGATGCTGGCCACGCGGGCCGCGAGGATCGTTGTCGTCTGGGCGTTCATTTCCATCACCACCGTCTTGATCGCGCCTGCGTCGTCCGCGACCCGAGAGTTTCCCAGCCCGCCAGCCGGACAGCGCCAACCGCCCGATGCGCGGCGTTGGCGGCGTCAGTTCGCGGACGCGCCGCTCCCGATCGAACACGGGATCGACGTGGCCCGCGGCGCTTTGCGCTTGCGTTGGAGATAAATAAGAACTCTTATTATGACGCAACAAAATAAATTGGGGAGGACGGTGTGACGCAGGCGCAGCCAAGCCCGGAGATGATCGCTGTCATGCAGCGCGTTCGCGAAATCGGCGAGCGGCTCGGACCGCCGCCCGCGGACATCGCTGCGCTCGGCGCCTATATGAAACGCGCGGGCGCCTGGTGGAACGAAGGCGGGCCCGCAAACGTCAGCGAAGCCGACATCGTGGTGGAAACCGGCGCCGGACCCCTGGAGGGCCGGCTCTATCGACCCGACGGTGCGACCGATCGACCGCTCTGGGTTTACCTGCATGGCGGCGGGTTCAGGTTCGGCGGCGTCGAGAGCAATGCGCGGCAATTGCGGGAGATCGCGGCGCTATGGGGCGGCGCCATTCTATCCCTGAACTATCCCCACCTTCCGCAGGCGCCGTTCCCCAGGGCGGTCGATCAAGTCGCCGACGCCTATCATCGGCTCGTCGGACTTGGCCAAGAACTGGGCTTCGACGGCGATCGGATCGCCTGGGGGGGCAATTCGGCCGGGGCTAGCGTCAGCGCCGGGGCAGCCGTCGTGGCGGGGAGCGGCGGGGCCGACTTTCTCCGCGCCGGCGTCCTGATCTCGCCCGTCGTCAACGGCGCCAGCGACACAGAATCAATGCGCATGTTCGGCGATGGGCCCTGGTTTCCCACGCGCCAGGCCACGGTGGAGACTTGGCGCGACTATATGGCCGACTGGCCCGACGCCCAGGATCCGCGCGCAGACCTTCTGCAGGCTGATCCGCGCCTCTTGACGCCACTGTTCATCGCATCAGCCGAAATCGACGTCTTTGCGAGCGGGGCGAGCCAACTGGCGGAAAGCCTCGGGGCCGCCTGCGTCCCGGTCGTCCATCGGACCTACCTCGGGGCGACGCATCTCTTCTTCAACTACTCGCGGATGCTGCCCGCCGCACAGCGCTGTGTGGCCGACATCGCCGAGTTTCTAAGCGGGGCGCTGCCGGCCGGGCGCGTCCACCAGGCGGGAGTGTAACAAATGTCATCGAAACCGACGTCGGGGAACATCGGTCCCTTGCTCTCGCTCGCCGAGCGCGACCGGCGCTTCGACCGTACCCGTCGACTGTTGGACGAAAAGGGCTTGGACGCGGTGCTGGTTTTCGGCCAACGCGGCCGCGAGCGATATGAGGGCTATCTTTCAAACGAGTCGATCGAAGGCGTGGTGGCGTTCTTCCGTGACGCTGAACCCGTCTATGTGTCCTGGACCCACCATCGCCTGACGCGACGGTTCGCGGCGAACATGAGCGACACCCGCTTCTGGATCGACGATTTGCGCGTGGGCCCGACGGGACCTTTGCTGATCTCGATCCTGACCGAACGGGGCCTCGCCGCCGGACGGATCGGCGTGGTGGGCCTGGACAGCAAGGCGCCGGGCGAAATGCACGGCGTTATTCCCTATCGCACGTGGGAGGCGGTTTTAGGGGGGCTCGCCAAGGCCGAGTTCGTCGACATCTCAATGGAATTTTCCATGATGATGCTGGCCAAGAGCGATGAGGAAATCGCCCTGGTGCGCTATGGCGCGCGGCTTGGCGAAGAGGCGTGCGAGGCCATGTTCGAGACGGTGCGGCCCGGCGTGCGCGAAAGCGATGTCTATGCCGCCATCATGGACGTCATCTACCGCGGCGGCGCTATCTCGGTGCCGCCCCAGCTGATCATCAGCGTCGGCGCTGACGATGTCGGGTGGGCTCCGCCCTTCTGGAATTACGCCGGGGGTGAATCTCGGGTGATCCGCGAGGGCGACCTCGTGCAGGCTGAGATCTTCCCCTGCTATGGCGGGATGGAGACGCAGATGCAGATGTCTGTCGCCCTCGAGCCCGTGCCCGTGGTCGTCCACGAACTGGCCAGCGTCGCGCGGGCCTCTTACGAACGGGGGCTGGAACACGCCCGCGCCGGCGTCGCTTTCCAGGCCTTGGCCACGCAGATGGAGCAGCCCGTGCTGGCCGATCCGGAGCATTGGACCGTGACCCCGCTCGTCCACAGCGTGACCCCCATCGTCGTGGCCAGCCGCATTGGCATAAATATCGAACGCTCGCCGTTCTTCGACCGCATGCCCGGCGCGCGCACCTTGCCGGCGCTCAACGACATCACGCTGGCGCCAAACATGGCGCTGGCCTTCGAGCCCAACGTTTGCCGCGGGTCCTGCCGCGTCAACATCGGCGGCACCGTTCTTATTACCGATGGGGCGGCCGAGGAACTCAACAGCCTGCCGACCCGAATGCAGGTCCGCGGCTAGCGGCGGATCGGCCGCTTTCAGCGCCCACCGCTCTTGTAAAAATACGAGTACATATCTAAACAAATAGAGCCGGTCGTGACCGGCAAGAACGGAAAGGGGAGTCCCGTGGCCTACGGCGTAGATGTACTAACCAAGGTCGGCCCAGGAACGCCGATGGGCGATTTCATGCGGCAGTTCTGGCTGCCGGTCGCCAAGGCCAGCGAAGTCGAAGCCGACGGCGCGCCGCTCCGGCTCATGGTGTTGGGCGAAAAACTCATCGCCTTCCGCGACAGCAGCGGAGCGGTCGGCGTGCTGGACCACCGTTGTCCGCACCGGTGCGCGTCCTTGTTCTTCGGCCTGAACGAAGAGGGCGGACTGCGCTGCAGCTACCACGGCTGGAAGTTCGACGTTGACGGCAATTGCATCGAAATGCCCAACGTCTTGCCGAGCCAGGACTTCTCCAAGCGCGTTAAGGCCAAGGCCTACAAGGCCCGCGAACGCAACGGCATGATCTGGCTCTATATGGGCCCGCGCGAAACCCCGCCGCCGCTGCCTCAGATCGGCATCGTCAACGACGAGCCCCACGACCTCATCATCGACATGACCGCGCGCGACTGCAACTGGCTGCAGGCGCTGGAAGGCGACATCGATCCTTCGCACCTGAGCTTCCTGCACCATGGCAAGCACAGCGTCGAACAGGTGAAAGGCGACTTCGTCGGCGAGTGGATCACCACCGATGCGCGCGTGCGCGATAATGTGGTCGACACCGGCTGGGGCGTCATGGAGGGCCATGTGCGGCCCCACGGCAATGCGCCCAACTACTGGCACTACTCCCAGCAGCTCTTCCCGACCTGGACCATGCCGGGTCAGGACGAGATGCACCGCGAACATCCGGTGGTGCGCTTTTGGCTGCCCATCGACGACGAGCACAGCATGAACATCCAGTTCATGCTGCCCGGCGGCTTCGACCCCTCCGGTCAGCCGCAGTTCTTCGCCAAGAAACTGGCCCAGTTGCCCGGCGTGCGCAAACGCTCGCGCGATTTCCTGACGCCAAACACGACCGACTGGTACGGGCGCTGGAACATCTCGCCGGCCCTGGAGAACGACTTCTTCATGGACCGCGACGTGCAGCGCCATGAAAGCTTCACCGGGATCGAAGGCGTCCAGGTGCAGGACAAGGCGATTACCGAGAGCATGGGCGCCATCGTTGACCGGACCTTTGAAACCCTCAGCCCCGCCGACCTGATGATCGCCACGGTGCGACGCCGCCTGATCGAAGCGGTGACCAAGCTGGAAGCCGGCGAAACGCCCGAAATCGTCGACAAGCCTGAACTCTATCTGGGCGCGTTCGCCGGCGGCGTGCGGGGCGGCGATACCGACGATTGGGTCGCGCTTTATCGCAAGACCATCGCCGAGCTGGGCCTGCCCGAACCCGCGATCGGTGATCGCCGGATGGGACCGGACGCGCGGGTGGCGAACCTCGAAACCTCCGCCTGATCCGCTCGCGTCGACGCCCTCTCGCCTCGATCGCTGCGACCACTCCGTCAGCCTTGCGCGCGCTCTGCGCCCGCCTTCAGAGAATTTTCAACCATGACAGAACCCCAGACAAAGTTTTCCGGTGGCGTTGGCGGCCTGAAGGACATCATCTCGGTTCCCGACAAGCTCAGTCAGGAATACCACGACCAGGTCATCGACAAGATTTTCCGCAAGACCTGGTTTATGCTCGCCAATGTCAACGACATCCCCATCGATGGGTACATCGCCTACGACGTCCCCACCTTCAAGACTTCGGTGGTGATGACGCGCAACAAAGAGGGCGTGGTTCGCGCATTCCACAATGTCTGTCGCCACCGCGGCAAGAAGGTCGTCAGCACCAAGTGCGGCTTCGGGTCGGGCCAAGGCTCGCGACTGACCTGCTGGTTCCACGGTTGGAGCTATGGCCAGGACGGCGGCCTGCTGGTGGTGCCCGACGAGCGCGCCTTCGCCAATCTCGACAAGGACGCGATGGGCCTGGTGCCGGTTCGCAGCGAGGTCTGGTCAAACCTGATCTTCGTCAACTTTGACGACGAGGAGCCCCAGCCGCTGCGTGAATGGCTCGGCGAGCTTTCCGAGGGCTTCGACAACTACTACTCGGAGATGGAGAAGATCAGCACCATCGTCTCCGAGGTCGACGCCAACTGGAACTTCGCCATGGACGGGTTCTCGGAAGGCTATCACACCGTCTTCCTGCATCGGAACACCCAGCCGGAGCTCGCCGGCAAGGACAATCCCATGCGCCACCAGCCGGCGGTGGACATCTATGAAAAGCATGTCCGGTCCAGCAACGCGGCCAATCCGGACTACAAAGGCCCCCCCGCCGAGCGTCTGCTCTACGCTCAGGGCCGCAAACTGTCTCCGGCCGTTGAAACCGACATGTCGTCGCTGCCGCCGGGGGTGAACCACACGCGAAGCCAGCCGTGGTTCTTCGACGTTGTCTGGCTCTTCCCCAGCATGGCGATTTTGAACGGTCCGCACTGGGTCACCGTGCTGACCATCTGGCCCATCTCCAAGGATCGCACGCGCCTGGTTTCCGACAACTACGCCAAGAAGGCTCGTCACGCCGGCGATCGCCTCGCCCAGGCCTACATGCGCGGCCTGCTCGTCAGCGTGATGCGCGAGGATCTCGCGGCGTTGGAAGAGGTCCAAGCCGGCCTGGAGTCCGGCGCGGTCGAAAACCTCTATGTCTCGCGCCAGGAATTCGTCCTGCAAAAGCGATACGCGCTGATCAACGCCATTCTGGAGCAAGCCTGATGACCACCCAAGCCCTTCCCGAGGCGTTCAGCGACCTGCAGCCGTTCGTGGCTGATTGGGCCCGGCGTGGCCAGACGGCGCGTTATAATCAGATGCTCGACGCAGGCATCGAGAAGCTTCGGGTGTTCTACAACGCCATGATGCCCCGTATGGACGCCATCATCGCGCACCTGAACACCTTCCCGCTCGACGCTATGCCGCCGGCGGAACAGGCCCTGTTCGATATGGCGCTGACCTTCGCCGAGACCGCCCACCCGGTCGATTTCAAGTGGAAGGCCGTGCAGTTCGACGACGTCTACCCGATCGACAAGATCAAGCTGATCAGCACTTCCGAAGCTTGGTGATCGGCCTTGGGACCGGCCCGCAAGGGCCGGTCCACTTTCTGCCGGTCTCTTCCGCCTCCAGCCTTGGATTAGCCAAGCCGAAGAGCCCCAAAATCAAAGCAACTAGAACGCAATTGCGCTGCCGGGCCTCACGAGACGCCTTTTGAACAGCGCAGTTGAGGATGCTGCGCAGATCCCATGACTGGCCGCTAGCCATTTCGCGGCCGGACCCAGCTCTGGTGGAGTTGCTCTGGCGAGCCCTCGACTACGAGCGCGTCATAACTGAACCGCCCTTTCAGACGGAGCTGAGCTGCAACGCCGATGGCTTGCGCTGATTGGATGTCGGTCCGCCATGCGCCCTTATAGACCAGCCCAGCGTGTCCTGGTTTCGTTTCGCCCCCCCATCGGCGACCATTAAAGCCAGCTGAAGCGGCCACTGTCGGAGGAGGTCGCGCGCCGGACTTTTCGACCAGCGCGCGCAAGCGTTGCAAGTAAACCGCCAACGCCTGATTTTTAGAACCGCATCCTCATGCCGAGTTCGAAGGTCCGATCGTACTGGTTGAACGACTTGGGCAAGATCGGCGAGCCGTAATAGTCTTCCAAGGCGTTGCGCGTAAGGTTCGTGGCGTCCAGCGAGATCGAGAGACGATCGGACAGCTCATAGCTGATCGAGGCGTCGAGCTGGCCCTGGGCTTTGACAATCAGAGGTCTCTGAGCCGCGTCACCGGTGGTGGCCGACACGTACTTGTCGCGCCAGTTATAGGCCAGGCGGACTGAGGCGGGGCCCTTCTCATAGATGCCGACCAAGTTGTAGCTATTGCGCGACAGGTTTTCGAGCGGCACCGTTTGCCCAATGATCGGGCTAGGCGCAGCGCTGTCGACGAAGGTGTAGTTGGCTTGAAGCCCCAAGCCGTCAAACGGCGCTGGTAGGAAGTCGAAAAAGACCTGTCCGCCGACCTCCAAGCCCTTGACCTTGCCGCTAGCGCCATTGCGCGGCGAAGTGATCAGGAACGTGACGCCATCGATCACCTGATTGGCGCTAAGGTTCTGCACGAAGCCATCGACCTTCTTGCTGAAGGCCGCCAGGTACAAGTTGGATGTGGAATTTGGATACCACTCCAGCGACAAATCATATTGGTCAGCGCGAAGCGGCTGCAAGCGCGGGTTTCCGCCGCTGCCGGTATTGAACAGGAAGTTGAGCGTGGTCGCGGGCGTCAGCTGAGCAAAGCTCGGCCGGGTGACGACTTTCGACGCGGCTGCCCGCAGGAAGATCGTCGACGTCAGCTTGGCGCGAGCGTTGAAGCTCGGCAGCCAGTCCCCGTAGGCGTTGTCGACATCAATCTGACTGAAGCCGCCGCCCTGCGCCGACTGAAAGCCCGTCAGGCCGACCTTGGTGCGGACGTAACGGACCCCAGCGTTACCGTCGATGTCCACGCCGGCGGCGATGAAAGCAAAGTTAGCCTTCACGAAGCCGGCGCTCGTCTTCTCGCTAATGTCGTAGAACTGACGCGGATCATCGGCCGGCCCGCTCGCGGCAAGCCCGAAGAGCTGACGGGCCTTACCAGGGTCGTTCAAAAAGTCGATCGACGGGGTCGCCCATTGCGTGACGCCCAATCCGCCGCGCCCCCGGAAAAGATCATTGCGCGTCAGCACCAGCAGCCCGTCGATGCTGGCCGGCCGCGCGAGGTTGTTGGCGGCGGTGAAGCTATAACTGGCGTTGTAGCCGGCCCGGCGCGCGCCACGATTGGCAAAACGCACGCCTGCCTGGATCGACTGGACAATGCCGTCCAGGCGATAGTTCAGATCAAGCTTTCCGGCGATCTCATCGCCCTTGTTACGGTTGCCGCTGTCGGCGAAACGATCGAACTCATAGACGCCAGGGTCGCTCAGGTTCACACCGCCGAAGGTCGGATTGATGAAGCCCAGCAGATCGACCGTGTAGTTGGGGGCGTTCGTCTTCGTGCCGATCTCGGTGAAACGGTCCGAGCCGGCGCTCCGAGTATATCCCACCTCGGCCGTCGCCGTGAGACGCTCGCCTGTCCACGTGCCGCCAAACACGCCTTGCCAGGTCTCATAGGTCGACGGCGCCACATAGGTGCTGGGCGTCGTTTTGACATCGGCGTAGCGACCGCTCTGGAAGATGTTCGTGCCAGGTCGGAAAGTGAACGGCGCGATGGCCGTCGCCGCCGAGGCTCGGATCCCGCTCGTACCGGTGCGCCCATAGATGAGTTGATCGAGTTCCTTATTGTCGGTGGTGTTGAAAAGCCCGTCGAAATAGAACTCGACGCCCTGGGTCGGTCGCCACTGCAGTGAGGCGTTGACCCCGACACGTTCGCGGCTGCCAACCGTATAGCGGGTGCCCACGTCCGTCGTGGTTTCGATGGCGTCGCCGGCGTCGTTGGGAAAGATCCCGTCGCCGTCGAGATCGTACTGGTCGGTGCGGGGGGCGAAGGCGCCCACCGCGCTGCGATAGCTGCCAAACGAGCGCTTCTGATAGACCGCGCTGATCAGCGCGCCGATCTCACCCACGCCCGTGTCCCATCGCTTGCTCGCCAAAATAGACAAGCGCGGATCGACCTTGTCGGCGATGTCGCCATAGAACCCACGCGCAGTGGCCACGACCTCGTTGTCCTTCAAGTCAAAAGGCCTGCGCAGTCGGATGTTGACCACCCCGCCCAAGCCGCCTTCGATCTGGTCGGCGGCAGACGTCTTATAGACGTCAAGTCCGGCAAGGAGTTCGGCCGGAATATCAGCGAACGCCACACCCCGCCCGGAGGTGGTAAACAGGTTGCGACCGTTGAGGAGGGTCTGGACCTGCGACAGGCCGCGGATGGCGATCCCTGAGCCTTCGCCTTGGCTCCGCGAGATTTGCACGCCGGTGATCCGTTGCAAGGCTTCGGCCACGTTGTTGTCCGGCAGCTTGCCGATGTCTTCGGCAACGATCGAGTCAACGATTTGCGATGAATCGCGCTTGATCGCCTGGGCTGACTTGAGGCTGGCGCGCACGCCGGTGACGACGACGGTTTCGACGACGTCCGTGTCGGCGTTGTTCTGAGGCAAGGCCTGCTGACGCGCGGCAGCCGTTTGCGCTGTCAGCAAGAGCGACAGGACCGCAACCGAGGCGCTGAAGGCCAGTCGGTGATAAGATTTTCCCATTTTGCTTCTCCCAATGCGTAGGTCGGCCCTGCGGGCTCTTTCATATTGTCTGACGAATGAACGGACTCAATTGGCCTGACAAGCGGTAAATTGCGGTCTGACCTCTTACGTCGAAGGTCCGAAGCGGTCCCGTGAAAACCCCTTGGTATGTAAGTCTTTATTTTTTATATGCATTCATATTTTACGACATCGAGTCCCGTAGTTTTGCTAGAGAAAATTAAATTGGTCAGATCTATGGCTGGACAGGGGGCTTGATTATGTAGGACAAAATACCCGCGTATCTCGCGTTGGAGGCAGCCCAATGATCACCGCCCGCTCCGCCGTCGCCGCCTTGGCTCTGCTCACCGCTGCGACACCCGTCTGGGCGCAAGCTGAGCGGACCTCGATCTCGAAGACCTCGCCTGAATTTCGGCTTGCCGACCGATCGCAGGTTGCGTCGCTGGTGGTTGAGCCCGACGAGGCCGAGGTGGTCCGCATCGCCGCCAATCTCCTGGCGGGCGATGTCGCGGCCGTGACGGGCGCCAAGCCTTCGCTGAGCGACAAGCGCCCGGTGGCCGGACGCGTGGTGCTGGTGGGCACGCTCGACGGCTCGCCAATGATCAAGGCGCTGGCCGACAAGGGCCTGATCGATCCCAAGGGCGTCGCCGGGGTCTGGGAGGCCTATCGGCTGTTTCGCGTAGCCAATCCGTGGCCCGGCGTCCCCGAAGCGCTCGTGGTGCTTGGGGCCGACCGCCGAGGCGCGGCCTACGGCGCGCTGTCGATTTCGCGGCAGCTAGGGGTGTCGCCGTGGCAATGGTGGGCTGATGTCGCGCCGGCCAAGCGCGAGACCGCCACGATCACCCTCGACACCGAGCCGGTGGCGCCAGCGGTCCGCTATCGCGGCGTTTTCATCAACGACGAGGATTGGTCGCTACGGCCGTGGGCCGAGGAGACTTTCGAACCAGAGACTGGGAACATCGGACCTAAGACCTACGCCAAGGTCTTCGAACTGATGCTGCGTCTGCGCTCCAACCTCCTTTGGCCAGCCATGCATCCGGGCTCGGTGGCGTTTAACCAGGATCCGCGCAACGCCGAGACCGCCGAGCGTTACGGGATCGTCATGGGCGCCTCGCATGCAGAGCCGATGCTCCGCAACAATGTGGCGGAATGGGATCGGGCACGCTGGGGCGAATTCAACTTCGAGACCAACGCGGCGGCTGTCACGCGGTACTGGGACGAGCGCGTGAAGGCCAACGGCCGCTTTGAGAACCTGTACACCGTCGGGATGCGCGGCATCCATGACACGCCCGTTGTCGCCGGAAGCAAGGTTGATCGCGTTAAGCTCCTCGAGGACATCGTCGACACCCAGCGCGGGCTGCTTAAGCAGGACACAGGCAAGGATCCGACAACCATCCCGCAGGTCTTCGTGCCCTACAAGGAAGTGCTGGAGACGTACCGCAAGGGCATGCGCCTGCCTGACGATGTCACCCTAGGATGGGTGGACGACAACTTCGGCTACATCCGCCAACTCTCCACGCCGGCCGAGCAAGCACGACCCGGGGGCGGGGGCGTCTACTACCACGTGAGTTATTGGGGCTGGCCTACAAGCTATCTCTGGTTGGCCACGACCCCGCCCGCTCTGATCGCTTCGGAGATGGGACGCGCATGGAACACCAACTCCAAGACGATGTGGATCGTTAATATTGGCGACATCAAGCCCAGTGAGATCGACGCGGAATACTTCCTGGATCTAGCTTGGGATTATGGGAATATCTCCCAACTAGACCAAAAAACGTATCTCACCCGATGGGCGGCGCGCACGTTCGACAAGCGTCAAGCGGACGCGATCGGGGGCGTGCTGGACGATTATTATCGCCTGGCGTTCATCCGAAAGCCCGAGCATATGAACTTCAGCTTCGATGACGTCGGTGTTCAGCCTACGGATTTTTCGCCGGTCTCCTACGGTGACGAAGCCTCGCGCCATCTGTCCGAATACGCCGACCTCTTAGCCCGCGCCGAAGCGATCGCCAAGACCTTGCCCGCTACGCAACGTGACGCCTATTTCGAACTCGTCCTCTACCCGGTCCTGGGCGCGCACTGGACCGCGGTCAAGGCGCTGTCGGCCGATCGAAGCTACCTGGCGGCCTGGCAAGGACGCGCCAGCGCCAACCTCTACGCAGATCGCTCCAGCGCCGCCCAAGCCAGGATCAAGGACGCGACGGCTCGGTATGATGGCCTGGCCAACGGCAAATGGCGGCGCTTCATGAACGATGACCCTCGCGATCAGGCCTCGTTCGCGGGCTATCCCACCGCGCGGGTCGAACCAACCCAACGCGCAAGTCTCGGCGTGGCCATTGAGGGGGCGGTGGACGCGCTGGTCGACACGCCGGCGCGCGCCCGCGCCGACTATAGTCGACAGGTGGAGATTTGGAGGACGGCCGGGGTCAAGAAGGACGTCCTGCCCGCGATCGATCAGGCAACCCGCCCTTCACGCTTCATCGACCTCTTCAACACCGGAGGCCGATCCCTGACCTACCGCATATCGGCCGATGCGCCCTGGGTCGTGATAGACCGGCCGTCGGGCGAGGTCGCCTCAGATCAACGCGTCTGGATCTCGGTCGATTGGAGCAAGGTCCCCGAAAAGGCGACGAACGCACGTCTGACGATCGTCGCTGGCGCGGATCGATATTTCGTCACCCTGCCGCTAGAGCACACTGCCGCGCCGGCCGCTAAGGGCGTTATCGTGGCCGTCGATGGCGTCGTTGCGATCGAAGCGGAAAACTTCGTGTCCAAGGGCGACGTCGGGGCTTCGGCTTGGCGCGTGCGCCCGCGGCTGGGGCGACTTGGCGCGGCGATCGAGGCCGACGCGGCCGTTGGTTCCTCAAAGGATGTGCGCGGCGCTCCGAGCGTCGACTATCAGTTCATCGCCATGGGGGGCGGACAGGCCACCCTGAAGGTGATCGGTCCACCGACCTTCCCGCTCGATCGGGACCGAAAACTTCGCTACGCGGTATCAATCGATGGCGCTGAGCCACAGGTGGTCGATATCGACGCCGAAAAGGACTGGCAGGTCCACGTCGTCCGCAATGCTCGCATCACGGAAACCCGTTGGACTCTCAAGTCCGGGGCGCGGCACACCATTCGACTTTGGGCGCTGGATCCGGCTCTGGTGGTCGACAGGTTGGTGGTCGACCTTGGCGGCGAACGCAAAGCCTATCTGGGGCCGCCGGAGACGCGGGCGCGATAGAGCCTATCAGTCGGCGCCGCCACCCTCGGGATTATCGTGGGCGTGCTGATCTTCCTGTGCTTGTCCCCATGGGCGGCCGCCAAGCGGCTAACCGTGGCCAGTACGATCAACGCCATGGCTTCGTCGGCCTAGCGCTCGCCACACCTATTGCCAGTGTGGCCTTGCAGATGGGCGGCGACACTGTCTTGCCGACTTTGGACGCGACCATCGGGGCGCCACCGTTCGAGATTCACGGGCGGTGAGGGGGCCTATTTCAGGCGAGCTTCGTCGCCGGCCAATGCGTCTGCGGCAGGGGATGTCGAACGCTCTACGTCGGCTTCATGTTCTGCGCCTTCGCGGCGCGATCACGGTGACCGCGATCACGTCGGTCCTAGGCTAACACCCGGCGGCCCCCCCGTCCAAGGTGACCGACCCTCCTGGCCGGCGGCGCCTGCATCGGGCTCGAGCGGCCGACCTAACCATTATAGCTGTTGCCGATCCTGACCAACTTGCTGAGGAGGCGCAGGAAGACCAGCCGCTCATCGGGTTCGAGCGGCGACAGGACTTCGTTCTGGAGAACGTCGAGGATCGCGATGCGCTCTTCGATCACGGCATGGCCCTTTGGCGTTGCTTCGACGATCCACCCTCGGCGTGAGCGCCGACTGCGCTCGCGACGAACCAGTCCGCGGGCCTCCAGTTTGCTGATCACCACGCCTGCGGTTGCGGGATCATAGCTGCCAAGCTGAGCGATCTCAGCCTGCTCCATTCCCGGGGCTAGCGCAGCGACGATCAGAAGAACAAACTGAGTTCTCGTCAGGCGCTCCCCGGTCATTTTGCCCTCAAAGCGAAGGCTGACCTGTTGGTCCAGGCGACGCGTCAGGTGCCCCACGGAATCATAGAGCGGCCGCATTTGACGTAGGACAGCGGCGTGCCCGACCGGCGGTGAGGCGCCAGGTTCGCGCGTTTGTGATGATTGTGCGTTAGGCTTTGAAACTTTCGGCGTGGCGGATCTTGTCATCGTCCTGGCCGACGGCCGTTCCCCTTGTCGCTCACGGTTGCGATGCATTTTTCAATCTAAGGACGTGACAGGGTCGCCACAAGCATAAAACGTACGCTTACTATTGCTGTACCGAGCGGACCCAGTCACACCTAGCCTGGGCTCGAACGGCATATGCCACGCCACAACACGGGCCATCCCGCCGGTTCCAATTCCGGCGTTAGAAGCGGACCGGCTCCTCGATGCAACGCCTCCGCCACGCGTAGAGCTCTTGCGCCTCGATCATCGGACGACCGTCCTGAAAGCCTAGTGAGCCTTGATCGCTCCCGGACTGGCTACGGCGCGTGCGCCAAATCATCCTCCCGCATTTCTCTTGGGAAGAACTACAATACGCATACATATCAATCCAGGGTTTTTGACCCCACATCGCCGCATGCAACTTGAGGCTCCAAGAGCGACGCCGCCGCGATCAGAAGGACAGGAAATATCGACTGGCGCATATTGATATGTATGCATACTATGGTGGTTCTGGCGGTGGATGAAATGGGAGCTCCGGTTCACTTCGGGGGCAAGGGAAAGGCCAAGCCCAGCTCGAGAACCAGGCGGCCAGCCTGACCCGCCGCTACCTGCTAAACCGCACGGCGCATTGCGACACGCGCGGCCAAAAACTCGATAGGGAAGATAATCGGTGCGTGAACCCTGGAACGCGGTGGCGGCGATCGCCACCGACCAGAGCCAGCAGTTCGAGTTCGGCGATGTGGTCGCCGGACCGCTGCGTGACGACGAAGTCCTCGTGGCGGTAAAGGCCGCCGGCGTGTGCCACACCGACATTGTCGCGCGCGACGGTTTCCTACCCGTTCCCAAGCCGATCATCCTTGGACACGAGGGCGCCGGGATCGTCCAGGCGGTCGGGCCGTCGGTCCGCGCCTTGGTTCCAGGCGATCGCGTGGTCATGTCGTACCTGTCATGCGGGGAGTGCCGCGAGTGTCGCAACGGCTTTCCCGCCAGTTGCGCGCGGCTGCCTGAACATTGCTTCTCGGGCGGCCGCCCAGACGGCACACATGCCGTGCATCGCAGGGAGGGCGGCCCTCTGCACGATCGCTTCTTCGGCCAGAGCGCGTTTGCCACGCTCGCCGTCGCGAACGAGCGAAACGTTTTCCCCATCCCGGCCGACCTGCCGTTCGAACTGGCCGCGCCCCTCGGCTGCGGCGTGATGACGGGCGCCGGCGCCGTTTGGAACGAACTTGAAGTTCAGCCGGGCGCAAGCGTGGCCGTATTCGGCGTTGGCGCTGTAGGACTGGCTGCCGTCATGGCCGCCGCCGCAGCCGGCGCGACGCGGATCGTTGCCGTGGACCGCCTGCCGGCCCGCACCGCCCTGGCTCTGGAACTGGGCGCCACCGACGCGGTCGATGCATCACAGTTTGGGAGCGGAGCCGTCACGTCTCTCGTCGATCACGCCATCGACACCACCGGGAATGCGGAGGTGATCGGACATGCGTTCGCCTCGCTTGGGCAGCGGGGCCAATTGGCGCTGGTCGCGCCGCCGCCTCCGCATCAGCCATTGAACGTGAACGCGGCGGCGCTGATCCTTGGCAGCCGGCGCCTGATGGGCGTCATCGAGGGCGGCGGATCGGCGGGCGTCACGATCGCTCGGATCGTGGATCTCCACGCCCAGGGCCTGTTTCCGCTTGAGCGCATTGTCCGCTGCTACGACTTCGCGTCGATTAATCAGGCGATGCGCGACGCCGAGCAAGGCGAGGCCATAAAGGCCGTCGTGCGCATGCCCTGAACGCCATCGCCAAATCAACCCGCGCTTTTGCAGCCGTCAACGGCTGAGCATCCGATACCGAGGAGTCCTTCGTGAAGTCTAATCCCGCGCGTGCAGGGCAGTCCCAGTCTGGCCTGCTCAAACGCCTCGTCTTGTTGTCGCCAATGCTCCTCCTTGGAATGGCGCCCGCGGCCCTTGGTCCGGTCCTGCCCGAGGTGCAGCGGGAATTCGCCAGCTTCCCCGGCGCCAGCTTTCTCGTGGTCATGGTGCTGACCTTGCCGTCGGTCTGCATCGCGCTGCTGTCAGGGCTGGCGGGCGTGATCGTTGATCGCGTCGGGCGCAAGGCGGTGCTTGTCTTCGGCCTCTTTCTATACGGCATTGCCGGGGTCGCGCCATTCTTCCTGACCAACCTGCCCGCAATCCTCGCCAGCCGGCTCTTCGTTGGCGTTGCCGAAGCGTGTGCGATGATCGCAGCCACGACCCTGATCGGCGACGAGTACGAGGGCCAAGAGCGCGAGCGCATGTTGGCCTACCAGGTCGCGGTCGCTGCTCTGTCCGCGGTCGTCATCGCAATGGCAGCGGGGGCCCTGGGATCATTTGGATGGCGCTATGCGGTTTTGCCGCATTCGATTTCCCTCGCGATTTGTGTCCTGGCGATCGCCAAGATCCGCGAACCGCAACGCCCGCAAAAGCTGAGCGTCAAGGTCGAGCTTCTGGCGACCGAACCCTTTCCCTGGAAGAGGACGTTGCTGGCATGTTGCCTGATGCTGATGACCTCGATGTTCTTCTTCATCATGCCTGTGGAGCTCGCCTTCATCCTCACGAACATCGGGGTCACATCCCCGAAAGTGATTGGGATGACGCTGGCGGGGGTCACGACCGGGCTCGCGGTCGGTGCGATGGTCTACAGGGCGCTGTCGCGCGCGGATACGCGTGTGCATCTTGCTCTGGGCTTTGCGATCATGGCCGTCGGGCTGGCCGGGGTTGCAGGTTCGCGCGCTCATGCGATGCTGACCGGGTTCGCCTTTCTTTCGGTCGTCGGCGCAGGGATGATGGTGCCATCGCTCTTGGCCGCCGCGCTCAAACTCTTTCCGTTCGAGCATCGCGGTCTTGGAACCGGCCTCATCCAGTCAAGCAACTCGCTGGGCCAGTTCATCTGCGGACTGGTGGTGACCGGCCTTGCCGCGGCGACCGCCAGCTTGACGACCGCAATATGGATCTTGGCGGGGTGGGCGGCGGGCGTGTCCCTGGTGGCCGCGATCGGATCATTCCGGAGGCCTACGGTGGACGCGCCAAACGTGCTGGGAAACTAAGGCCACGTCGCCGCGGCCTACACGGACAAGCCCGCGACTCGACACCCAGGGGGCCGGCTGGGGTGCTGTCCTAGATGAGCGCGGCCTGCAGCGCGCCGACAGCGACGTCCCGGACACGTTGGTCTTAGACGGGCCGGGTGGCCCCGCAAGGCCAAACCCAGCCACTGGCTCACTGGCCCGGTCAAGCTCGGCCTGCCGGTGGGCCGGACCGGGCGGGCTCGGCCCCACCGGCAGGACCCGTCGGCAATGCACGGCGCGGTTCGGCGCCGGGTCGGTAAGTCTGACGTCTAAAGCTCGCCCAAACTGCGATCCAGCCGGCCGGACGGAGCCGGGACTTGCATCTGTATAGCTATTGCGCGGCTACTGAGCCGGCGCATACATGTGCCCCGATGCAGACGACTGCAGTCACAAGGGCGGAATCGAATGGGCAGGAAGAAAGGTGTCGACACGCCGCTGGAAAGCGCCCCGTCGCCGCTGAGCAAGGATATGGTGCGCCGTCGATTGATGCCCATCTATAATTCGATCGGGTATTTGACCCGTCGCCTCGAGCAGCGCGTCACGCGCGAGTTCGAGATCGATACCGGGGAATCGAAACTGACCCGCGCGCAATTCGTCGTCCTGACCGTCGCGGTTCTTGTGCCCGAGCTGGAGCAGGCCGAACTGGCCGAGATTCTGGGGTTTGACCGCGCGACCGCGGGTGTCGTGATCGGCAAGCTGGAAGAGAACGGACTGATATCTCGTGTGCGCAGCGGCCGCTCGCGGCGAGGCTTCCTGGTGACCGCAACTCCACGGGGTGAGAAATTAGCTGAGGAACAGTTGGTCCTCCTCGAGGGTCTGCAGTCCAGGATTATGGGCGCTCTCGACGAGAGCGAGCGCCTAACCTTTCTCAGGCTGCTCAGCAAGCTGCTCGATATTCGAAACAGCTACACGATGATCTAGGCGCCTATAGCGAGGGTTTGACGAGGTTCGAGCTCGCGCGGATATGCCCGCCGACGCAAACACCGCCCAAGCCATCAGCAGCGCGCAATCGCCGCGAGAGGTCATTCGGCCACGGCCGGCCCAAGTGGATCAGGCCAGGGGCGGTCCCTGGAGTTTGCCGGCGGCGCAATTTGGGTTCGCCTGGTGGGCTCAGCGCCTCGACGCCGCCCTGATATTCGGCCTTGCCGGTCTTGCTGTCGACTTTAGCCATATCGCCTGGCTCGGCGGCGATGTCGTCGGAAATCGCGACTCCTCGCGCGGCAGGGGGTCGTTTGGCCAAGCCTGATCCGCTTTTGCCATCTCAGTTGCTACGCGATGACGCGCGGAGTCACTGAGGGTTTTCCCGCGAGCGGTTATTGGTATGTTCTCTTATCTAATGGTGCGATATCGCACGCCTTGGTCGCCATCGGCTCGCAAGGGGGGGAGCCAGACGCTCTCGTGTGGCGTGCTGCGTTTTGATCGAGGCGCACTCCCGAAGACATCGCGGGGCGCGGACGGTCAGTTTGAATGCGCGTGAGCCGGCGGCGTAAATCCGCGGCTGAATTGAAGAGGGTTTTGCGACTTGGAAGAGAAGAGCGGCGCAGGCCCTAAGCGGCGGCGCGACAAGCCTGCAGAAGCCAGCGGGCCGCCCCGCGCGGACGTGGTGCGCAGGCATATGATGCCGATCTACAACGCCCTAGGCTATCTCACTCGCCGCCTGGAGCAGCGCATCACCCAGGAATACGATGTGCATGGCGACAAGCCCAAGCTCACGCGCGCGCAGTTCGTCGTGCTTTCAACCGCGGTCCTCATACCGGAGATGGAGCAGGCCGAACTGGCCCTGGTCGTGGGCTACGATCGAGCGACAACCGGCGTCGTCGTGGCGAAGCTGGAGAGCCTGGGCCTGATCGGCCGCGCCCGCAGCGATCGATCGCGGCGCGGCTGGCTGGTCAAGGCCACGCCGGCGGGCGAGAAGATCATCGAGGGACAATTGGGAAAGCTCGAGGCGATTCAAAGCGCCATCCTGGCGCCGCTCGAGGAGTCCGAGCGCCTGACGCTGCTGCATCTGCTGAGCAAGCTCCTGGGCGTTCGCAACAGCTACAATATTGGCTGAGGCCAACCGCTGACGCGCCCGGACAGGGTAGGGCGGACGGCGGGGAACACCCCGCCGTCCTGGCCGCTTTACGACTGGGCGGGCCACCAGTTGCCGTGGAAGCCCAGGGGCACCCGCTGACCCAGTTCGACGCGCGCCAGAGGAGGGGCGTCGAAGTTTCTGGCATCCGCGATCAGCAGCTCGCTTTGATCCTTCTTGGGGTTCCACCAGATGCTGAGGATGTAGCCATCGTCCTCCGCAACGCTGCCGGCCCGCGGCACGAACACCGCCTCGCCCGGGCTGGTCAGATCGTCGGCTCCGCCGTTGAACACAGCCTCGCCGGTCGAGGAGTCGATCCTGACGAGGTGGTCAAACAAGAAGTCCTCGCAGAACTCGCCCGTCTTGGTGGCCGCGTAGTAGCCATAACGATGCTTTTTGCCCGTAAGGCGCTCGTCGAACCGCGCGAATTCGGAGTTGATCGGCGCGATCTCAACGCCTTTGACCGCGCCGGCGGCGAGATCGATCGTCCAGCGCCACGGGGTCGCCACGCTGAAGGGATTGCGTTCTTCGATCCGCGCGCCGAAATCGGGGGCGCAACTGCAGTCGACCACCACCTTTCCATCCTCCTCGAACGCGTTGAGGAAGTGGGTCAGGGCGAAGGGGCGGGGCGAGTCGAACCAGCGCATTTCACCCGTCGCGATCTCCAGCAAGCCGAACTTCGTGGTGACGCTGGGGTCCCAAATGGTGCTCGGCTTGCCTTCGACGACATACTCGATGTTGGTCAGCGCCGGGCACGAGACAAAGACGGCGTAATTCTCCGTCAGGGCGAAGTCGTGGAGGAACGATGGCGCGTCCTGCGTGAAGGTGTGTTTGGCGAACACCTTGCCATCGGCGGTGGCGCGATAGAAATTGACCACCGTGCCCATCGCGCCGAAGAAAACGAACTCGCCGTCGTCGCGGATCTTGAAGTGTGCGGTGACGGGACCCTCGACGCCGCCAAAGTCGAACATGCCCGTGGTTTCCAACGTCTTCGGATCGAGGCGATGAGGGATCTGGCCCTCGCAGAAGACCAGGACGTCATCCCCAAGCCGCAGCACATTGGTGTTGGCCGGGTTCTTCAGGAAAGGCTGCGAGCCGTCCAACACCAACGGCACCCCGCCATGCATGAAGCTGCCATAGAGGCGGTGACCGACCTGTTGTTCGGCCTTCAAGCCCTCCGTGGCGACGTATCGATTGGCGATCGACACGGTGTCATCCTCGATGGTGATGGCATGGACCATGCCATCGCCGTCGAACCAGTGATAGTTCTCGGGCGCCTCGAAAAACGGGTTCGAGCCCACGCGAAAAAGCGTGCCGCGAAGGTCGTCGGGAATCGTGCCACGGACGGTCAGATCGCTGAGCCGACTTTCCTGTTGCTGGGGCCTAAACGGTCCAGCCAAAAACATGTTGTTCATCTGTCGACCCTGCGTTGACCGACGGCCGCGGCCGTCAAAATACGTAATCTTATTTATGGCTCCCCCCCGCGCTGTCAAGCGCAGGCACACGGCGCTGTGGACCGGGACGGGGGCGAACATCAAGGAATCCAGGCGCTCCAAAGAACCACGCTCTAGGGCCTGCGGCCTTTAGGCGCGGGCCGCGACCGGCCGGCCCGTTCCTAGGCGGCGAGTTGAGCCGCCAATTGCCTGACGCGCTCACGAACCAGGCTCAGGTTGCTGGGGGGGTGGACGGCCCAGACCTGCATGCCCTCGATCAGCAGATGCAGCAGTTCCGCACGGCTCTCGAGATCGGCGGGCGTTCGCGCCGCGCCGCCGGCGTCGCTGAGCAGCTTGACGGTTCGAGCGACCTCCGCGGCGCGAGCGTCCCGAACGATCGCCGCGACCCTTGGATTACGGGCCGCCTCGGCCCAGATTTCCAGGCTGAGCGCAGCGGCCTCGGGGGTGAAGCACTCCTCCGGTTGCCCTACCAGGTCCGCCCCGCTGCTGGGCTCGGCGCCGATCGGCGGCCCGCCCAGCCAGGCGGCGATCAGATCGGCGCAAGGCCAGCGCTCGGCGACGACGGCGGCGATGACCGCCTCCTTGCTATCGAAATATCGGTAGATCTGGCCGACGCTCAGGCCGGCGGCCTTTGCGATCTGCGCCACGCTGGTGGCGTGGAATCCGAAACGACTGGCGCACGCCTTGGCCGCGCTCAGGATCTTTTGCCGCCTTATCTCGATCGCATCCGCCCGGCCGGCGCGTTCGCGCTTCCTGATCATGGTTCCCCCTTTGATCTTGCCGTCACGGAAATCCCTCTCGTCGGGAACAAAACCGAATTGACGACAGAATTCTCATAATATAAAAATTTAGTCGCTGATAGTCTCGGCAGCTGGGCAGTGCCTTTGGGGGTCTCCCGGTCGCGGCGCGAGCGCGCATCGCTTTGGAAGGGGGTCTTCCGTGAGCGATCCAGCGCGTTCGCGCCGCCTCAGCGTTCCGTGGCCGGGATCTAGGCCGACGGACAGGCCCCACGGCCTTGGCGCAGGCGCGAGGATTGTCCACTCGCCGGCTCACTATCGAATTCGAGGTCAACCGATGTCCGAAGCTTCAGTCGCTCCCATCCGCGCAACCCTGCATCATCTGGCCCTGACCTCTTCGGATCCGGGCGCATTGGCCGATTTCTACGGTCGCGCGCTGGGCCTGCGGGTGGAGCGCGATGGCGAGGACTATCTCGGGTCCGCGCGGCAAAGGCGGCTGATCTTCAAGCGCGGAGCGGACAAGGGTCTTGCCTTCGCCGCCTATGCGGTCGAATCCGCCAGCGAGTTGGACGCTTTGCAAGCCCGCGCTCGTCGCGCCGACGTGGTGGTCGAACCTTCGCCCAGTCCGCTCTTCGGCCCCGAGGCGATCAGTCTGCGTGACCCGGATGGCAACCGTTTCGTTTTCGGCCTGGCGGCTCAGAGCGACGCAGAGACGCTCTTCGACGGCGACGCGCGACGGGAAGCGCGGCTGCAGCATGTGGTTCTGGCGAGCCCGCGGGCGGCGGTTCTGTCAGGGTTCTACGAGACGGTTTTCGGGTTCACCCTGTCAGACGTGGTGGTCGACGAGGCTGGCGGCGTTCGCACCTCGTTTCTGCGCTGCAGCTCGGAACATCACAATCTGGCGGTCTTCCAGGCCGCCGAGAGCCGTCTGGACCACCACTGTTACGAGGCCGGCGACTGGGGGCTGATCCGCGATTGGGGTGACCATATGGCGAAACAGCAAATCCCGCTCGCATGGGGACCGGGCCGGCATGGTCCGGGAAACAACCTTTTCATGTTCGTCCACGACGTCGACGGAAACTGGGTCGAGATCTCGGCCGAATTGGAGAGCGTTTCCGCCGATCGCCCGGTCGGCTCCTGGCCGCACGAACAGCGCACGCTCAACACTTGGGGGCAGGGGCTGCTGCGCAGCTAGCCCCCTCATCAAGCTTTCCGGAGAACTAAAAAATGAAAATCGCGAGCTACGAAGCCGCGGGCGCCGCCTCATGGGGTCTTGTCCAGGACGGGCAGGTCATCGATGTCGGGGCGGTCCTTGGAGACACCTACGCGGATTTGGATGACGCCCTGGCAGCCGGCGCCCTCGGACAGATCAAGGCCGCGGTCTCCCACGCTCCAGTCCTGGACCTGTCGCAGGTCAGGTTCGCGCCCGTCGTGAAGCGGCCTGGCAAGATTTTCTGCGTGGGCCACAACTATGAAAGCCACCGTCAGGAGACCGGCCGCGACAAAGTTGGCCATCCCTCGATCTTCCTGCGCTTCGCCGACACGCTCACGGGTCATGCCACGCCGATCCTCTGTCCGCGTGAGTCCGAAAGCTTCGACTACGAGGGGGAGTTGGCGGTGATCATCGGCCGCGGCGGTCGCCGGATCGCCGAGGCGGTCGCCATGGATCACGTGGCGGGTTTCGCGCCCGCCAACGACGCATCGGTGCGTGACTGGCAATGGCACACCCAGCAGTTCACGCCTGGCAAGAATTTTCCCGACACCTGCGCGCTCGGCCCCTGGATGGTCACCCCCGACGAGATCGAGGATCTCGGTGCGGTGACCGTCACCACGCGCCTCAATGGCGAGGTGATGCAGAGCCAACCGGTGTCGGACATGCTGTTCCCGATCCCGCGGATCATCGCCTACCTGTCGACCTTCACGGCTCTTTCGGCCGGCGACGTGATCCTGACCGGCACGCCCGGCGGCGTTGGCGCCAAGCGCCAGCCGCCAGTCTGGATGAAGGCGGGGGACACCGTCGAGGTCGACATTTCGGGTGTCGGCCGTCTCGTCAACACCGTGGCGAAGGAAGCCTAAGATGGTCCAGGCGAGCCGCTCGGGCGCCAAGGGCCGCCCGAGCCGACCCGAGCACTATCCGGTCGTGATTATCGGGGCCGGCCCGACGGGCCTGACCATCGCCAATCTGCTGGGCGTCTATGGCGTGCGCGCCCTCGTCGTTGAGCGCAACGCCAGCACCGTTTCTGAACCGCGGGCGGTGTCCATTGACGATGAGTCCCTGCGGACGATGCAGGCGGCGGGACTCATCGACACCATCCTGCCCACGGTGGTGCCGGGCTACGGATCGGAGTACCGCACGCCCGGCGGCCGTTGCTTCTTGAAGGTCAATCCCACGGGCAGTCCCTATGGGTACCCGCGGCGCAACGCTTTCCGTCAGCCGACCTTGGAGGCGCAGTTACGCGTGGGCCTGGCGCGCTTCGCGCACGTCGAGACCCGGTTCAACACGGCGTTGGAAGACTTCTCCCAAGACAACACAGGTGTGGCTCTAAGTTTGCGCACCGCGGACGGCGAACGCTGCGAGGTGACAACCGACTTTCTCGTCGGGGCCGACGGGGCCAGCAGCCTGGTGCGTGGAAAGCTTGGGCTGCAGTTGGAGGGAGAGACGTTCGCCGAGAAATGGCTGATCGTCGATCTCGAACAGTCGCCCTGCTTAAGCCGCGAGACGCAGGTCTACTGCGATGTCCGCCGCCCTTGCATCGCCCTGCCAGGACCAGACCTGACCCGGCGCTATGAGTTCAAATTGCTTCCGGGCGAGACGAGCGAGCAGGTCTTGGATCCCGCCAGGATACAAAAGCTTCTGCATGACTACGGCGCCCATCCTAAGAGCGTGATCAAGCGCAAGACCGTCTACACCTTCCACGCCCGGTTGGCGCCGCAATGGTCGCGCGGACGCGTCTTCCTGGCCGGAGACGCCTGCCATCTGACGCCGCCATTCGCGGGTCAGGGCATGAACAGCGGTATTCGCGATGCGCATAATCTGGCTTGGAAGCTGGCCTGGGTGGTGTTGGGCCGCGCCCAGCCGGGACTGTTGGACAGCTATGAGCGCGAACGACGAGATCATGTCGGCGCGATGATCCAGCTGGCCTTGCGCATGGGTCGGATCATGGGGCCCAAAACCCAGTGGCACGGACGGGCGACACAGGCGGCCTTTACCGCCTTAAGTCTGTGGCCCGCCGCCCGCGACTACTTTGCTCAGATGAAGTACAAACCCAAGCCGCGCTTCAGCGCCGGCTTTGTCGTGCCTGACGATCAAGCGACCAAGGAAACGCCGGTCGGACGCCTTCTGCCACAGCCGCTGGTCGTCGACGAGGCCGGGCGCCGAATGCTTCTGGACACTTGGTTGGGCGATGGCTTCGCCCTCGTCGGGGTGAACGTGGAGCCTCGCGTCCTGGAGGCCATAGCCGCCCTCCCGGCGATCGAACAGTTGTCTCCCAAATTGATCCACCTGGGGCCCAGGTCCGACACGGCCGGCTGGCAGGGCGTCAAGGAGCTGGAGGCCAAGCCCGATAGCCTGGGCCGCCTGTGCGAGGGGCGGGTGCTGCTGATCCGACCGGACCGCTACGTCGCCGGTGCGTTCCGCCCTGACGAAGCTTTGGGCTTTGCCGAACGTCTTCAAGCGTTGACCGCTACGCCATCACCGAGTCCGCCGGCGAAGCCTGGTCGCTCGCGGGGTTTGAGACCGACGGCGGCGAGGCATGCTGTTTGAGGGTCTGGGTCACGGTCCGGCCAGCGCGCCGGACCTTCTCGACCCAATCGCCTTGCGCTGTGCTGTCAATCTCGGCGCGCACCAGCACCACGCCGATGCTGGCCAGAATGTCGCCGTCAGGCCCGAACACCGGGGCGGAAATCCCCAGCAGGCCCTCGTCCAACTCGCCCTCCGTCACACAGACCTCAGCCTTGCGAAGGGCCCGCGTCTTGACCTTGAACGCCTCCCAGTCCGCTCCCATTCCGGCGGAGCTGGCCGCCTCGACCTCGTCCTCGAAATAGGGCCGGACGGCGCGCGCGCTCAAGTGGGCGGCTATCACCTTTGAGGCTGCGCCCCGGAAAAGAGGCATGGGTCGCCCGCGCTCATAACTGATCGCCAACCCTTTGCCTGGGCGGTCGGCCTGATCGACGCAGATCACGGTCCGGCGATAAATGCGGCACAGCAGACTGACGCCCGAAATAGTCGGGTCATCGATCAGCGCGCGCATGCTGGGCTGAGCCGCGCGGATCAGGGGGTCGAAATGGCGCGCCTGGCGGTCAAGCTCGATGATCGCTGGCCCGATGACATAGCGGCCAGCCGTGAAGTTCACGATCAGACCCGCCTCGGTCAGGCTGCGAAAGTAGCGATAGGCCGTACTTGTCGGGATTTGCAGACGCAAAGCGGCGGCTTCGACCGTCCAGTCAGGCTCGGTCATGGTGAAAAGCTGCAGCACGGAAAGCACGCGATCGGCGGTCGTCAATTGGCCTGTCTCCTCCCTTCAGCCCTTAGCATAGTTGGCCGACCCTGGGAGGAGTCGCAAAGGCGTTGGGCCATCACCGGCTCGACCAGTAGGCC
This sequence comes from Caulobacter sp. SRI_008, assembly GCF_057586355.1. Classification (NCBI taxonomy): domain Bacteria; kingdom Pseudomonadati; phylum Pseudomonadota; class Alphaproteobacteria; order Caulobacterales; family Caulobacteraceae; genus Caulobacter; species Caulobacter sp. SRI_008. The sequence continues at coordinate 99,987 of NZ_JBYCZS010000013.1, forward strand.
TGCGCCGCGCGCCTGGGCGTTGATCCTGGACCACCACGCTCAGGAGCGCCTCGGTGACCAGGGGGCTACCGGCCGAGCCTACAAAGCCCTCGATGGCATCGACGGTCCCGGGCAGCCGACGCCGGCCGGGTCCGTCGGCGAGAAGACGCTGGCCATGGGCGGGTTGCGCGGCTAGATCGCGGCGGCGGCCGATGACCAAGCTGTACGGATTTCCACGTGTTCAAGACCACCCACGCCGAGGCCCTGACAACGGCCCGTCGCCTGTTGCGAGGCTATGCCGGCGCCCCAGAACCACGTCGCCAGATCCAGCAGTTCTACAGCGCCTTGGTTCATGCCGAAGGCTGGACGAAGGCGCAGGAGCAACTGATCCTGACCTTCGGCGCCTGGTTGCAGGACCATCCGGCGCTCGGCGAGCTCAAGCCCAAGGCCGAAGCCTTGCTACAAAAGCTGGCCTGAGCTGGGGCGGGCATTCGTATCCTGCCTTTGCGTCGGCTCGGGCAGGCTCAATTGTGCATCAGGATGTCCGCGATCGCTTCGGGAAGCGTCGCCAGGACACGCGGGTCCGTCCACGTGACTTCGACCACCTTCACCGTGATCAACGTCTGCGCGGTGATCGCGCCGGGCAAGTTGGTGGCGCTGACCTCGACCCGCAGATCCCCGGTCGCGCTGTCGTCCGCGATGCCCATCCACACGTTCTGCTGGAACGTCCTCAGCGCTCGAAATTCCTCGCAGAGGCGTGAGGCGGTCGCCTGCTTCCCGTCAGGCCGATCCTGCCAATAGAACGCCACCGGATCGCGTGGGCCGTGATGGATTTGCGGGATGACAGCGCGTCGGTTGGCCGCCATGCCGGCGCCCAGACCAAACAGGGATCCCGGTTCGGGCGGGCGTGGCGCCTTGGGCTGCTCGAAACGGCCCATCTTCAGATCGAGCGGGGTGTCGCCATAGAACACGATCCCTTCGGGCGCATGAAGCGAAACCAACACCCGGGCCGCTGTCAGGGTCGAGGTGTTGTGCAGATCAAGTTCGATTTGCCGTAGGCGCGAGCGCGCTGCGACCCAGCGGTGTAGGCGCTCGAAGTAGGTGAGGGCCGCGCGCTCATAGGCCGCGTAGCTGGCGTCGTACTCATTGCGTTGGCCCTGGGTGTAGCGCTGGCGGGCCAAGGGCAGGGTGTAGACTGACGAGGGCAGTTCCGCCAAGGCGTCCTTGGGGTGGCGGGCGGTCAGGACCTCTGCCAACCAGGCGCACTGTTGCGCATCCAGGGGCGGAGGCGAAAGCACGTCCCAATCGATCGTCTTCGCACCGCCAGCGACGCCCAGGACCAATGTCGGCCACTGGGCTTTGGCCTCGACCAGGGCGCGCTCGAGCCGGGCGATCTCCTTGTCGCGCTCATCGGCCTGACGCGGCAGCAGCCAGTCCTCGGGCGGCTTGCGGCAGGGAAGGCCCAACATCCGCCCCCGGATAAGTGGGGCGTGATCATAGGTCAGCAGCAGCTTGTCGCCAGCCACGTCCTCGGTCTTGGCGCTCAAGACGATCTGGTCGTCGGCGCTGGATGGGTCGAGTTCCGGATGATCCTCCCAGGCCAATCGCCCGCCGACCCCGGCCCGAAGGGTCACCCGCGGCGCGGCATCTCGCAAGACGGTGACGAAGCTATCGTCGTGGCCGGCCGCCGCGATGACCTTCAGCGCCTTTCGGGCACGGTCGCTGCGACGTCGATTGGGGCTGTCCTTGAAGGTGTCGAGCTCGCGGATCACCGGGAACGATACAGCGACTTGCACATGCTGGACGCCGGGCGCGACCGTCCGCCAGTCGACGTCGGAAAGCTCCCGCAGCTGCAAAAAGCAGTTGGTGTCGACATAGACAGTGAGGTCGATCGGCGCGGCTTCGTCGGAATGCGCCATGGCTAGTAAGCGCAATCCGGGCCTGGACGGCGCACGCCCTCGACCGCTAGGCGGCCCAACGCGACATCCCCGCCACGCGCCGTTAGGGACACCACGCGCAGCGCCTTCTCGTAGCGAATGGTGATCAGGCCCAGTCGCTCCAGATCATCGAGACGGTCGCGCAGGGTTTGCCGATCAGCCGTAAGTCCCACAGCCTCCAGGTACAGACCTGCCAGTTCCTCATTGCCGATATAGGCGCTTGACCCTTCAAGCCAGCGAACCAGCGCGAGGTTTTGTTCGGCCGCGCGAAGGGCCTCGATCGAAATGACGCTGTTGGGCAGGGCGGACATGACGGAACTCCGAGAACCGCAGCATGCGCCGAGTCGAGCCGCGGCCCAGCCGCTACTGGGTCCAACAGGCCAGCCCTCTGGAAGCGAAAAACTAGAATGGGATTCGTGCTATCGTTTTGGACGTTTCTTGCCCTTGTCGCGCCTTGGCGTACGAACGGGGGGAATATCGTAGGAATAGTTCTCACGCATCTCCAACAGAGGGCGCCAACATTTTCCGAGAACTGTTTTCTTTTTAAAATCAATGGCTTGAAGTATTTTCGTTTCAATTGAAACGGCTTTGCGACCCGCCGTTGCCTTCATAAGTATCTGTTTTCATTGGCCATATTGTGGTTCGAGTCCAGCAGGGTGGTAAGGCGCTTATGACCTGGTCCTGACGTATCTACCCACCCGCAAATGCGACATTCTGGGACAGAAGAAGAGGGCGGTCCTCCTCACCGAGTTCGTCGCGTTGGGCTCGCCGTGGACCGCTTCGGGACCTCCAACGCGACCAAAAACCGGTACCGGTCACCGTCTCTCCAGTAAGTACGCCCCGAGCCGAACGAGAGCGCCTTCCAAGCTTGTCCCTCGACGGCCTTTCGCCACCGGCCAAGCGCCGAAGGGCCGGAAAATCCAAGCTCGCGCGCCAGGTCGCCAGCGCTCGCCTTCGCTCCAACACCTTGCTGGACAAGCGACTCCCGCCGCACCTGGGTGAGCAAGGCGGAATAGCTGCCGCCCTCGATCATCAGCCTCCGATGAAGCGTCCGCCGATCTATTGATAGGCGAGCCGCGACGGCTTCCGCGGAGCAAAGCCCCTTCGGAAGAAACTCACGGATGAGCGACACCACGGTCGGGCCCAATGCTGGGCGGCCAGTTTTGACGCGAGATTTCGTCATCGCGACGATCCCTGAGGCGCTCCCCAAAATGTCCCAAATTGTTCGCTCCAATGTCCCAAAGCGTCAATTGGCCAGATCGGACCCCGGGAGGGGGGCTCGACAGCCAACGTCGATCCCTGGCGTTGGATCGACAGCCTGGTCTCGTGATCTATGCCGTCGGCAACACCACCGTCGCCGACAGCCCGCCACCGTTGCGGTTGGCTAGGACAAGTCGGCCGCCATGCGCCTTGGCCAAGGCCTGGACGATCGACAGACCCAAGCCCGCCCCGCCGGTGTCCCGGTTGCGCGAAGCCTCGCCGCGCTCGAACGGGGCGGCGATGCGGGCCAGCGCCGCGTCGGGCAGGCCGGGGCCGCGGTCCAGCACCGCGACGCGCGCCTCGCCATCGACGAGTTCAGCCATGAGCGTCACCGCTCCGCCGTAGGCGACGGCGTTGTCCACGAGGTTGTTAAGCATCCGCCGCAGCGCGACCGGCGAGACCTGGGCGGTCATCGGCGCACCGGGCGACAGCGTCAGATCCTGGCCCATCTCGGCACGCAGGGCCACCAGGGTCTCCAGCTCGCGGCGCACCTCCACGGGCCGCGCGCCTCCGCCGCGTCCGGCCTCCTGGCGCGCGAACAATAGGGTGTCGTCGAGGAGCTGGGACATCTCGAAGAGGTCCTTGACCGCCCTGGTCCGCTGCTCGGGATCGGCGATGAACTCGGCCCGCAGGGTCAGGCGGGTCAGGTAGGTGCGCAGGTCGTGGGCGATGGCGGCAAGCATGCGCGTGCGCTCGTCGACCAGGCCGCGGATGCGCCCGCGCATGGTGTTGAAGGCGCCCGATAGCTCGCGGATCTCGCGCGGCCCGCTTTGGGGCAGCGGCGCGGCGTCCAGGTCATCGCCAAACCGCGCCACGGCCTGGGCCAGGCTCGCGACCGGTCGTGTCGTTTGGTGCACGGCCATCATGATCATCATCAGGGTCACCGCCAGCAGGGCGGCGCAGGCCAGGGTGATGCGGCCCAGATAGCGCCGCGCCGCCTCGGGCGCGCGGCGACGCAGGGTCAGGACCGATCCATCCTCCAGCCGCACCGACAGGCGCAGGGCTGCACGGCCGGGCATGTATCCGTCGCGCAAGCGTCCGCCGCGCCGCACCTCGATGCGCCAGTCACGCTCTCCCAGAGCTAGGGCGTAGGCGGCATAGCCCGGATCGTGGGCGTCTGCCGGGCGGGCCCGGCGCAGGGGGGCGGGGAAGTCCGCGGCGAGGCTGGCCCGGATCACCCCGGTGTCCAGCGCCTTCATCACGGCCGGGCGAGCTGACGGCGGCGAGGCGTCCAGGGCCTCAACCATGGCCATCGCCTCGGCCGGCTGCGGCAGCTGGTAGAAGCGCACACCGCCGCCGTTGTCCGAAGGCCAGATCAGCAGGACCGCGCCCAGAACCAGCAGGACCGTCAGTCCCGTCAGCAGGATGGCGGCGATGCGCCAGGAGAGGTTGTCGAGCAGCGCCATCAGAGACGCTCGACCGGCGCACTGAACAGATAACCGCCGCCGCGCACCGTCTTGATCAGCCCTTCGCCGCCGGCGCCTGAGGCCAGCTTGCGACGCAGGCGCCCCAGCAGGACGTCGATCGAACGGTCGAAAGGACTGGCGCTGCGACCGCGCGTCCAGTCGAGCAGTTGATCGCGGCTCAGCACCCGCTGGGCATGGCGCAAGAAGGCCATCAGGAGGTCGTGCTCGCCGCCCGTCAGGGCCACCGGCTGGCCCCGCGCATCGACGAGATCGCGGCTCGCCGAGTCCAGCCGCCAGCCGGCGAAGCCGTAGACCTCGCCCGGCGGTGCGGCGGCCACGTGATGGACCTGGCGCGTGCGCCGCAGAATGGCGCGGACGCGCGCCAGGAGCTCGCGCGGATTGTAGGGCTTTGCCAGGTAGTCATCGGCGCCGATCTCCAGGCCGATGACCCGGTCGATGTCGTCGCCCTTGGCCGTGACCATCAAGATCGCCACGTCGCCCACGGCCCGCAGGCGGCGGCACAATGACAGGCCGTCCTCGCCGGGCATCATGATGTCCAGCAGCACCAGGTCGACCCGGCGGCGGGCGGCCAGGCGGTCAAAGGCGGCGGCGTCCTCGCAGCCCACGGCCTCCCAGCCCTCGCGGCGCAAGAGGCCCAACGTCAGGTCGCGGATCTCGGCGTCGTCCTCGACGACCGCGATCAGGGTGTTGTCGATCATGTCGAAAGCCTTGCCCGAGGCGGGCGGCGCGGAAAAGGCCGCGTGGGCCACGATTACATTTCGATACGTTTCGTCGACGGCGAAACATCAAGGAGAACCCTGTCACGTGGTTTCTGTCGGGCGACGAGGGACGTCACTCCACCGACGGAGACACTATGCGTAAGTCCGTTCTTGCCGCCGGCCTGTCCGCCGCGGCCCTGTTCATCTCAATCGCCCCCGCCGCGGAGGCTGGCCAGCACGGTCGCACCGTGCGCGTCCAAGGCGCCTCTGGTCGCGGCTATGTCCACGACCGCAACGTCAATCGCCAGCCGGGCGCTGTCTCGGTGTCGCGCGGGACCCAGACCAACAGCGGCTACGGTTTGGCCAGCCAGCGCAGCGCCAACTGGGGCGACGGCGCGTATTCGGGCGGGGCCAGCCGCACGTTCAACAACGGCGCCTCGGCCAGCCGAGCGACCAGCGTCGTCAACAACGGCGACGGCTCGTACAGCTACAACGCTAGCCGCACCGGCTATGACGGCGACATCCGTTCGGTCAGCGGCACGGTCAGCCGTCCCTGATCGCAACCAGGGCCGGCGTGAGCCCCCGCGCCGGCCCGCCTTCCCCTTCGAAGAGATCGCCCGTGAAGAAGGCCCATCTGCTCACCATGAGCCTGGCCGCCGCCCTTGCCATGACCAGCGCCGCCGACGCCCAGATCGGACTGCGCGGCAAGATGCGCGAGCTTATGATGCAGCGCCTGCAGGCGAAAAAAGCCGAGGAGGAGCGTCCGATCGACCTCCAGGCCATCCTGCCCGGCGCCCGCAAGCTGACGGCGTCCTACGGCGCCGACCCGGCCCAGGCTGTGGACGTCTACGTCCCGCCGGGCGCTTTGCGCGACGCGCCCGTGATCGTCATGGTCCACGGCGGAGCCTGGAAGATCGGCGATAAGGCCAATACCGGCTCGGTCGAGAACAAGCTGCGGCGCTGGCTGCCCCGCGGTTATGTTTTTGTCAGCGTCAACTATCGCATGCTGCCCCAGGCCATGGCCTATGCGCAGGCTCAGGACGTCGCCGCCGCCCTGCGCTGGACCCAGGCTCACGCCGCTGATTGGGGAGGTAGCGACCGCAAGCTGATCCTGATGGGCCATTCGGCCGGAGCGCATATCGTCGCGCTCCTGTCGTCCAAGCCCGAAATGGTCGGCGGGCCCTGGGCGGGAACGGTGGTGCTGGACTCCGCGGCGATGAAGATCTCCAAGACCATGGCCGGCCGCCATCCCAAGTTCTACGACGAGGCTTTCGGCGATGATCCCGCCAGCTGGGCGCAGGCTTCGCCTATGGACCAGTGGACGCCCTCGGCCGTGCCGATGATGCTGGTCTGCTCGACCAAGCGTCCCGACAAGCCCTGCGACGACGCCCGCACCTTCCAGGCCCTGGCCAAGCGCGCGGGCGTGCCGATGCCGGTCCTGCCCCAGCCCCTTACCCACGCGAACATCAACCGCACCCTGGGCCTGCCCGGCGACTACACCGACGCTGTGGACGGGTTCATCCAAGAGCGGCTAGGCCGCTGAGGCTGGTCGGCTTGTGGAGAGAGAGCGGCCGACTGCCCGTGCAGCGTCGAAATTCCGCTTTCCGGCAATGGGCTAACGTCGGCTAATTGGCGCGGGCCAGCCGATCCGCGTCCTGGCCTATAGCAGCTCATCTTGATGCGAAGCCATCGCTCATCAACGGTTACTATAGCAGTTGTTGCGCTAGTGGGCGCTTTGGTCTGCCCGATCTACAACCGTCGGGTAGGCGGAAACCCGCGGCGAACCTGAGGGGAGCGGCATGTATGAAAGTGCTATTGAGACTACTTTTTCCGATCGCCATTGCGCTTGCCTGGCAGGGGACGGTCATGGCTGAGCCGGTCGGCCGTGTCACCGGCATTGGTGGCGTGTTCGTCAAGAGCAAGAATCCCAAAGCTCTGGCCAGCTGGTATCGCGATGTCCTTGGTTTGGATGTCGCCGCCTGGGGCGGTGCGGCGCTCCCATACGATGCGCCTGGCCACCCTCCCAAGATCTCATGGATGGCCTTCCCACAGAGCTCTGATCACATGGCGCCGTCAACGCGCGAGTTCATGGTCAACTTCGCCGTGGATGACATGGATGCGATCATCGCTCGGCTGCGAGCGCTGAACGTCACTATTTTGAAGCGCGACGACGACAACGCCTTCGGCCGGTTCGCCTGGGTGCAGGACCCAGACGGCACGCTGGTTGAGTTGTGGCAGCCAAATTGAGCCTCACGAGCAGGGTGCGCGCTCGGCTGCACGCCGCCAGGGGGACAAAACCTCATAGCGCGTCACCTCGGTCGCGCCGGATCGGATGGGGCGTATCAATTCTCGTCCCGCAAGATGGATCAACGCGGCCTGTACACTGCGCTTTGACAGGCCGGTCCGTTCCGCCAACTGGGCATGACTGAGGCGGGGACGGCTGTCGCCGAGGGCCGCCAAGGCTAGGTAGACCAAAAATGCGGAGGCCCGGTGATCGTGACCCACCAGGTCGCGCATGAGGGTGTCGAGGACGTATGCGTCCAGCGTGTACTGCTTGTCGCTCATCGCACCAGCCAGTACCACGCCGGTTTGTGGTCGCAAGTTGACGGCCCGTGGCGCGGAACCGGCTCGTGATCAAGAAACTCAACTATGTTGGAATTCCGACCAGAGATCAGGAGCGAGCCCTAGCCTTTTGGACCGGCGTGATGGGGTTCATCATCACCACCGATCGCCCGCTGGGTGACAGACGCTGGATCGAACTCTCCATTCCGGGCGCGCAAACCGGGATCTTGCTGTTTACGCCGGAAGGTCACGAAGACAGAGTTGGCACCTTTTTTAACGGCTCCTTTGGCTGTGACAGCGTGCAGTACGCGTACGAGCGCCTACTTGAAAAGGGCGTAACCTTTTTAGGCCCGCCTGAATTAAAGCCGTTCCCTCATGTCTATTTTCAGGATCCCGATGGGAATACGTTCTTTCTATCAAGCCGATGATGGATCGTCGTTGGAATAGGGAAGCCTTAGCCTGAGGTACCCGCTTCTCGCCTGGAAGTTGCGCTCGTTTGGCGCCGAATGACCCAAGGTCCGCAACCGGCGCGACCTGGTCAAAAACTTGAGCGGGCTGAGACGTGGGCGGGTGCGACCGTGAACAGCTGTTGAACAGAACGGTGGCTGCCCCGTTTTAGCCCTGGGTCAGGCTTGCGGCCTGGGTTTGGGGCGACGACGCGTGACCGTGCAACAGGGACTGTCCTTTGGCCTGATCGGCGCGACCGTGCTGTGCTTCATCTGGGGACGGTGGCGCTACGACCTGATCGCCCTGGGCGCGCTCGCCGTCGGCGTGGTGTCCGGACTGATCCCGATCAAGTCGGCCTTCGACGGCTTTTCCAACGACATCGTGGTGATCATCGCCAGCGCCCTGGTTCTGAGCGCCGCCATCGCGCGTTCGGGCCTGGTCGACACCCTGATGGCGCCGCTGCTGCCGCACCTGAAGGACGAGCGCAGCCAGGTCCCGGTGCTGGCGTCGGTCACCACGGTGCTGTCGATGGCCACCAAGAACGTCGGAGCCCTGGCCCTGATGATGCCCTCGGCCCTGCGCATCGCCCGAAACACCGGCGTATCTCCGGGCCGCCTGCTGATGCCGATGTCGTTCGGCTCGCTGGTCGGGGGCCTCGCCGTTCTGGTCGGCACCTCGCCCAACATCATCGTCTCTGAGGTGCGGCAGGAGGCGCTGGGCAAGCCGTTCAGGATGTTCGACTTCATGCCTGTGGGCGGGACCCTGGCGGTTCTGGCCATTGTCTATCTGGCCTTCGCTTATCGCCTGCTGCCCAAGGGACGGACCGCGGCCATCGACATCGACGCGGCCCTGGCCGCCAACGCCTATGTCACCGAGGTGGAAATCCCTGAAGGCTGGAGCTTCGAGCGCTCGCGGGTGGGCGACCTGCAGAGGGCGGCGGGGGAGGCGGTCGTCGTCGTGGCCCTGCTTCGCGGCCGCAAACGCATTGCATCTCCCCATCCCAATCGCAAAGTCTTGCCCGGCGATGTGTTGTTGCTGGAGGGTCAGCAACAGGCGCTGAACGAACTGATCGTCAAGGCCAGGCTCAAGCTCAGCGACGCCGACCGCCCGGTCGTCATGGACGAGCCCACCGACGAGGTTCGAGTGGTCGAGGCGGTCATCGGGGCGGAGTCCGATCTGATCGGCCAGAGCGCCCGGGGACTGACCCTCAACGACACCTATGGCGTGAACCTGCTCGGCGTCAGCCGGGCGGGCTATCGCATGGCCGGGCGCCTGGCGACTGTGAAGATGAAGGCCGGCGACATCCTGGTGCTGCAGGGCGCCGAACAGCTGCTGCCGACGGCCTTGCAGGCGCTGGGCTGCTTGCCCCTGGCCGAACGCGAGGTCCGCCTGGGCGGCTTTCGCCACGCCCTGTTGCCGACCGCCATCCTGACCGTGGCCATGCTGCTGGTGGCGTTTGGCGTCCTGCCGGTGGCCGGCGGCTTCTTCGCCGCCGCCGTGCTGGTGGTCGCCACCGGCGCGCTGCGGATGCGCGAGGCCTATGCGGCTCTGGATGCGCCGGTGCTGGTGCTGGTCGCCGCCCTGATCCCGGTCAGCGACACCGTGCAGGCCAGCGGCGGCACTGACCTGATCGCCGGCTGGCTGTCGGGCGCGTTCCACGGTCTTCCGCCGCTTCTCACCTTGACAGCGATGATGGCGGTGGCCATGGCCGCTACACCGTTCCTGAACAATGCCGCCACCGTGCTGATTGTCGCGCCGATCGGCCTGGGCCTGGCTAAGCACCTGGGCCTCAGCCCCGATCCCTTCCTGATGGCCGTGGCGGTGGGGGCCGGCTGTGATTTCCTCACGCCCGTCGGCCATCAGTGCAACACCCTGGTGCTGGGTCCGGGCGGCTATCGGTTCGGCGACTACGCCAGGCTCGGCGCGCCGCTGACCGTCCTGATCCTGCTGGCGGCGCCCAGCCTCATCGCCTGGGTGTGGCCGTTCGTGGGGCGATGAGGTCTTCGCGTCCCGAGACGGGCGAGGGGTTTGTCTTGGTCCGAGGTTTTGCTATCTCGAAGGCAGAGATCGGGCCGCGCCGCGGCCGGGCTGGCGCCGTCGGGCGAACCCAGTCAGGCGTCCGTCGATAACCGGACGCCGCGTCGCAACCCCCGAGGGGCGCGGCGGATCTCGGTCGACGACATCCGCCATGCCTGGCTCGGCCGTCACGAGGACTGGCCATGATCCACAAGTTCGCCCGACGTTCGCTCACCGGTTTCAAGGCGTTCATCGCCAATGAGGCCGCCGGCGGGTATGTACTGATGGCCGCCGCGGCCCTGGCCCTGGTCGTGGCCAACTCGCCGCTGGCTGGCGGCTATTTCCGCGCGCTCGACCTGCACCTGGGCTTCGGCCTTGGCCCCGTGCGTCTGGAGGAGAGCCTCCTGCACTGGATCAACGACGGCCTTATGGCCCTGTTCTTCCTGCTCGTCGGGCTGGAGATCAAGCGTGAGGTCCTCGATGGGCAGTTGTCGCGTCCCGCCGATGTGCTCTTGCCGGGCGCCGCCGCCCTGGGCGGCGTCGTCTTGCCGGCCGCGATCTATCTGGCCTTCAATTTCAAGCACCCCGCCAGCGCTGCCGGATGGGCCATTCCGTCGGCCACGGACATCGCCTTCGCCCTCGGGGTTCTTGCCCTGCTGGGGCCGCGTGTCCCCACTTCGCTGAAGATCTTCCTGACCGCCATTGCCATCATGGACGATCTAGCGGCCATCGTGATCATCGCCCTGTTCTACACCGCCCAACTGCACCTGCTGGCCCTGGCCGGGGCGGGCGGCGTCCTGGTGGCGCTGATCGGGCTCAACCGCTTGAAGGTGATGAGCCTTTGGCCCTACCTGCTGCTGGGCGCGGTCCTCTGGTTCCTGGTGCTCAAGTCGGGAATCCACGCCACCCTGGCTGGCGTCGCCCTGGCCCTGACCCTGCCGCTGCGCGGCGGCAAGGCTTCGCCGCTGCACCGGCTGGAGCACGCCCTGCACAAGCCCGTCGCCTTCGGCGTCACGCCGATCTTCGGCTTCGCCAACGCCGGCCTGTCGTTCGCCGGGGTCGGACTTGCAGCTCTGCTCGATCCCGTGCCGCTGGGCGTGGCCCTGGGCCTCTTCGTCGGCAAGCAGCTGGGCGTGTTCGGTGTCGCCTTCGGCCTGATCAAGCTGGGCTGGGCCCGCCTGCCACGTGGCGCCTCGCTGGCCCAGCTCTACGGCGTGGCGGTGCTCTGCGGCGTCGGGTTCACCATGAGCCTGTTCATCGGCGGCCTGGCGTTCCAGGATCTGCGTCTGGTCGATGAGACCAAGATCGGCGTGCTTGCCGGATCACTGGCCTCGTCCCTGGCGGGAATGGCCATCCTGACCTGGGTCGCCCGGCGTCGGTCCGCCGCATCGGCCCGATCGGACGGCCAATAAAGTGTCGGATAGCTCGAGCTGTCAGGCCGGGCGGGCGCCGGCTCGTCGCGCCGTGGCGATGATCTCGGCCAGGATGTCGGCCCCGTCGTCGAGCCGGGCCAGATTGCGCCGCGAAATGGTTTCCAGGATCTGCGCGCCGCGGGGCCGCAGTTCCAGCACCACGCGGCGACGATCGGCCTCGGCGCTACGCCGCGCCACGAGGTCTTGCTCGACCAGCCGGGCCACGAGCTCGACCGTGCTGTGGTTCTTGATCAACAGGCTCTGAGCCAACTGCCCGATCGAGATCGGCTCCGGACCTGGGTGGGCCTTGATCGCCAGCAGGGCCTGATGCTGCTGGCTCGACAGGCCGTGGGCTCGCGCGCCGTCCTCGCTGAACGCCAGGAACTGCCGGATAGCCTGGCGAAACTCCGCCAGGGCGCGATAGTCCTGCGGCTGCAGGGCCGCCTCGTTTGCAATGGAGGCGGCAAGGGCTTCAGCGTGGGGCAGAGGGGATGCGGGCAAGGCGTACGATCCGGCGCCGCGCGGCTTGCGGCCTAGCCATGCTAGCACGCGAGCCCCGGGATCGACGCGATCAACGTCGGACCGGGGGAGGCGGCGCCTGACGCTTGACCAACCGGCGGCCGATCCGGTAGGCGAATATACATCGTGACACGATGTAATTTGAACCTTCGCTTCAGTTCGCGCCCGCCGACGGAACGCCTGTCCATGTCCTCGCCGCTGGAACGTCTCGAGCGCCAACGCAAGCTGGTGCGTCTGCGCGCCCGCCGCTCGCTGCGCACCGGCGCGGTCGTCGCCGCCGCCGTCGTCGCCGGCGGCGCGGCGGTGGGATTCGCCAAGCTTTGCGACGAGGCGATGGACGTCCATGCGCGGCTGATCGCCGGCCGGGCCTGGCTGGGGCCGGTCCTGCTCGTCGTCGGCTTGCCGCTGTGCGTGGCGTTGATGCGCCGTCTGGCGCCGGCGGCGGCCGGCAGCGGCATCCCGCAGGTGATCGCGGCCGGCGAGATCGGGCGCGGCCGAGGCCTGGACGGCGAGAAGATCCACGACGCCCGGGTCTCGCTTCGCACCGCCTTGGTCAAGATCGCCCTGGCCGCCCTGCTGCTGGTTTGCGGCGGCTCGATCGGCCGCGAGGGCCCCACCGTGCAGGTGGTCGCCGCGGTGATGGTGTTCCTGACCGGATGGCTGCGGGGCGGGCCGGGGCGGCGTACCCTTCTGATCGCCGGCGGCGCGGCGGGCGTCTCGGCCGCCTTCAACACCCCCATCGCCGGCATCGTCTTCGCCGTCGAGGAACTGGCGCGCGGGTTCGACAAGCGCGCCAACACCGTCGTCATCCTGGCCGTGGTCTCCGCGGGCGTGGCCGCCTTCGCCTTGGGGGGAAACTATGCCTATTTCGGCAATATGTCGGGTTCGGCAGGCTGGAACGCGTGGATCAGCGCGGCTCTGATCGGCGTGGCCTCGGGCCTGGTGGGCGGCCTTTTTTCCCGGCTGATGGCCGCCGTGCTGGTCGGAGACAATCCGGTACGACGCTGGAAGGATGCGAGGCCTGTCGGTTTCGCCGCGCTTTGCGGCTTGGCGGCGGTGGGGGCGGCCTTGGCCAGCGGCGGGGCGACCTATGGCGCGGGGTACAGTGAGGCCAAGTCGCTGCTGTTTGGCGGGTTTGCGTCCGGCGGGACCCTCGCGGCGGGCAAGTGGGTGGCGACCCTGGCCGCCGCGGCCAGTGGCGCGCCGGGCGGGATCTTCGCGCCGTCTCTGGCGACCGGCGCGGGCCTGGGCGCGCTTTTTGCGCACCTGGCGCCGTGGGCGGGCGGCCGCGAGGCCGTCACCCTGGGCATGGCCGGCTATCTGGCCGGCGTGGTTCAGGCGCCTTTGACCAGCGCGGTGATCCTGATGGAGATGACACGTGATCCGGGCCTAGTCGGCCCGCTGCTGCTTTGCACCCTCGTCGCACGCCGATGCTCGGAGGCGATTTCACCAACGCCGCTCTATCACGCCCTGGCCAGGGCCTGGACCCGTCCGCGCCGGCGCGCAGGGGCGCAACCAACGCCCGAGGTTCCGGGGCCCGGACGGTGAGGATCCTCGACCTGGCGCGCCGCCTGCTGTCGGTCAGCGCGCTGCTCGTGATCGGCGGACTCGCCGTCAGCGTCCTCACACATGACGCCTGGCTCATCGTCGGGCACGCCGCGGGCGCGCTCAGCGGGGTGATCGCCCTGATCGCTGTCGCCTTGCTGCTGACGGCCGGCTATCGCCGTTTAAAGGCGAAAGGCAAAACACGCGGGCAGGCCGCACCGGCTCCGCCGTGCGAGCCGTAGCTTACGGGGCTGAGGCAGGCGACAGATCCTTGCCTGAGCGTGGCTTGGGATGATCCTTCAGATCACCGACCAGCGCCTTCATCCGCGAAATCTCGCGGACCTGGGTGGTGAGGATGCCGCCATGAACAACATCATTGTGGCGACCAAACCGAAGCGTCTCAGCCAGGCGGTGATTTCAGGAAAGTCAGGCGCTCGTCCGTCCTGGCCGGGACGACCTCCACGACCTCCGCGGTCACGACGCCTTCCACGACGAACGGGTCCTCCTGGACGCGCCTATCGACCTCATCCCGCGTCGCGCCATGGGCGAGGATCATGCCACCGACGCCGGCCTGCAGGCTTCCGACCAGCACGAAAACTCCATCTTCGAAGCCCTGCCTGATCCAGGCGTTATGACTATCCATCAGAGATGGCGCGCAGCTTTTGTCGGCGAAACGCAGAGTGATCACGAACATCGTGTTTCCTACACGCAAAGGGAAGGAGGTTGGACGGGGGCGGAAATCCGCGCGTCGAGCCAGGCGTTCAGATTGGCGACCTCGAGGCGGATGAGGGCCTCGTCCTTGAAGGCCGTGGCGAGCGTGGCCACGCCTTGGCTGCGCATCAGCACGTGCATGGCCAGCGCGTCCGCCTCTTGCGCTTGTCCGAGGGCTTCAAACTGCAGCTTCAGCCAATCCCGAAAGAGTCTGAAGAGGCCCGCGCTAGCCGGCAGGGCCGAGTGATCCAGCTTGGAAAGCTCAACGCAAAGCGCACCGACGGGACAACCGTGCGCCATGATCTTGGTCTGGTTGACGACGAGGATCGCAATGAAGCTTCGGATACGATCGGCGGGGTGCGCACTTTGGCCTTCCCAGGCCTGGAGCATTGCCGAGGTGTTGATCAAGCGTAGCGCGATCACCGCATCGAGGATCTCGTCCTTGGTTCTGAAGTGATAATAGAAATTGCCTCTCGAAAGGCCTGTGGCGGATGCAATGTCGCCAAACGAGGTGGCTTCAAAACCGCGCTCGTAAAACAAGCGATCGGCCGCCTCCACAATCTGTTTGCGCGTATCAGCGGCCGACATCCGAGCCTCCATCATCAAACGTCACCATAGGTCAAGCGACCTAGATGTCTAGGGCAATCGTCCTAGGGCGCCTATGCGACAGGCATAGAAATTGTCAGCGGCGGTTTCCGCTGCTCCCGGGCAGGCCAGCAAGATTCATCGCGAGTAGCGCCGTCAGGCATCATGCCGGACGTTGGTCGCTGTCACGCCGACGATCAGGCCGTCGCGGATCCATGCGCCCAGCCAGCCTCCGACGCGGTTGACGCCGTCGTCTCCGAAGCGGGCCTCTGCCTCCTGGCACAGCGCTGCGAAGGTCACGCCCGAACGGGCGGCGGCCAGGGCATGCTGCTCGTGCCGGTCGATCGTCCGCATGCGTGGGACCTCGCCCTGTCGCCAGATCAGGATCGCGTCGGCCTCGACCACGCGTTCGACCGCCGGCGGCTCGGCCTGGTCGGCCAGGGCCGACCAGATCGCTGCGGCATTGGTCGTCGGGCAGGCCATATCCAGGCTGGGAGTCAGGCGCAGCACGACGCGGTCCCAATCGATGTCGGTCAGATCCGTCGCGGACAGCGCGGCCCTGTCGGGCGCGATGAAGGCGCGGTCAAGGGCCTGTTCGATCCAGGCCAACTCCGCAACCTCGGGTTCATCGGGTAAGAGGGCGGCCAGGGTCTGCGGGAAGTCCTGTCCATAGGCGTCGAGGGTCCAGCTCAAGGGCGGGACGCGCTCGACATGGGTCGCCGCCGCGGCCGTGAACGCCTCGGCTCCGATCCAGGCGAGGGTGTGGACGAAGGTCGTTTCCAGGCATGCCAGCAGTTGGCTGCGATAGTTGTTCTGATAAACCTGCAGGCCTCGTACGGCCTCCTGGCCGATCCGGCCGGCGGCCGTTTCGTCGTCGGACGCGAGCCAGGCGCGCATGTCGCGCTGAAGGGCCAGGAGGCTCATGCGGCCCTCACGATCTCGCCCGCGGCGATCGCCCGCGCGGTTTCCACCTCGGCCAGCAGCTCGGCGAGCGGGGGGATGTCGTCGTCGCGCTCGATCATGGTCGCCACCGGACCAAGCTTGCGCGCCACATGCGCGTAGAGCCGCCACACCGAGTCCGGCACCGGCTGGTCGTGGGTGTCGATCAGCATCGCCTGGCCGCGGCTATGGCCGGCCAGGTGGATCTGGCGGACCCTGTCGAGCGGCAGTCCGTCGAGATAGGCGATCGGATCGAAGCCGTGGTTGCTGGCGCTGACGAACACGTTGTTGACGTCGAGCAGCAGCTGGCAGCCGCAGCGGGCGCAGATCGCCTCCAGGAACTGCCACTCGGTCATGTCGGCCGGCTGCAGGTCGACATAGGTCGACGGGTTTTCGATCAGCAGGGCGCGGCCCAGAACCGCCTGGGCGTGATCGATGTTGGCGCAGACGATGTCGAGCGCCTCGCGCGTATAGGGCAGGGGCAGAAGGTCGTGGGAATTGAATCCCTCGATACGCGACCAGCTCAGGTGATCGGAAACGAACAGCGGATCGATCTCGTCGATCAGGGCGCGCAGCCGTTCCAGGTAGCGCGGGTCCAGTCCGTCGGCCGATCCGAGCGACATCGACACGCCGTGCAGCGCCACCGGATAGCGGGCGCGTACCTGGCGCAGGATCCGCTTGGGGCACCCGCCCTCGACCATGAAGTTCTCCGAGATCACCTCGACGAAGTCGACGGGGACCTGGCGCTCCAGGAACTCGGCATAGTGCGGCTTGCGCAGGCCAAGCCCGAAGCCGGCGAACGGAACAACAGACATCAGGGCGCTCTCCGGAAAGAAGAACGGCCCGGCGACGGCGCGCCGGGCCGGGGGCGATCACTTCGGTTCGGTGGTGTCGCCGCCCGCCGCCTTGCAGGCCTTGAGCGTCATGGCCTTGAAGCCCTGGCCCTTGCAGTCGTTCTTGCCCTTGCAGTCGTTCTTGGCTGTCTTGCAGTCGGACGTGCCCTTGCAGCTGTTGATGCCGTAGCAGTGCACGACTTCGGCCTTGGCGCCCGCCTCGGTGGCGAAGACGGGGGTCGAGGCGGCGGCGACGGCCACCACGGCAGCAGCGGCGGCAAGGCTCAGGCCGGTGTAGGCGATGGTCATGTGAGGTCTCCGATTGAGGGTTCAGCCAGGCTGGCCCTATCCATTCGGCGCAGCGGGAGCGTCGGTTACAGGACGCTCGAAATTACCAGCGCAGCAGGCGCGGCCCCAGGACGGCGCCTGCGAGCGTCGTCAGCAGGATGCCAAGCGAGTACCAGGTCAGCACGAAGATCGCCGAGGTTTCGGGGCAGTGCAGGCAGTAGACGGTGGCGGCGAAGGCGCCGGCCGAAAGCCCGGCCGCCGCGCCCGCCGCGCGCAGCCGCGTCGGCGCCAGGCGCCGGAACGACCAAAGCAGGCCCGCGAAGATCGGCGCGGACAGCGCCAGGACACGCCAAGGGCAACTCTTCCAACTGTGGCCCAGCCACATGGCCAGCCAATCGCCGGGTGGCGTGCGCAGCATGTCGAAGGCGCTTACGCCCGCCAACAGCAGCACCGGGATCGCCAGCAGCCAAAGTCCGCGCAGCCTGACGCTGTCGGGGCGGGCCAGCTGCGCCGTCAGCACCAGAGCCGCCGCCGACAGCGACAGCGTGTAGCCCCACTTCATCCAGAACGTGAAGCCGCCCATCGCCGCGCCAAGGTCGGGGCGCAGGCCGCTCCAGATCGCCAGCAGGCCGCCCGAAACCAGCGCGCCCAGGACAAGCCCGATCAGAAGGCGGCGACCGACGGCGCCAGGGCGGACGGGGCGCACGTCTCCGGAGAGGCTGTTGATGAGGTCGTCGGTCTTCATCGCGCATCTCCGACGATGCGCACCATCAGGGCCTTCAGGCCCCGGTGCACCGACACCTTGGCGTCGGACTCGCCGATGCCGTCGGCCGCGGCCGCCTCAGCGATGCTGAGCCCGTCGATGCGCGTGGCGCGGATCATGCGCGCCTGCTTGGGCGGCAGCAACGCGAGCAGGCGTTCGATGTCCAATTGGGCGTTCACGCCGTCCTCGCTGTCTTCGGCCAGCAGCGTCTCTTCCAGGCCCTCGATCGGCCGCAGTCGGCCGGCGCGCCGGAAATGATCGATCATCTTGTAGCGTGCGATGGCGAACAGCCACGCGGTGAAGGGCCGGTTGCGATCGTAGCTGGCTCGCCGCGTGTGCGTCGCGATCAGGGTTTCCTGCACAAGGTCCTCGATATCGTCTTCGGATCCGCGAGCGCGGCGCCGATAGAAGCCTCGCAGCAGAGGAACGAGCAGGCGCAGCAGCGCGGCGTGGGCGGCGGCGTCGCCGTCCAACCCATCGATCATCAGGCTGCGCAAAACGTCCTCGTCCGCCCGCATTCATGCTCCTCGACAAGGGTTCGGCGAAGCTGGTCGGAAAGTTACAGCGGCATGATCCTATATTTTACGATCGCTGTAACGCGACGGCCGGTTCCTTCGAACTGACGATGAGACCCGGGCTTCTCCAGCCTCGTTCCGGGTCGGCGCAGGCCCCAACGCTTTTCCGTGGAGGTGATGCGCCGAGGCCCATTCGCAAGGAAAGACCGATGCGCACCACCCCTGCGGTCCTGGCCGCCACCCTCGCCCTCGCCGCCGCCGTGTCTCAGGCTGCCGCGACCGACGCAAAGCCCGCGATGGAGAAGTGCTACGGCGTGGCGCTGGCGGGCAAGAACGACTGCAAGGCCGGCGCTGGCACCAGCTGTGCGGGCACCGCCAAGGCCAACTACCAGGGCGACGCCTGGAAGCTGGTGAAGGCGGGAACCTGCACCAAGATCAAGACGCCCAAAGGCGCCGGCTCCCTGACGCCCAAGGTTTGATCCCGCAAGCCTTACCCTAGGGCTCGATCTGCGGCGGCCGGAGCCTGCGGGCTCCGGTCGCGCCACTTTCGGAGATTCTCGATGGTTTCTCTAATCGCGGTCCATGACCGTCTGGCGCGCGCCGCCGCCAGGCTGGCGCCCGACGCCTTGCTCCTGCTGCTCGCCCGCCTGGGCGCAGCCGCCGTCTTCTTCACCTCGGGCCGCACCAAGGTCGACGGGATCTTCCACATCACCGACGGGACGTACGCGCTCTTCCAGACCGAATACGCACTGCCGCTGGTTCCTCCCGCCGTGGCCGCCGTGGCGGCGACCGTGTCCGAACACGTCTTTTCGCTGCTGCTGGTCGCGGGGCTGTTCACTCGCCTGTCCGCTGCGGCTCTGCTCGGCATGACCCTGGTCATCGAGATCTTCGTCTATCCCGACGCCTGGCCCACCCATCTCAGCTGGGCGGCGATCCTCGTGCCTCTCATCGCCCGCGGAGGCGGTGACTGGTCTTTGGACGCGTTGATCGGTCGGGCGCACGCCAAAAGCGCTATCTCGTCGTAGTCACGCCAGAATACTGGGCGGTCAAAAATTAGCAGTCCGGCGCTTGAGGTCGTCTTTCTGCATACGCGCCAAACTCCGCTGCTAGCGCTCTTCGATCTTCAAGACGTGCGTTGGGCGGATCTCGCGCAGGCCAACGCAAGGTTAAAGTGGAAAGCCGCGCCCTCGGCGGTGTTGAGGACCGCCAAGCGCCCCTTCATGTCCGCGATGATGCCGTAGCTGATCGACAGGCCAAGACCGGTGCCTTCGCGGTCGGCCTTGGTCGTGAAGAACGGTTCGAAAATCTGGGGCAGGATGGCTTCGGGCACGCCGCCGGCGTTGTCGGCGATTTCGACATGGGCTCGCCCGCCGCGCGAAGCCACGGTCACGGTGACACGCGGCGTGGCGGGCGTGGTCGAGTTCAGGGCCGCGAAGGCGTTGGACAGGATGTTGGCGACGACCTGTTCGATCAGGATCGGATGGCCTTCGACCATCAATCCTTCCTCGACCGAAAGCTCCAGCTGATAACCCTTGATCCGCGCCGTTTCGCCGAAGAACTCGGAGGCGGACCGGACTGCGTCTCCCAGGTCGAACAGGCGGGCCTCGTCCTCCGGCTTGCGTCCGAAGATGCGCATGTGATCGATGATCCTGGCTGCGCGCTCGGTCTGGGCGGCGATCCGCCCAAGCTTCTCGCCCAGATATTCAGGAGTCGCCGTTCCTGCGTCCAGGCGCGCCGCGGCGTTCTCGGAGGTCAGGCGGATGACGTTGAGCGGCTGGTTCAGTTCGTGAGCTGCGGCGGTGGCCAGGCGGCCCAGCGTGGTCAGCTTCGCCGCGTGCAGCAGGCGGCGTTCGTCCTGGCGCTGGCGAGTCACGTCTTCATGGATGCCGATGAAGCCGCCGTCCGGCAGCCGGGTCCGCTGGACGGCGACGACCCTGTCGTCCGCCAGCGGGATTTCGAAAGCCAATGAAGGGCCTGGCCAATCGCGGCTCCGGCAGAGCGCTTCAAGACGCAGGCTATCAGGGGACGCCTCGGCCTGGGCGCCCACGTGCAGATCGACGAGCTCGTCCAGGGTGACGCCTTGAGTGACCGCTTCAGGGGGGAGGCCGACGAGGCTCGGGAAGGCATTGTTGGCCTCGACCAGTCGCCCCTCCGCATCGAAGATCACCACCCCCTGACCCATGTGATGGAAGGTCGAGGCCAGGGCCCTGCGTCGTTCGGCCAGATCGCGGTCGAGGCGGGCGTAGAGTTCGCCAAGGTGGGCGGCCATCGCGTTCATCGCTCGCGCCGCCGCGGCCAGCTCTGGCGGCCCGTCTTCTGGCAGCCGCTGCTCGAAGGCGCCCCGCGCCACGGCGTCCGCCGTGCGCCGCAGGGCGCTCAGACGACGGGTCAGCAGGCTTCCGAGCCACCACGACGCCGCAGCGGACAACGCGAGCAGACCGCATGCCGCCAGGGTCAGTCTAAGCCGAGCGCCAATGAGGATCTGTTCCAGGAAATCGCCCGAGGCCTGCACGGTCACCACGCCGACGGTGCGGCCCCGGTCGACGATCCGTGCGCTGGCGAGGATCGGTCGATGGGGGAGGTGCGCTGAGGTGGAAGCTTCGGCGAGCACGACCCCATCGGCGCGCGTCACCTTCAGGCGCAGGATGTCTCCCGAGCCCGCCAGGTCGCGCGTGAGAGCCTGGATCGTTTGGTTGTCGCCGGCCGCGACCGGCGCCTTCAGAGCTATCGCCGCCAGCCTGGCCTTGGCGTCGAATTCGGCGTGCATGCGCTCCTGGGCGGCCTGTTCGCCAAAGGTCAGCAGGATCGCCGCCAAAGCCGCCAACAACAGCGCCTCGATGGCCGCGACGCTCAGGATGAGGCGCGCCCGGAACGTCATCAGGAGCGCCCCGCCATGATCGCGGTGACCGCGCGGCCGGCCAGATCGCGACCGTCCTCGGTCAACTGCAGCATCGTCCGACGGCCATCCTCCGGGTCTTCGCGCCGCATGAGCAGGCCGCGCTCCTCCAGGGCGGCGATCCGGCGTAGTCCGGCGGACGTACTTGCGCCGGAGTCGAGCGCTACGCCGGTAGCGGCGGCCTCGCCCAAGCCCAGGTCCGCTTCGGCCATGGTCAGCAGGATCCGCCACTCGACGCCGTCCAGGCCAAGCTGGGACAGGATCCGATCCATTTGGCGCGCCTCCCGCAGAAGGCGGCGCACATTGACCGTCCGCCAGGCGCGATCCACGCCGGGCGAGGCGATTTCCTCGATGGACGAAGGCGTTGGCGTGGGCAGGTCCAGAAGGCAGGCTACCTGGCGGGCGGCGTTGGTGAACCCGTCCTCAAGCTTGCGAAACTGATCCAGCAGCGCGGCCCTGGAACCTCGATCGGCTTCGAGGTCGCGATAGCGCCGGGCGGCGTCCGTCATCGCGTTGAGCAGCTTGGCGCGCTCAATCGGCTTGGGCAGGTAGGCCGACACACCGTCTCGCATCGCCGCGTCCAGATCGTTGGACGCCGCCGCGCCCGAACAGAGCAGCGCCTGGACCGAGGCGGAGCGCTCGCCCGCGACCGTACGCAGCTCTCGCAGGAGCCTGAGGCCATCCATCTCGGGCAGATGAAGGTCGAGCACCAACACGGCGATCGCCGGCTCACGGCCCATGACCTCCAGGGCTTGGCCTGGGCTGGCGGCGTGGGTGATCCGGTAGCCGGAGTCGGCGAGGATTTCGCCGATGGCCTCGGCGCAGTCCGGATCATCCTCAACGATGAGCGCATTGAGCAATGTCATGGTCGGAGCTTGGCTATTGCTAGGTATGCTATTGATAAACATTGGATTTGGTGCGGCCATATGGCGCAGCTTGCATGAAGGCGACGCAGTCGGCTGCTGACAGCGGCGGGCTGAAGCGCCAGCCTTGACCCATCTCACATCCGCTACTCGCGAACGCTTCCTGGGTGGCTTGGTCCTCGACGCCCTCGGCAACGCAGCGCATGCCCAGCGATCGAGTCAGCGCCAGGACGCCGTCGATCACCCGCCTTCCATGTGGCTTGCCGATCAACTGAGCGAACCGCTTGTCCAGCTTGACCTCGGTCAGCGGCAGGCCGAGCAAGCGCTCGAACCGGTTCTCGCCGGCGCCGAAGTCGTCGAGCGAGAGGCCGAAGCCGGCCAGTCGCAGGCGCGCGGCGTTCTCGAGCGCCTTGCCGCGCATGGGTTCAGCCGCCGTTTCGGTCAGTTCCAGGATGACTTGCTGGGGCGTCACCCCGTGGCGGGCGATCATCACCCGCAGCCATTCGACCAGACCGTCGCTGGCCATCACCCGCCCCGAGACATTGAACGCCAGCGACGTGACGAGACCGTCGCCGCGCCAGCGTGCCAGCATTTCCAGGCCCTGGTCGAAGACGGCCTGGGTTAGGGAGAAGATGGCTTCTGAAGTTTCGGCGACAGGAATGAACCGGTCCGGAGCGATGTTTCCAAGGCGCGGCGATGTCCAGCGGGCCAGAACCTCGAAGCCGACACAGGCGCCGTCCGTCAGGCTCACCTTGGGCTGGAACACGACCCGGATCTCGCCGTTGGCGAGCCCTTCGCGCAGATTCTCCAAGTCGATGGGACCGGGCGCGTTCAGCGGACGGGTGGGCGAGGGCGCCTCCGCCAGGGCCACGGCCTTGGCCAGCGCCACGATGGACAGCGGCTTGGACATCGCGGCGACGACGACATAGCCCAGATCTTCGGCCGAGCGCGAAGCAGCGGCCAGGACCGTGGGGTCGTGGCCGCTGACCATCAGGATCGTCGGACGTGACCTGACCAGGCGCATGCGGCGGAGAATTTGCGGACCGTCTCGCTCGCCGCCCAGTTCCAGGTCGGTGATCACCACCTCGGCCCACAGCCAGTCGGCCGTCGACAGGAGGTCGGGATCACTGACGGCGCGGCAGGTATGACCGCGGTCCTGCAGGCCCTCGGTCATGACCTGGGCGAAGTCGGGGTCGTCATCGACGATCAGGATCCTGCGAGTGTTCGGCATGGGCTTAGCTCCGGTGTTCGGGATCTTTCCGATACGGGCCAGAGACGCAGCGCAGGGCGGTTTCGCCACCGATCCGGAGTGGTCGGCGTGAGATCACGCCGGATCGGCGCGGTCTCGCTGCCGGTGCTCCGATCCGACCGCTAGACCAGCGGCATGATCGATGTCCGCCATCCCTCCCGTCGCCGCCAGGTCGCCTTGTTGGCATGCCTCTTTGCCGCCTGCGCCTCGCCCGTCCTCGCCGACGCCTATCCGGTGACGGGCAACGACACGCCCTATTCGCGATGCCTGACGGCCCTGGCTGATGCGCCGGGCGACAATCTGCCTGTGATCGCGGTTGGAGAGGTCGCCGACAGGACCGGACAGTTCAGCGTCAACGACCATGGCTACGCCTTGAGCCAGGGCTCGGCCGAGATGCTGGTCAGCGCGCTCTACAAGACCCGCAAGGTCAGGCTGCTGGAACGCGCCGACCTTCGGCTCGTCAACCAAGAGACCAACCTCCGCAAGGCCGGGATGGTCGCCGCCGCGCCGAAGGGCGAGGCGCCGCGCACCATCGACTTTATTATCTCCGGCGCCCTGACCGAACTCAACTACAACATCGTCAGCGACGGTGTCGGTCTTTGGGTCAAGGGCGTCGGGGCAGGCGGCCGCAGGGCCGTGGTCAATGTGGCGCTGGACCTGCGCCTGATCGACGCCCGCTCGATGGAGATCGTCTACGTCTCCAGCCTGCAGAAGCGGATCGTAGGGCGCGAGGTCGAGGCCAACGTCTTCCGGTTCTTCAACACCAGCCTCATCGAATTGGACGCCGGGCGCATCCGGAACGAGCCGTTGCAGCTCGGCGTCCGGTCCGTCGTCGAGATGGCCGCTCACCAGATCATGACGGACTACCTGGGCCTGCCCCAGACCACGGAATGCCGCCTCGTCGAGGATGGCGCGACGGCTCTGCCCCTCCCGAAAAAAGGAAAGACCCGATGACCCCCAAAATCCTGTTGCGGTCCACCGCCCCGCTGGCGCTCGGCATCGCCGTCGTGCTGCAGACCGCTCCGGCCATGGCGTTCGACACGGTGAACTGGACCTGGACGCTCAGCCGCACCAACACGGGCACGCACACCGCCACCTCGACCCTGACGGCGATGCCGACGGGCGACATGGCGGTCCAGGCTCGCCAGATCTATCTGGGCGACGTCCATTCCGAGTCCGACAGCCGGGCCACGGTCCTGCCGGCGGTGAGCCCGCTGGACGGCGCTAGCGACGTCGGCCTTGTCGAGTCCAACGCCTCGTCCTACGCCAACGTTTATTCCGCCGGCTCCGAGGTCCCGCTGTCGGTGTCCATCGGCCAGTTTCATCTGGGCCATGTCGATCCGGCCTCGGGCGCGACCCCGACGGTGGCCGACCCGACCGCGACCAATCCCAACTATGCCTATGCCGACGCGGCGATTAGTGATCTCGGCTCGGGCTTCTACACCGCGCACAACACCACGGCGACGGCCACGGCGGTCGATGTCATGGATGCAGCCGCCGCTTCCGAGGCCCGAGCGGTCAGCAACACCGCGACCTTCGACGTCGCCGCGCCGCCTGCCGAGATGGTGGGCATGGATCCCAGCGGCGGCTACGTCACCAACGCCTTGATGTCGGCCGACCTGACCCAACTGAGCGCGGGCGTCGTCGATGCGCGCGCCACCACGGCCGTGACCATGAACAGCGCCAGCAATCTCGGCGCTTTCGATGGCGCTATCGCCAGCGCGACCGCTACCGCCATCGGCAATCTGGGCTCGGCCACGGTCCGGGTCGGCACGCTGCCGTCGGCGCTCTAGGCCACAAGTCCCTGGCCTCGGCGAGGCCGAGGCCAGGGCGCTCACAGAAGGAGTCCTTACAATGCGCTTGGGTTTCATCCTCCTGGCATCGACCGTCATGCTGTCGGCGACGGCGGCCTCGGCCGACGACCGGCTCAACAGCCATCCATGGTCCTATCGCGTGCGCGGCGGCTCGGTCGCCCTGACCCGCGCCATGGCCATGTGGCAGATCAAGAAAACCGAGGAGGCGTCCTC
This sequence comes from Caulobacter sp. SRI_008, assembly GCF_057586355.1. Taxonomy (NCBI): domain Bacteria; kingdom Pseudomonadati; phylum Pseudomonadota; class Alphaproteobacteria; order Caulobacterales; family Caulobacteraceae; genus Caulobacter; species Caulobacter sp. SRI_008. The sequence goes on from NZ_JBYCZS010000013.1 coordinate 125,458, forward strand.
CGCCGGCGCCAGCGCCATCAACGCCGCCGGAGGAGGCGGCTTCGCCGGCCTGCCCGGCATCGGATCGATCGCCAATCTCAACATCGTGACCGTGGTGGTTGGCGAAGGTGGTGTGGCGGACGTAGCGGTTGAGGCGGAACAGCAGAACTCCGGCCCGATCGACGCGACGGCGGTCACCGCCGAGACGGGCGTTCTGAACCTGAACGGTGCGAGCGTGGGCTCCGCCGCCATTCCTCGCCCCTGAAGTTGGATTTCCCTGGGAGAAGATCATGACGACCCCCGTGCTCGGTGTCTGGGACTATCAGCCCGCGAGCGACCGGTTCGCCTGGGCGGCGCTGAACGACCAAAGTCTCGCGCCCTTGGCCGCCGATGTCCGCTTCCTCGACGCCGTCCGCGCGAGCGTTCGTGGGGCGGGGTCCTCGCCCTGCGAGGAGCATCGGCTCGACAGCGGGGCGCCGCGCTGGATCGGCGTTTTCGGCGGCGCGCGGGGCCCGGACGAAAACCGCATCCTAGGGGTGGCGGTCGATCTCAGCGAGCAGCACCGGCGTCAGGAGGAGGCCGAACTCCTGGTCGCCGAGATGGACCATCGTCTGAAGAACATGCTCGCCGTGGTCCAGGCGATCGCCTCTCGCACGCTGCGCACCGCCGCGTCCCTGCCGGAAGCCCAAGCCATCCTGGCGACCCGGTTGTCGACCCTGGCCCAGGCTCAGCCCTGGCTGCGCACGGGCCAGGGGCAGGGCGCCGATCTGGAGACCCTACTTCGTCGCACCCTGGCGGGTTTTGGCCGGGAGGATCAGGTCAGCATGCGGGGGCCTCAAATCACGATCGGCGCCAAGGCCGCGTTCGGCCTTTCTCTGGTTCTGCATGAGTTGACCACCAACGCCATCAAGTACGGCGCGCTCAGCGGCGGACAGGGGGGCGTCGCCATCTCCTGGCGTAAAGTCGATGAAACGGCTGTGCGTTTCAGCTGGAGAGAACGCGGCGGGCCGCGGGTCGTCCCGCCGGCGAGGACCGGGTTTGGTTCCCGGATGATCGCACGCGCCCTGCCGGACGGCGCGCCGCCGCGCCTGCGATTTGCGCCGGAGGGCGTGCGCCTGTCCATCGACAGGTTGCCCCTTGACCAGGCCGCGATCGATCATGCGGAGCTGGGGGCGCCTGACGATCTTGTTCGAAAGCGCTCCGTCGGCTAGCAACGCCCTCAGAGATCGGGTCGCTCAAGCGATCGGGCTGGCGCTTTCAAGCGAACCCAGTCAGGCGTCCGTCGATAACCGGACGCCGCGACGCAACACCCATGGGGATGCGGGCGCGGCCTGATCGTGAGCTTCTCCACGCCTGGGATCGCGCCGCCCTCCAAAAAGAGACAGCGCATGATCGGCACGCTCACTCGCAAGGCGAAACACGCCTTCAAGACATTCATTCACGACGAAGCTTCTGGCGGCCATGTGTTGATGGTCGCGGCGGCCCTGGCCCTGGCCCTGGTCGTCGCCAATTCGCCGCTCGCCGAGACCTATTTTCATATCCTGCATGCGGCGGTTGGACCGATGGGCGTGCAGCACTGGATCAACGATGGGCTGATGGCCTTGTTCTTCCTGTTGGTCGGACTTGAGATCAAGCGCGAGGTCCTTGAGGGCCAACTCTCGCGTCGCGCTGACGTGCTGTTGCCTGGCGCGGCGGCCTTAGGCGGGGTGCTGATTCCGGCGCTGATCTATCTCGTCTTTAACGCCAGGCGTCCGGAAACCGTCGCCGGCTGGGCCATTCCTTCAGCCACCGACATCGCCTTCGCACTGGGTGTTCTGGCCTTGCTGGGATCGAAGGTTCCTGCGTCGCTGAAGGTGTTTCTGACCGCCATCGCCATCATGGACGACCTGGCGGCGATCGTGATCATCGCCTTGTTCTATACAGCCCAGCTGAACCTGCCGGCCCTGGCTGGCGCGGGCGGCGTGCTGACGGTTCTCATCGCTCTGAACCGGCTGAAGGTGTTGAAGCTCTGGCCCTATCTGCTGCTCGGCGCGGCGCTCTGGGGGCTGGTGCTGAAGTCCGGGATCCACGCCACCCTGCCGACCCCAACGAGTTCGAGACCGCGCTGATCAATCTGGCGGTAAATGCGCGCGACGCCATGGACGGCGAGGGCGTCTTGACCATCACCAACTCACGGCGAAAGCCGCTATCGTCGGCGCGTAAGGCCTGGCGAACCACCAGCGCTACCGCTTCCAGGGATCTCGGCGTCATCGGGACGGGCAACGCGGGGTCTTGGAGGGTTTGATGTCGCGCCTTGTCACGGCGATGTTTGAGATCTGCGATCCGGTCCTTGAGCTGAGGATCGTCGGCATCGAGGACGCCAGCCTCAACGGCGGCATAGAGGCGGGCGAGGCGGAGTTCGGCGTTTTCCATGCGCTTGCGCAGGTCGAGCTCTCGTCGGCGATGTTGCTTGGCGCCTTGGTCGGTGTGATCGACCAGGTCGGCCATGAGCTCGGTCAGCAAGGGCGGACAAAGCAGTTGCGTCTCGAGAAAAGTGATGACTGCGGCGTCGACGACTTCCATCCGGACGCGGACCTGCCCGCAGCTTGCCGGCCCATCTAACGCGCGCGAGAGGCAGGCGTAATAGCGATACCGGCCGTCCTTGCCCGAGGCGAGATGCATTGGGCCTCCGCAGAGGCCGCAGTATGCGACGCCGCTGAGGAGGACCGATCCCGAGACGATCCTGTCCGCCCTGGACTTGGGATGCCGTCGCTTCAGAAGCGATTGCAGCTCTTCGAACGTCGCCCGCTCTATGATCGGCGGCACCACGCCGATCGCATGTTCGTCTGGAGCCTTGCGTTCGCCTGTCTTGAAGCTGCGGACGTTGAAGTGGTGTTCGCCCATGTAGGTCGGGCAGGTCAGGATGTGGTGGATGTTTCCGTTGCCCCAGCGACCGCCGTCACGGGTGGCGACGCCGCGGTCGTTGAGATAGGCGGCGATGGCTTTGACGCCCATCGGTCCGAGAGACCCGTCGCCTCGCAGGGCCAGGCGGAAGATCAGGCGGACGGCCTCGGCCTGTTCGGGGTCGATTTCGAGCCTTCGCTTCATCTTTTCGCCGCGTCTGCCGGCGTCGACGATGCGGTAGCCGAAGGGCGGACGTGAGCCGTTCCAGAAGCCCTGTCGGGCGTTCTCCTTCATGGCCCGCAAGGTGTGTTTGGCGTTCTCCCGCGACTGGTATTCGTCGAAGAGCGCCATGATCTGCCGCATCATCAGGCTCATCGGATCATCGCCCAGCTCTTGGGTGATCGAGATTAGTCGGACGTGGTTGCGGTCCAGCTTACGGACGTAGAATTCGAACTGGAACTGGTCGCGAAAGAACCGCGAGAACGAGTGGACCAGGATCTTGTCGAATGGCGGCGGCTTGGTCAGGCCGGCCTCGATCATGGCCTGGAAGGCCGGTCGCTTCTCATCGGTCGCGGTGACGCCCAACTCGACGAATTCGTCCGTCACCGTCCAGCCCTTTGCCAGGGCATAGACCGTCATCTGCCGCCGCTGGTCCGGGATGGATAGGTCGCTCTCGGCCTGCCGGTCCGTGGAGACCCTGAGATAGAGCGCCACGCGCGGGGCAGGGGGCGTGGAGGCTTGCGAACTTCCGGCCATGTGACGACTTCCAGAAACAAGGCGTCAGACGATGGAAGGGAGGGTTCTCCAAGTCGGGGGAGGACGCAATCTCCTGAAGCCGTCCGCTGTGTCCCGCATGGTGAGGAGGCTGATTTCGACGCGATGGGTGTCCTATGCCTGTCCCATTTTGTACATTTGGAACGAAACGTAGGGCGCGAACAGGTGTCCGAGATTATTCTTCTCAAACGGCGAAAACGTGAGAGGAAGGGGCGTCGGAGGAGGGCGATTTCGATCCAAAACCCCCATGCCCTTAAGGCTTCGGCCGTTTCTTGCCCTTATCGCGCCGTGGCGTACGAACGGCGGGAATATCGTAGAAGTAGTTCTCACGCATGCCCAATAGAGGGCGCCAAGCCTACGCTAGACTACGACGCACTACGCCAGAGCCGCCGAGGGCTACGATCCCTTACTCCGCAGGGCGTAGAGCGGCCGACCAGGAGGCACGCTCAAGCCTGCCTCCTGGTGGTCATGTGATCAGAAGCTGTAGTTCAGCCCGATGCGCAGGCTGTGGGTCTCCAGCCGGTTCCTGGCGTCACGACCCACCGCGACATCGACGCCGCCCGGCGTCGTCACCCCGCCGCTGGTGTAGCTGCGATTGACGTTCTGGCTGGCGCGGTCGAAGCGGAAGCTCGTCTCCGGATAGTAGCCGTAGAGGTATTCGCCGCGCAGCGAGACGCGGTTGCTGAAAGCCAGCTCCGCGCCGCCGCCGAGCACCAGGCCGGCGCGGGTCTTGTCCGCCGTCTCGGTGAAGTAGGGGCGGGTGGTGAAGCCGAACGGATAGGCGGCGCTGGCCGAGGTCGAGCGGAACTGGGTCCGGGTCTGTTCCTCGCGGGTCACGGTCAGGCCGCCCGTGCCGTAATACAGCGCCCGGCCCACCGCCTGGCCGACGCGCAGGCGCGCCGAGGCCCCGCCGTCGTAGCGATAGGCGTATTCCGCCTGGAGGATCTCGTTGCGGTCATAGCGGCCAGTGTCGAGTTCCTTGGAGACGAAGCCCTTCTTGCCGCGGCCCCGGGCCAGCTCGCCCTCGACCTCGACGCCGACCACCAGGCCCGACGGAAGCTGGCGGTTGTAGCCGAAGTGCAGCCCGGCCAGGGGCGTCTCGACCTGGCGGTCGGTGCGTTCCGACGCGGCTGCGGCGCTGGTCGCGCCGTTGGCGTTGCGGGTCTCGCCCTTGGCCCGCATGAACTTCCAGCCCCAGTCGGCGCCGGCGTAGAAGCCGCTCCAGTCGCCGTCGAAGTCTTGCAAGGGCGACTGGACCAGCGCGCCGGCGGCGTAGCCCCGCACCCGGTCGAGCGCCGAAGAGGGAGCGGGCCGTTGGCCGTCGCCGAACCGGCTGACCAGGCCGACGCGCACCGTGCGCCCCGGCGCGGGCAGGATGCCGGCGCCTTCGCCCAGGGTCAGGGCGTCGACGTAGTAGCGGTCGAACACGTTGTCGACGGTGAGGGTGAAGGTCGCCTTGTCGCTGAAGCGGTAGCTGCCGAACAGGTCGACGGTCTCGTAGGCCGGCTGGCGCTCGACCTTCACGTAGCGCGCGCCCAGCTGAAGGTTCTCGTCCATCAGGCGGGTCCCGACCGTCGCCGACATCGTGCGCTTGGGAGGCACGTGGTTGACGAACCAGGACTGGCTGGTCTGGGGCATGCCGTCGTAGCAGCGCACGTTCTGGGTCGGCGTCTGGCGATAGCAGCTGGTGACCTCGGTGTACTCGGTTCCGGCCAGCTCGACATAGGCCAGGCCCATGTCGTAGCGCGCCGACAGCTCGAGCCCCTGGGTCGTGACGCGCGGGATGTTCGTGCGCACCAGAATGTCGGTGTAGTTGCCGTTCGGGGCGGTGAGGGTCTCGCTGCCCAGGGTGATGTAATCGGTGACGTCGTTGCGGAACCAGCCGGCCTTCACCTGCAGCAAGTCGTCGCCGGTGAACAGGCCCAGCCGCTGATAGTTCACGCCGACCTCGGTGTTGTGGGCGTGCTCGGGGCGCAGGCTGCTGTAGGGATTGGTCGAGCCGGAGAAGCCTTCGGCGCCCTCGAACGGGCTGGGCGAGCGGAACGCCTCGGCGTAGCGGGCGTAGGTCTGCAGGCCGGGGATCGGCTCGACGACGACAGAGATGATCGGCGCCACGCCCGAGGCCTTGTCGCGGTTCTGCAGGCCGCCCTGCACCCAGCTGGTCCCGGTCTTGTGGTCCTGGACGACGGTTTCGACGTAGCGGGCCGCGGCGCTGAAGGTCGCCCAGGGGGCCGGCTTGTACTCGCCGCTCACGAAGGCGCTGTATTGCCGGCGCCAGCCGTCGAGCGTGGTGTCCCAGGCAGCCCCCGGATAGCGGGCGTTCAGTTCGTCCCAGTCCTTGGACTTGCCGAAGTCCTCGTGGTCGTAGGCCGCGCCATAGGCGAGGGCCAGGGCGCCGGCGGTTCCCGAGAACCGCGAAGTGTTCGACACGGTAAGGCCGTGGCGGTTGGACAGCGTCGCGGCGAACTTGTCGGAATTGTAGATGTCGCCGCCGCCGAAGTTGAAGCGCACCGGATCGATGACGAAGCTGTCGACGCGCGAGGCCCAGAGGTCGGCGCGGAAATCGACGAGGGCGCCCTCGGGCTTGTAGCGATAGCGGGCGGTGTAGGTGTCTACCTTCACGTCCGAGTTCGTCTGGTAGGGCGTGTCGCCGTACATTAGCTGCGAGGGCTTCATCTCGCCAAACTTGGTCTCGTAGCGCATGTACGACAGGTCGATGGTGTGGGCGGTGGTCGGCCGGAACACCCCGCGCAGCAGATAGGATGTGTTGTCCTGCGAGGAGTTGATGACCTGCTCCTCATAGCCGAACCGGTTGGCGCCGCCCTTCCAGGCGTCGGGCGAGATGCCTTGCGAGCCCGAATAGTAGTTGCCGTTCTTGCGTGTGGCGTAGGCGGCCACGAGGTCGAACCGGTCGGCGCGGTAGGCGCCGGCGATCGAGGCGTTGCGGCCGTTGAACGCAAGGGTGTCGGGGCGATCGAACTTGCGGACGGCCGGCTCGGAACCGCCGACGGTGACCTTGGTCGGGGGCGTGCCGTTGTTGCCACTGAGGCCGCCGCGCACCACCAGGCCCCACGATCCGCCCGGCGCGACGATGTCGCCAGCGTTGAGGGTGCGTGCGCGCAGCAGGCCGCCGGTCGCGCCCGTGCCGTCGGCCGCCGCCGTGGGTCCTTTTTCGATCGTGACGCCGCCGATCAGGGCCGGATCCAGATAGGTCCGGCCCGCCATGCCGGCATAGCCCCGATAGACGGTCGATTCCTGCATCGCGCCGTCGATCACCACCGGCACGCGGCCCTGGCCCTGCATGCCGCGGATGTTGACGTCGAGGGCGCCAGAGTTGCGGTTCTCGGCGTTGAGCACGCCCGGCACGCCGCTCAGGAAGTCGCCCGTGGACGAGCCCCGAAACCGTTCGATCTTGTCCTGCGACAGGTAGGCCGAGGTCCCCGCGCCGCGATAGGTCGCTGCCTCCAGGACCGCGTCGCTCGCCGCGCCGTCGCCTGCCTCGCCAAGGCCCTGCGCGCCGCTGGCCTCGCCGTCGCCGGTCGATCCGCTCGCGCCTTCCACCCGCAGGGCGCCCAGCTGCACGGCGCCCGCCGCGTCGGGGGCCTTGTCGATGATGACGGTGGTGGGTGAGGTGAAGCGATAGTCGAGGCCCGTGCCGGCCAGCAGTTGGCTGAGCGCCTGGGCGGGGGTATGGGCGCCCTTGACCGCCGAGCCGCGCGCATCGGCGCGCACGCCCTTGGCGTAGCCGACCTGGATGCGCGATTGCTCGGCGAACCTTTGCAGGCCACGCCGCAGGGGCTGGGCGGCGATGTCGAAGTCGATCGTCCCCGCGCGCTGGGCCGTCGGCGACTGGGCGAAGGCCGCGCCGGCGGGGAGGGCGATCAGGATCGCGGCCGTGGCGAGCAGGCAGGCCCGCAGCGGACGGGACGAGGTACGAGAGGGCATGGAGGCTCCAGGCGGTAGGGCGATCGTTATGCGACTACTCCGCATTCGCATTTCAAAACCTTGACGTTCGCCGCGTCGCTTCACCCAACGGCAGGGTGAGATTTATTTGGCCAGCACGACCGCGCCGCCGGGCAGGCGGATCAGGCGCAGGCCGGCCATGTCGGCCAGCACCTTCAGGGCGTCGTCCGGCGCCTGGGTCAGGAAGATGCCGCTGACCGGCGTCCTGGCCGCCTGACCCGGCTGCACCAGCACCGGAGCCGAGCGGTATCGGGCCACGGACCGGACCGCATCGGCCAAAGTCGCGTCCTCAACGACGATATAGCCGCGTCGCCAGGCCGCGATGACCTCCTCGTCGGCGTCGTCCAACCGCTGGAGGCCGGCGTCCGCGCCGAAGCGCGCGCGTTGCCGGCGCTGAAGCACCAGTTTGCGGTCGCCGTGCCCGGTCTCCACCCGGACGGAGCCGTCGGTCACGGAAACCTGGGCGGCCCGCCCGTCGCGCGCCACTTCGAAGGCGGTGCCGATGTCCTCGACGATCCCGTCGGCGGTCGCGACCCTGAAGGGGCGGGCGTCATCGTGCTTTACCTCGACCCAGACGCGTCCTCGCAGCAGATCGACGCGTCTTTCGCCGTCGTCGTAGCGCACGGCGATGGCGCTGCCGGTGTCCAGCACTGCGTGGGTGCCATCCGGCAGCACCAGGCTGCGCACCTCGCCTGCCGAGGTGGCGTCGGTGGCCAGGAGCCGTTGGCCGACCTGAGGCGCGGCGACCGCCAGGGCCAGGCAGGCCGCGACGGCGCCGCCCCAGGCGGCGGGCGAACGGACCAGCGGCCGGCGGCGGCGCAGCGCCACCACCCGGCCGCCGCGATCTTCCAGACTGCGCCAAAGGGCCCGCGTGTTCTCGAAGGCGGCCCGGTTCTCGGCGTCGGCGGCCAGCCAGGCCTCGAAGCTCGTCATCTCGTCGGCCGTCATCGAGCCGGACGCGAGGCGCACGATCCAGTATTCGGACTGCTCGATCGCGTCGGAGGGAGGCGTCGCGCCGCCGGCCATGGATGGTTCTCGTTCCAGAAGTGCACTCTCGTCTTAGACGTTTGCGGTCGGCGTCGTCCCAAGCCGGCGACGATGTTTTCTCATCCGCTTTCGCGCGCGACCCGCAGGCGGGCCAGCACGCGGCGAAGGTGGTTTTCCACGGTGGTGGTCGAAACGCCGTAGAGGGCGGCGATGTCGACGATGCGGCGGTCCTCGAAACGATTGAGCCGGAACATTGTCCTGCCAGGGTCGGGCAGCGCCTCCAGCGCCTCGAGCACCCGGGCGAGCGCCTGACGGTCGATGACGCTGGCTTCGGCCGAGGCCGAGGCGGTTGGTCCCCACAGATAGGTCTCCGCCTTGGCCTGGATCCGCTGGCGGGCCGCCTCGGCGCGCCGATGGTCGATGGCCAGGTTCGAGGCCAGCCTGAAAAGGTAGGCGCGAGGGTTGCGAACGGCGACGTCCTCGATCTGCTGCACCTTCAGCCACAGGCGCTGCAGCACATCCTCGGCGGCCGGCACGCTGCCGACGATGCGCGTCGTGCGTCGCAGCAGGGCCGCATGCTCCGACACGAGCAGCGCCGTAAGGGATTGGGCGAGGGAGGGCATGACCGGGGGGAATCAGTGAAGGCGGTCTAGTTAGATCAGTTGAGAATCATTCTCAATATTTCGATCAGTCACGGCCTAGGCGCACGCCGTCACGGGGCGCAGCCCATCACGGCGCGCCGATGAAGAATTCCACGGGCACGACCAGCTCCAGCTGATCGGGACGGTCGTTCGGGATCGGGGGCAGGGGCTGGGCCCGCTTGGGCGCTTCCACGGCGGCGCGATCGAGTTCGACGAACCCCGAAGAGCGCTCCAGGCGCGCCCACAGCACCTTGCCGCCGCGCTCCATGCGGAAGCGGACATGGGCCACGCCCTGCTGGCGGCGCAGCTGGGCGGCGGGCGGATAGCGCCGCTTCTTCTCTAGCGCCGCCAGGACCTGGCCCTCCCAGGTGGCGACGGCGTTGCTGGCGGCGCGAGGCGCGATCGGGGCGGCCTGCACCGGCGGCGCGGTCGTCTCGGGCGCGGCCGGGCCTGGGTCGGTCGGGGCGTTCGGGCGCGGCGGGGTGAAGAACACCGGATCGGGCGCGTTTGGCGCGGGCTTGACCGGCGGCGGATCCGGCGGCGTGGGCCGCGAGGTCTGGCGTTCGACCTGTTCGGGACCGGGAGGAACCTCGCGCGGCGGGGCCGGGGGCGAGGTCGTCTCCAGTTCGACCACCATCGGCGCGACTGGGGGCGGCGCGACGAAGTCAGGATGAAAGCCGCCGAACAGCAGGGCGCCGGCCAGGGCGGCGTGCAGGCCGACCGACACCGTCAGGCCAGCGGCCGCACGAGAACCGCGCCGGGGCGAGGCGGCGGACGAGATCGGGGCGACTGTGGTCGGGGCCGGCCAGGGCAGGGGCGTCTCGCCGTCAAGCAGTTCGATCGGCCTCATTCTGGCGCGCCCCGCGACGGGCGTGAGACCACATAGGCCGCACACAGGCCGACGATCGCCGCCACCACCAGCAGCAGCGGCGGCTTCGGGTGGGCCGCCCACCAGAAGATCGCCATGCCCAGCGCCATGCCGCCGCAAGCCATGAGCTTGGCGGCCGGCGGGATGGCCCGGTCGCGCCGCCAGGCTCGCAGCGTCGGGCCAAAGCGCGGATGATCGAGCAACCATGCCTCGAGCCTCGGCGACGAGCGGGCGAAGCAGGCGGCGGCCATGATCAGGAACACCGTCGTCGGCATCAGCGGCACGAAGGCGCCGATGAAGCCGAGCGCGACGCAGGTGAGGCCCAAGACCAGCCAGATCCAGCGGACCAGGCGCGGACGCGCGGGGAGGGGATCAGGCGAAGGCGTCATCGACCAGTCCCCGCACGCGGCGGAAGGCCGCCGCCGCTCCATCGACCGCGCGGGTCTCCTCTACGTCGCCGAAGACCAGGCCGTCGAGGGCCGCGACGAAGCCGCGCCAGTGGCGACCTCGGCCGCCCGGATGCGGGGCGAGGTGGCGGGCGCCGAAGGTCTCGTCCAGGCCGAGGGGCGCCGCGGCCTTCAGCAGGAAGGCCGCGCCGAGGTTGGAGCCCTCCGCCACATAGAGCCAGCCGAAGGCCTCGGCGACATCGACCGGTCCCGCGCCGAATACCGGCGGGCCGTCGGCCCTCGGCGCCGGCTGGCCCAGGTCGCGGATGTCCTGGGCGATAAGCTCCAGCCGCCGGCGTTCCGGCAGGTCGGGGACCAGGGCTGCCAGTTCGGGATGGGCGTAGAGGGCGTCGATCTCGTGGTGGAAACCCCACTGGGCTCTCAGAAAGCGGCCGTAGCGGACGCGGTCGCGGAACGGCTCCAGCGACATGATCCGGCTGTCGAGCTGCTCGTGGGTGGTGTGGGTCCGAGCCTTCAGCCGCTTGGCGCGGGACGGGTCGTGGATCGAGACGTGGGCGTTCATGGGGCCTTCCGGAGCGTGGGGAGCTTCGGGGCGCGCCCGCGATCGCATCGCAGTCGCGCCTCATGGGTATGACGAATCCCAAGCGGGGTTTCCCAACCAGAATCTGCTGGATGGGCGTTTGAAGGCGCCGCGCCGCCCAGAGCGACAAGCCATCTTTGGCTTCTACGGCGAAGGGCGGCCCGCCGTCCCGCCGGTGGATTTGCTGCGCGCGCCTAGCGCTCGGCCCGCTCCAGGCGCTCGCGCAGGGCGCGGTTCTCGGCCTCCAGCGCCTCCAGCTGCTCGCGAAGCGGCTGGATCGCGCGGGAAATCTCGGCCTCGGTGAAGCGCGGGACGATGTGCTGGGGGCAGTTCCAGTCGAACGCCGCCAGCCGCAGCCGGAAAATGCGCTCCGGCTTGGCGCGGTAGCCGGGGTCGGACACGCGCGCCAGCAGCGCCGGATCGGCGTCGAGCGCCAGGCGCTCGGCGTGGGCCAGGATCTTCAATCTGGCGCGCCGGGGATAGTCGACCAAGATCAGGGCCACGCGGTCGTCGGCGTCCAGATTGCCGACGCTGATGTACTGGCGATTGCCGCGGTAGTCGGCGAACGCCAGCGTGGTCTCGTCTATGACCTTCAGGAAGCCGGGCGGCCCGCCGCGGTGCTGCACGTAGGGCCAGCCGGTTTCCGACACGCTGGCCATGTAGAAGCTGTCGCGCTCGGCGATGAAGGCCTCTTCGTTGGCGGTGAACGCCTCGAACTGTCGATCGACCTGCCCAGGCGTCCAGAGATGGTCGACGCCCATCTCGGCCTGTGCGGATCTCACGCTCGCCGAGCTGGCGAGGTCCAGGAAGCTGTATCGGCTCACGAAGAGTCCCTCATCGCGCTGGGCCTGGGCGCGGCCGGCGGGTCTAGTCGACCAGCGCCGCGTCCAGGGTGATCTCGGCCTTCAGAAGCTTAGAGACCGGGCAGTTGGCCTTGGCGCCGGCCGCCAGCTTCTCGAAGGTCTCCTGATCGGCGCCGGGGATCCTGGCCTTCAAGGTCAGGTGCGAGGCGGTGATCGCGTAGCCGCCGTCGACCTGCTCCAGCGTGACTTTGGCCGAGGTGTCCAGCTGGTCGGCCCGCAGCCCAGCCTCGCCCAGCACCAGGGACAGGGCCATGGTGAAGCAGGCCGAATGGGCGGCGGCGATCAGTTCCTCGGGGTTGGAGCCGGGCTGGCCCTCGAACCGGCTGGCGAAGCCATAGGGGTAGTCCTGCAGGGCGCCGCTCTCGGTCGAGATCGAGCCCTTGCCGTCCTTGATGCCGCCGCTCCATGCGGCCGATCCTGTCCTGACGATTTTCATCGCATTCTCCTTGCGCCTTGAAGCCGTGTCGACAGAGCCATGATCAGCGCCTCCCGGCTTGAACGAAAGCGATATTCAGGCGCTCGACCCGGCGGCGCTCTGGAACGCCCTGATGTTCGCCGGCATCTCGGGCGGGATGTCGAAGGCCGCCTCGCCGGCCAGACTGCCGGTTCTGTGGAGGTCCAGCGCCTGGGACCGGCATCTTGACGGCGTGACGCCGTAGGCGGCGCGAAAGGCGCGTCCGGCGGCCGTATGGCTTTCGAACCCCCAGCGGTTCAGCACCGTGGCGATCCGCTCGCGCGCCTGGGACGGGTCCGACAGGTCGCGGAACACGCCGGTCAGCCGGCGCCCGAGGATGTATTTTCCGATGCCGCTGTGCGGTTCGAACATGCGGTAGAGGGTCGGGCGCGTCACGAAGAACTGGGCGGCCAGGGCGGCCGGGCCGAGGCCGGGGTCGCCGATATCCCGGTCGATGCGCCGGCAGATGGCCCGGAACTGGCTCTTGCGCATCTCGGCGCGGGTCGCCGCGCGGCTCTGGCTGTTGGCCCGTACGACGCCGGCCAGCAGGGCCGCCGTGGCGCGGCTCCACTCCAGTCCCTGCGCGACGGTCAGGTTTGAGCCCTGCCGCCACATCTCTTCCAGATGTTCGCGGACGGCGACGCCGGTCTCGCTGTCGCGGCGCAGGATCAGCCCGTGAACATCGCCCGCGTCCGCCAGCAGGGGCAGGAGCAGGTCGCGGGAGACGATGACCGACAGGTTGTCGATCCCGTCGGTGCGCAAGGCGGACGGGCGGGACAGGTCGAGCATGCAGATGTCGCCCGGCCTGACCTCCTGCTCGGCGCCGTCCAGCGTCAGGATGAAGCCCTGGGTCCGGTAGAACTGGACATGGAAGTGATCAACGCCAGTCCGGGCGATGAGCTGGGGCGTGCGGATCATGATCGAGGCCGGGGCCTGCGACATGCCCAGCTTGATCGGGCCGTAGTCGTAGAGGGCAAAGTCCATGACGTAGCTTGCGCGCACCTCGGGCGAGGGCGCTTCCAGTTCGAACATCGTCGCCAGCAGTTCGCGGCAGGCGGCGAAGCTGTCGGCGTAGTCGGCGCCGATGCAGGCCGCCAGATGCGGCAGACGATCCTCCTGGACGCCGTTCGTCATGCGTCGAATCTCCTCGTGGCCGGACTATCGGCCCCAGGCCCCTTTAGCGCGGTCTGACCCCCGTTTTTTCGACCAGGCGTCTCAAACTGCACAGCTTGGGCCGAGCGCGTCTTGCAGCGCAACCCGGAGACGAGACTAAGCAGTCCTGCGCACGGGGGGAACCGCCGCGCATCGTGATGCAGCGTTGGCGTCGGGGGACTAGGGTATGGCTTGTCGGGAATGCGCGACGGATGTCGCGCGCGGAGGTGATCTTCAGATCATCGACGGGCTGCGGGCCGTTCTGGCTCCGGTCGTCGGCGCGGGACGCCGGGCGCGAGCTTTGATCCTGCAGCTGATGATGGCTCTGGCGCTCGTCGTCGGCGCCGTGGCGATCGGCTCGCCAGCCCAGGCCCGGACGGAGACGTTTTCGGCGACCAGCGAAACCGTCGCCTATTCCGATCAGGGCTACTACAGCGACCCGAGCGCCCTGGAGATATACTACTACACCTATACGAAATTCGGCGTGTTCTACAGCGCCATCACGATACCGGCTGGCAAGGTCTATTCTTCCGCCAGCGTGAACTACAACTATACGAACAATAACCAGATAGCCACTGTCAGCATCGTGCTGCTGTCCGGTGCGCCCCCGGTCAGCGCCGCGGGCCTGGACCAGGTCCGAGCGGGAACCTCGGTCGGCAGCTTGGGCATCACCACCACCGGCAGCGGCGCCGTCAGCCTGTCCTCTACGGCGGTCGCCGAGATGAACCGCCTGTCGGCCGCCGGCGGCGGCACGCTCTATCTGGGGGCCTATGTTTCCGACCGCCGCTACAGCGGCGCCATTCCCGTGGCGACGTTCAGCCAGTTTCAGCTGACAGCCGAGCTTGTTCCGGTTCCGACGATTTCGACGATCTCGCCGAACATTGGGGCCAGGACCGGAGGAACCTCCGTCACCATCAGCGGGACCGGTCTGGCCGGCGCCACGAGCGTGACTTTCGGCGGCGCGCCGGCGACGATCGTCGGCACGCCCACCGCAACGGCGATCACCGTGACCACGCCGAGCCATGCCGAAGGGCTCGTGGACGTCGTCGTCACCACGTCCGGCGGAACCGCCACCAGGAGCGGCGGCTTCAGTTATGTGCCGCCGGCGCCTACGATTTCAAATATATCGCCGAACACCGGATCCACGGCCGGGGGGACTCAAGTCTTCCTCACGGGAACGGATCTGCGTAGCTATTCTGGCGTGACCTTCGGCGGCCAGTCGGGGGTCATCAACGTGGCCCCTATCGACGGCCTTACAGCCCTCGTGACCGCGCCGGCCCATGTGGCCGGGACCGTGGACGTGGTCTACACCACGAACTACGGAAGCGTCACCGTGACTGGCGGCTACACCTACCTGCCGCCGGCACCGGTGGCGTCGAACGCGACCGCGTCGGCGGTCGCCTACAATACTGGCTCGGCCGCGGCGGCGACGTTCAGCCTCGCCGCCTACGCCACCAACAGCCCGACCGGCTATGCGGTGGGGTCCTCCACCACGGCCAACGGCGGCTCTGTCAGCATCGACAATGCGGGCCTGGTTTCCTACACGCCGCCCGCTGGCTTCCGCGGCAATGACAGCTTCACCTTCACGGCCAGCAACCCGGGCGGAACCTCCAGCTCGGCCACGGTCACCGTGCCGGTCGCCAATCCGGTCTTCACCGTGACCCTGCCCGAGACCACGGGCCAGATCGGCGTCGCCTACAACACGTCCGGCGCGCCGGTGACCATCTCCGGCGGCAAGGCGCCCTATGCCGTCACCGCCGTGACGGGCTATTCCCGCGCCCTGAGCTTCGACGCCGCCAGCCAGGTGCTTTCCGGGCGGGTCACCGAGGACGGAAACTGGACGGTGGTCTTCACCATCACCGACAGCTCCACGGGGACGGGTCCCTATACGTCCAGCGCCTCGGCGAGCCTGGTCACCGTCTATCCGGATCTACCGACGGCGACCTCGTTCACCGCCTCGGCCTTGGCCTACAATAGCGGGTCGGCGCCGGCGACGAGCATCGACGTGGCGGCCCACGCGGGCGGCGTCATCAACGGCTTCTACCTGAACAACGGCGCCAATCAGGGGAGGTCGTCGATCACCACCACGCAAGGGGGATCGGCGAGCATCGATACGGCCGGCATGGTCAGCTATACGCCGCCGGTCGGGTTCCGCGGCAATGACAGCTTCCAGTTCATCGTCGCCAACGCCCGTGGCAACTCGTCCTGGGAGACGGTGACGGTTCCGGTTGGCGATCCCGTGCTGACGGTGACGCTGCCGCAGGCCGCGGGTGTGGCCGGCCAAGCCTACAACAGCGGCAGCGCGGCCGTGACCGTCACCGGCGGCAAGGCGCCTTACTCCAATTTCTCGGCGACCGGGCTTCCGGCGGGCCTGACCATGAGCAGCGCCGGGGTGATCTCGGGCGCGCCGACGACGGCGACCAACGCAACGGTGGTCGTCACCCTGACCGACAGTTCGACGGGCGCGGCCTATACCGGCTCAGCCTCGGCGAGCCTGACCATCGCCGCGCCGACCATCACCCTGTCTCCGGCGGCGGGCGCGCTGCCCGGCGCCACGGCCGGCGTAAGCTACGGCCAGACCATCACCAGCACGGGCGGCTACGCGCCGATCAGCTATTCGGCCACCACTGGCGCGCCGCCGCCTGGAATGACGCTGTCCGGCGACGGCGCTCTTTCCGGAGCGCCAAACCAGACCGGCACGTTCAACTTCATCGTCACCGCCCAGGACGGCAACGGCTACACCGGCCAGGCCAGCTACAGCCTGACGGTGGCCGCCCCGACGATCACGCTGTCGACGACCCTGCCGGCGGCGATCATCGGCGCTGGCTACAGCCACGGCCTGACGGCCAGTGGCGGCACGGCGAACTACAGTTTCTCGCTGGACGGCGGGACGCTGCCCCGGGGCATAAGCCTCGCGACCGACGGCGTCATTTCGGGCGCGCCGACGGAAGGCGGCTCGTTCCCGATCACGATCCGAGCCACCGACTCCACGACGGGCGGGACCTATTCCGGCGTCCAGTCCTACGTCCTGGTGGTCGGCGCGCCGACCCTGACCATGAGCCCCGGCGCGGGCGCGCTGCCGCAGGCGACCCAGTACGCCGCCTACAGCCAGGCGATCACGGCTGCCGGCGGAACCGCGGGCTACGCCTTCGCCTTGTCGACCGGCGCCTTGCCGGACGGCCTCAGCCTCTCCAGCGGCGGTGTTCTCTCGGGCGCGCCGACCCAGGTGGGGACCTTCAGCTTCGCCGTCCGCGCGACCGACAGCTCGACCGGCGACGGACCGTTCACCATCGACACGGCCTACAGCCTGGTGGTGGGCGTTCCGCTCCCGCCGACCGCAGGTGATGTGGCCAAGACCGTCGCGGCCAACAGCGGCGCGAGCACCGTTGCCCTGAGCCTGAGCGGCGTTCCGGCCGACAGCGTCGCGATCACCGCCGGACCCGCCCACGGAACGGCGAGCGTCAGCGGTTTCAGCATCCTCTATACCCCCACGGCCGGCTATTCCGGGACCGACAGCCTCAGCTACGTCGCCAGGAACCTGGGCGGGGACTCCGCGCCGGCGACGGTGACGATCACGGTGACGCCGCCCACCCTGGCGCTGGGCGACCTGCCGGCCACCGGCCAGGCCCTGACGACCTACAGCGGCGCGGTGACAGCTTCGCTGGGAACGGCGCCCTACAGCTTCACCCGCACCGGCGGAACCTTGCCGGCCGGCCTGACCCTGGCCGCGAACGGCGTGCTCTCGGGCGAGCCGACCGAGGCGGGCGCCTTCGCCTTCACGATCGAGGCGACCGACGCCTACGGCGCGACGGGGACCCGCGACTACACCCTGGTTCTGGCCGCTCCGATCCTGATGGTGGGGCCTGCGAGCCTGCCGGACGGCGTCTCGGCGGTCGCCTACAGTCGGGCCGTCACGGCTTCGGGCGGAGCGTCGCCTTACAGCTACGCCGTCACGGCGGGCGGAACGCCCATGGGCCTGACCTTGTCGCCCGCCGGCGTCCTGTCGGGCGTCGCGGGGGCCGCGGGGACCTTCAGTTTCACGGTCACCGCGACCGACAGTCACGGCTTCACCGGCTCGCGCGCCTACAGCATGACCGTGAGCGACCCGGTGATCGCCATCACCGGCCCCGCGTCCGGCGCTCTGCCCGACGGCGTGGGCGGCGTCGCCTACAGCCGCGCCTTCACCGCTATGGGAGGGCAGGGGAGCCATAGCTTCGCCCTGGCCGGCGGTTCGCTGCCTCCGGGCCTGACCCTGTCGTCGGCCGGTGTACTTTCGGGGACGCCGACGCAGGTCGGTTCGTTCAGCTTCACGGTGGCCGCGACCGACGCCAGCCCGGCGCCGGGACCGTTCGTCAGCGCCAGCGCCGCCTACACGCTGGAGATCGTCGCGCCGACCATCACCCTGACGCCCGCCGCCGGCGCCCTGCCGGGCGGTCTGCGGACGACGGCCTACAGCCAGGCGATCACCGCCTCCGGCGGCGTGGCGCCCTATGCCTACGCGGTCACGGCGGGCGCCCTGCCGGACGGCCTGGCCCTGGCGTCGGACGGCGCGCTTTCGGGAACCCCGACCACGTCCGGAAGCAACAGCTTCACGGTCACGGCCACCGACGCCTACGGCTTCAACCGCTCGGCCGCCTACACCCTTGAGGTGGGCACGCCCGTCGCTGTGGTGCAGTCCAGGACGGTGGTCGTCATTGGCGGCCAGAGCGTGGTCATCGACGCCTCGCAAGGCGCGGCCGGGCTGGACCTGATCGCGGCCCAGATCGTCACGGCCCCGGCCCATGGCGCAACCACGATCGACGGCCTGCGGATCACCTACACGGCCGACGGGACCTATTCGGGTTCAGACAGCTTCACCTATGCGGTCAGCAACCCCGGCGGCCTGTCGGCGCCGGCGACGGTGACGATCACGGTCAATGCCGCGGTGCGTCCCGGACCGGACAAGACGGCGACCATCCTAGCCGGCCAGACGGCGGTGGTGGAACTGACCGAGGGCGCCTTCGGCTCGCCGTTCACCGGCGCGGCGGTGGCGTCGATCTCGCCCTCGAACGCGGGCGCCGCCACGATCGCGGGCCGCACCGGTTCGGACGGCAAGCAGCTCTACGACCTCAGTTTCAAGCCGGACAACGCCTTCACCGGCGTGGCGGTGGTCAGCTACACGCTCAGCAACGCCTTCGCGACCTCGGCTCCAGGCACGGTGACGATCACGGTTGAGGCGCGTCCCGACCCGACGCAGGACCCGGAAGTCACTGGCCTGATCTCGGCGCAGGGCGAGGCCGCGCGCCGCTTCGCGACGGCGCAGATCTCCAACGTCAACCGGCGCATGGAGCAGCTTCACGACGGTCGGGGCGGCGGCGGCTTTTCGAGCGGCTTCAGCCTGTCCGGCGGTGGCGCGATCAGTGATCCCTGGGAGCCGCGTCGCAAGCAGGAAGGACTAGGCGGCCTCATGGGCGCCCTGGCGAGCGAGGCCAGCGAGGCCCCGGGTCTGGACGACGGCGTCGGCTCCGGCGCCTGCGCGCCGGGCTGCGAGGGCGCTGAACGCGGCCCGGGCCGCTTCGGGGTCTGGGTGTCGGGCGCGGCCACGTTCGGCCAGGCCGACGCTCGTCGTGACCGCAAGGGCTTCAAGTTCAGCACCGACGGCCTGACCATCGGCGTCGACGAACGGCTGGGCGAGACGCTCGTGCTGGGCGGAGCCGTGGGCTGGGCGACGGATGCGAGCCGCATCGGCGACAACGGCACCCGTAGCGAGGCCGACGCCTGGAGCGCCAGCCTGTACGGCAGCTGGCAGCCGGCGCGGCAGGCCTATCTCGACGTCGTCCTGGGCTACGGCAAGCTGGACTTCGACTCCCGTCGGTACGTTACCGCCAGCGGCGACTTCGCCTACGGGCGGCGTGACGGCGACCAGTGGTTCGGCGCTGTGACGGCGGGCTGGGACTTCCGCTACCCGCGGGGCGTCCGCCTGACGCCCTACGGCCGGATGGAGGTCACCCGGTCGGTGCTGGGATCGTTTACGGAGGAGGGCGGCGGGGCCTACGCCCTGGCCTATGACCGGCAGGCGGCCCGCACGCTCACGGGCGCCTTCGGCCTGCGGGGCGACTATGCCGTCAAGACCCGCCTGGGGCAGGCGCAGCCGAGCTTCCGGATCGAGTACAGCTACGATCTGCAAGGCTCCGGCTCGCAGCTGATCCGCTATGCGGACTGGCTGGACGGCGCCGTCTACAGCCTCGACGCCAGTCCGCTCGACCGCAACCGCATCCTCTACGGCCTGGACATCGACCTGCTGCGCCGCAGCGGCATGCGCCTGGGTCTGGGCTACGAGGGTTCGTTCTCCGACGACCAGACCAGCGGCTCCATCAGGGCCAAGCTGCAGACGCCATTTTGATGCGGTCTACCAGCCACGCCCTCAAATGGCCCCGAGACATGGAGTTTCCGCTTACGCCGCCACTGTGATTTTTTTGGACGGAGACGCCCTTTGTCACTCCTGGGGATCTTCTGGAGTGCAACGCCGTACTTGTAGTTATCAGTTTCATCCGACAACGGGCGCCACGGTTTTTCGCTTTCCCGGACGTTCGCGCACGTTCCCATAGCTTCCCTTTCCATGCCAAAGGCGATGGGAAAATCCGGACAAGAACGTCTTGCTCCAAAGCTATCGGCGTCGCTTTTCCCTTCGAAAATCCGTGGCGCCCTTGCGACGGTTGCATGCGGCGTCGCTCTGCGTTTCCGGCCTGAACCGCTCCGCGCGCCTTGTCGCTGATCGCCCAGAAGTCGCGTGCAATGGACGTACGGGGGGCGTTGGTCCGTTCATTTCGGCAGTCATTACTCATCTTGCGGTGATGAAACGAAAAGCGCTCGACGCTCGCGTGAGGCAAAGCTACACGACCTAAAGTAAAGTGTTCCCGGGGGAATTGTATGCTTTGGTCCAAGCGGCCGGCTTGCCGGTCCATGCGTTCGCGTCTTCTCGGTTGCAGCTTGGCCGCCTTGGCCGCCGGCGTCGGAAGCGCCGCCTGGGCCGACTGTCTTCCCCTTACCCCGGTCTACAGCGGAACCACCACCTGCTCGGGCACGACGAACGCCGGACTGACGATCGGCGTCGTGCAGACCACCAACATCGCCGCAGGCGCCGTGCTCAACGCCGGCGCGGGGGACGCCGCCGCCTTCACGGCGACGACGGACGCCAGCGTCTATTACGGCGTCACCCAGACGCTCAACGTCGCGGGCGCCGTCGAGGGTGGATCGGCCGCAGGCGTTCTGGTCCTCAGCGACCCGCAGCCCTACTACAGCCTCGACGCCACGACGCTCAGCATCGTCGTCGCCGCCACCGGCGTCATCGAGGGCGAAACGGCCATCAAGCTGGCCACGCGGGCGGGCACGACCACCGGGCTTTCGTACGCTTCGGTGGACAATGACGGCGTCATCCGCTCGACCACCGGGCCGGCCATCGTCGCCACGGACGCCCAGCGCACCGGACTCTATTTCATCAACAATCGGGCCAATGGCTTCATCGGCGGCATCTCCTCGTCTGCGAACGCCCTGTACAACGCCGGCACGATCGACGGCGGCGCCGCGAGCGCCTTCGCCGCGCTTTCCGGTCCCCCTGGCATCTCCCTGCAGACCCTGACCAACAGCGGCGCGATGCTGTCGAACGGCACGGCGGCGACCGTCAGCGCGACCAGCGCGTTCCTGACCCTCGTCAACAGCGGCCGGATCTCCAATCTCGGCTCGGGCCTGGCCCTGGACATCGGCGGCACGACCCAATCCTTCACCAACGCGGCCGGCGGCGTAATCGCCAGCGCCGGCCCGACCGCCGTGCGGCTGGAAAACGTCACCACCTTCGTCAATCGCGGGGTGATCACCGGTTCGGTCGTCAGCACCGGCTCAGGCTACGGCGTTTCCACCTGGGATCTGGCCGGCGGAACGATCAACGGCGACCTGCTGCTCGGCGCCGTCAGCGACACCCTGATCGCCCGGCTCGACGTCGCAACGGGACGCATCCTCGGCGTCAGCGGCCAGATCGACGGCGGCGGCGGCCAGAACCTGCTGCTGGTGGAATTCGCCTCGGACACCGTCCTCGACGGCGTGCTCGACCGCGTCGTGCTGCCGACCAACTTCCAGACTTTCCAGGTGCAACTCAGGCAGAACGCCGCGGTGACGCTGAACGGCGATGCGCCGGACGGCCTGACCTTCCGCGGGATCGGGTCGCTGAAGACGACCGGCGTCATGACCTCGAACGGCCAGGCCCTGCAGCTCTTCGACAACAGCGAAACCAGCATCAGCTACGCCAACAGCGGCGCCATAACCTCGACCTACGGCGCGCCGGTGTCGGTGGATCCGCTCTATACGGAGTTGAACCAGTACGCGGTGGCCGCAGGCGGCGCGTCGGCGTTCTCCAACAGCGGCTCGATCACCTCGATCAACGGCCACGGGGTCTTGGTCTCCAACGACGCGGGTGTGGCCGGCTTCAGCAACAGCGGCACGATCACGGCCTACGGCGTCGCGCTCAACGCCAGCGGCGGTTTCGTCAACAGCGGCGCGCTCAAATCGACCAACGCCTTCGGCGCCAGCGTCTACAACTATTACAACGGCGTCTTCACCAACACCGGGTCGATCGAAGGCAAGACGGCGGGCGTGCTGCTGTCGAGCGGGACCCTCGTCAACAGCGGCACGATCACGGCGACCGACGGCGTGGGCGTGTCGCTCACCTACGATGGCGTGATCGAGAACAGCGCTGGAGGCGTGATCACCGGCGCGATAGCCATCAAGCCGCGCTTCAGCTTCGGGGGCGGGAAGATCACCAACGCCGGGACGATCAATGGCGACATCGATTTCCGCAGCGATCCCTCTTCGTTCACCTTCGGCGTCGTCACCTACATCGACGCGGGCGGCAAGCTGAACGGCAACCTCCTGCTCGGCGGCGGCAACGACACCTTCGTCGCCGATCTCTCCACGATGCGGGACGGCAAGTTCACCTCGATCAGCGGCGTGGTCGACGCCGGGGGCGGGCGCGACCGCCTCGTTCTGGGCGTGGGCCAGGACGCCACCGCCTCCCTCGATCCGGCCGCGACCTTCGAGGTCGTAGCGATCGAGATGCGCGACGGCGCCAAGGCGACGCTGACCTCATCCAAGACCCTGACCAACACCCTCGAGATCATCGGCCAGGGCACGGTCGACCTGACCGCCGACATCACCACCAACTGGGACGAGGCGATCCATACCTACGGCGACTGGGCCCCTTATGGCGGCGCGGATTTCGATCTTTCGATCATCAGCCGCGGGGCCATCACCTATACCCAGATCCAGCCGAGCTCGCCGACGACCAACAGCGTCATAGCGCTGCGGCCCGGCGTGGACTTCGAGAACGCCGGCAGCATCAGCGCCGCGAGCAACGCCTCCCCCTACGCCACGGCGGTGACCGTCATCCAGGGCGGCGACCTGATCGTGAACTCCGGGGCGATCACGCTGGATGGCGTCACCGGCGTCGCCAACAGCGCCGAGTTCGTCAACAGCGGCGTCCTGCAGCAGGGCCAGGGCGCCAGAAGCTCGGTCGGCGTGAGCAACGTACTCGAGATCACCAACAGCGGAACGATCTCGACCGGCGGCTACGCCATCGCCATCGCTGGCTACAACGCCTCGAACACGCCGACCACGATCACCAACAGCGGTCTGATCCAGAGCACGGCGAGCGACGTGATCCATCAGACCTACGGCTCGGCGGTGAGGATCGACAATCAGGCCGGCGGCCGGATCGTCAGCACCACCGGCAAGGCTATCACGACGTTCTGGAACGCCGACACGGTGCGCAACGACGGCGTGATCATCGGCGACATCAGCCTGGCCGGCGGCGACGACCTCATCGAAAACTACGGCTCGATCACCGGCGATATCGATCTGGGCGACGGCGACGACACCCTGCGCCTGACCACCGGCGGCGTCTTCACCGGCTCGGCCGTTGGCGGGACGGGGTCCGATCGTCTGGAGCTGGCGCTGGGCGGCACGGACGCCACGCCGATCGCCCTGGGCGGCGCGGTCTTCACCGGCTTCGAGACCCTCAGCCTGCAATCGGGCGTGGTCAGCTTTTCCGGCGACTACGGCTTCGACACCATCCAGATCAGCAACGGGCGCCTGATCGGCCTGGCCGGATCGCAGCTGCGGGGCGCCGTCACCGTCGCCCAGGGCGCGACCTTCGGCTCCGCGGGAACCGTGACCGGCGACATCATCGTGTCCGGCACGCTCAGCCCCGGCGCCTCGCCCGGCACGATGACCGTGAACGGTAATGTGTCGCTGGCGACGGGTTCCACGGCCCTGTTTGAGCTGAGCTCCACCCTAAGCGACAAACTGATGGTCTCCGGCAAACTGACAATCGCCCAGGGCGCGGTCCTCAAGCTCGTCGGCGGCGCGTCGCTGACGCCGGGCCGTACGCTCGACCTGATCGTCGCCAGCGGCGGCATCAGCGGCGCGTTCTCGACCGTCGACGGCGCAAGCGACCTGCACCTGCGCCAGTCGGCGACCCGCCTCCAGGCGGTGGGTCTGTTCAGCACCGACACTGCCTATTCGGCCCAGGTCTCCAGCACCATCGCCACGCTGAACGCCGCCTTCGTCGCCGACACGGCGAGCGCGGACCTGGTCGCGGCCATGCCGGCGCTCATCGACTCCACGACGGGCAAGAGCGCGCCAAGAGCCCTGGCCCGGCTCGCGCCCCAGCCCTACGCTTCTGCCTTGCAACTGGCTACCGAGGACGCCTTGTCGATCGTCGACGCCTCGCGCAGCCAGTCGCGGTTCGCCCCGGATTCGCCCGGCCTGTTCGGTTTCGGCCAGGCGGTCGGCGGTCGGCGCACGCTCGATGGCGACGCCGCCGCCGGCGTGGCCTCGGGCAAGATCACCAGCAGCGGGGCCCTGGCGGGCGTCGGCTACGGCGTGAAGTCGGCTTGGCTCGGCGGCTTCGTCGGCTATCTGAGCGGCCGTCAGAGCATCGGCGACCTCGACGCGCGGACCGCCACCGACAGCTTCGTGGTCGGCGCCCAGGGGCAAGCGCGCTTCGGCGGCTTCCAACTGGACCTGATGGCGGCGCGCGACGCGGCCGACGCCGACACCCAGCGCGCCGCCCCCGGCGGCGCCACGGCCACCGGCAGCTACGAGCTGGAGAGCTGGGTCGGCGACCTGGCCCTCTCCTACAGCGCCAAGCTGAACGCCGACTGGCGGGTGCGCCCGCGCCTGGGCGCGAGCTATGTCCGCACAACGCGGGACGGCTTCGTCGAAAAGGGCGGCGGCGCCTTCGCCCTGACCCTCCAGAGCGACAAGGCCTCGGCCTGGTTCGTCGACGCCCAGCTGGAGGTCCTCGGCGGCCAGGCCGCGGGCCAGCGCCTGCACCCGCACGCCTCGGTCGGCGCGCGCACGCGCGGCGGCGACGACACGGTCTCCGCCTCGGCCACCCTGGCTGGTCTGGAGACCCCGCTGACGGCCGCCGGCCTGGAGCGCGCCAAGACCCTGGCCACGGGCGGCGCCGGCTTCCGCTACGACGTTTCGCCCAGCCTAGCGGTTTCGGCCGACTATCTGGGTGAGTTCGGCGACGGCGGCCGCCAGGCGGCTCTGGTCGGCTTGCGCCTGGTCTTCTGACCACGACCCTGACGATCCGTCGCTCTTGGGCGGCGCTGCCTTCTTTCCCGAAAAGAAAGCCCGCGCCGCCCTGGAAGGAGAGCGACGCGGGCTGCCTAGGCGCCGGGGGAGGTAGGTCGCGCCTAGAAGTTGTACCGCAGGCCCACCAGGAACTGGCGGCCGCTGTGGGTGTAGACGTTCAGCCGGTTGCTATCGCCGACGTACTGGTCGTTGAACTCGTCGGTCAGGTTCACGCCTTCGAGCGAGAGCTTGAGGTTGTCGCGGATGTTCCAGCTGGCCTGGAGGTCGACATTGAGGGTCTCGTTGGTGCCCTGGACGGTGTTGCCGTCGCTGCCGGGCACCTGGGTCAGGTAGCCGTCGCGATAGGCCAGCGAGCCGCGCACGCTCCACTTCTCGGTCTCGTAGTAGAGGGTCAGGTTGGCGGCGTTCTTCGACAGGCCCACCAGGGTGGCGTTGACGGTCGGGGCGCCGGGCGTGGTCGAGGTCAGGTACTCGATCTGGGAGTCGACATAGGTGTAGTTGGCCACCACGCCGAAGTGCCGCCAGAAGCCGGGCAGGAAGGTGAAGGGCTGCTGGAGATTGATCTCGAAGCCCTTCAGGTCGCCGCCGTCGCTGTTCACCGGCTGGGTGACCTGGAACACTTCCGAAGAGGTCGCGCCGGTGCCGGTCAGCAGCGAGTCCGGCAGGCCCAGGGTGTTGTAGACGGCCTCGCGACGCAGGGTGGCCACGAAGGTGTCGATGCGCTTGTAGAACAGGCCCACCGCCAGCATCGCCCCCTGCGAGGGGTACCATTCCAGCGAGAAGTCCAGATTGTCCGACTTGGTCGGGGTCAGGTACGGGTTGCCCGAGCTGTAGGTGCGGTTGGCGCCCTGCACGGCCACGTCGCCGCCGGGCGACAGCGAGCCGATGCCCGGGCGGGCGATGGTCTGGGCGGCGCTGACGCGGGCCACGATGGTGTCGCTGACGTCGGCGGCAAGGTTGAACGAAGGCAGGGTCAGGTCGTAGTCGCGCTTGACCTCGACGCGCTGGATCGCGCCGCTGACCGCCGCATAGCCGGCCGACTCCTGCTGGGTGTGCACCCGCCGCACGCCGGCGTCGCCGCGGAACGGCAGGCCAAAGGCGTTGAACTTGAACTCGGCCTGGACGTAGGCGCCGGTGTCCTGCTCCTCGACCGCGCCGTACTGGCCCCGGGCCGAGCTGTTGTTGGTGTCGGTCAGGGCGTAGATGCCGCTGTTGCTGTAGATGTTCAGCAGGGCGGCGTACTTGTCGATGTCGGGCACCAGCCAGCTGGTGAAGTTGCCGGCCGGCAGGTCCATGTTGCGGCCAAAACCGCTGAACACCTTCGACACGGAGGCCAGCTGGGCCGGGGTCAGGGTCTGGACCACGGTCTCGCTGGTCCGGTACTGGCCGTAGCTGTCGTATTCGAACTTGCGCCAGTCGACGCCGGCCTTAAGGCGCAGATTGTCGTTGAGGTCCCACTCGCCATAGACCTTGGCGGTCGAGAACTGGTTCTCGACGAACTGCGGGCGGATGCGCACTTCCGAGGTGCCGTTGGTCGAGGCCCAGCTGGTCGGGTCGGTCGGGTCGAAGCCCAGCAGGATCTGCGGAGCCCGGCCCTTTCGGAAGTCGTAGACGTAGTTCTGGCTGTTGGCCCGGTCGAAGGTGACGATGGTCGAGACCGGCTGGGTGAAGGTCGAGTCCGAATAGCCGGCCAGGCCGCCGATCCGCAGGCGCTCGTTGAAGTCGTGGGTGGCCGACAGGGTGAACTGCTTGAACTCGGTGTTCAGCTCGTCATAGGCCGACTGGGTGCGCAGATCGACATTGTCCATCCGGGCGTAGACGAGGTTGCCGTTCTCGACGACGCCGTCGCGGATGATGGTCTGCGGCTTGCCGGTGTTGGCCCGCGACAGGCCGATCGCCTGAAGCTGGGCCTCCTTCCGCGTGCCGGCCAGGTAGGCGTAGAGGGCGTCGAGCGTGACCTGGGTGTCGGAGGTCGGTTTGTACTGCAGCGAGCCGGCCACGCCGAGCCGCTTGGACTCGATGTCGTAGCTGACATAGGCCGGGATGCGCGGGGCGAAGAGGTTGGCGCTGTTGATCTGGGCGATGGTATAGCCCGGCACGGTCGAGGCGCTGTTGAAGCCGCCGTTGCTGGCGCCGGTGGCCCAGCGGGTGATGTTGGCGCCTTCTTCCTTCAGATGGCGCTCTTCGTAGGCGACCGAGATCAGGGCGCCGACCTTGCCGTCGAAGAAGGTGTTGCTGGCCAGGACCGAGACGCGGGGCGTCGTCTTCTCCGACAGGTCGTTGTAACTGGCGCCGGCCGACAGCACGAGCTGGGGCTTGCGGCTGTCGAAGGCGCGGGCCGTGGTCAGGTCGACCGTGGCCCCCAGCGAGCCTTCCTCGACGTCGGCCGAGGCGGTCTTGCGCACGGCGATGCTGTTGAAGAGGTCCGAGGCGAAGACGTTGAAGTCGAAGCCGCGACCGCGGTTGGTGCCGCCGCTGTTGGCCGTGCCGCCGGTGGTGGAGATGGCCTCCATGCCGTTGATGCGCACTCGGGTGTATTCCGAGCCCAGGCCCCGCACAGTGATCTGGCGGCCCTCGCCGTTGATGCGCGAGATCGACACGCCCGGGATGCGCTGCAGCGACTCGGCCAGGTTCAGGTCGGGGAACTGGGCGATGTCCTCGGCCTTGATGGCGTCGACGACGCCGCTTTCGTTGCGCTTGAGATTGATGGCGCTCTGCAGGCTGGCGCGGAAGCCGGTGACGACGATGGCCTCGACCTCGTCGGAGGCCGGCTGGGCCGGAGCCGGGGCGGGGGCTTCCTGGGCGGCGGCCTGAGCGGCGGCCAGCAGCGTGAAGGCCGAAGCGCTGGCGCCGAGCACGGCGCGAAGGCGCGGATTCCTGTTGGACGTCATGGTCCCTCCCGATGCCCGTCTTCGCGGGTCGCTTTGGGGAGCGGCGGACCGCTCCTTCGTTGGCTGAACCATAGGGACGGGTTCGAGCAGAGGGCCAATCCCAATCGGGTATGAACCTATGCGCGTTCGGCACAGATCGGCGGGGTTCCCCAAGGGCGCTCGGCGAGACCCGCACGGGCGGCCTGTTGATTCCCTTGGGTTTCGATGCGTACCGCGGTTCGATCCATGTCGCCCGTGGATCGGTCCATAGGCGAATTGACTTAGACCTGCGCCGCGACGCCCTCTAGCCTTCCCTGAACGATGCCGACGACAGATCGGCGACCCAGGGAGAGCGTCCATGACCGAATCCACCAGGCGCACGCGCGTGCGCTGGCTGATCATCGCGACGCTCTTCATCATCACGACGATCAACTACGCCGACCGCGCCACCTTCTCGATCGCCGGTCAGTCGGCGTCGAAGGAGTTGGGTCTCGACGCCGTGGCCATGGGCTACATCATGTCGGCCTTCGCCTGGGCCTACGTCCTGGGCCAGATCCCCGGCGGGGCGCTGCTGGACCGGTTCGGCTCGAAGAAGATCTACACCGCCGCCCTCGTGCTCTGGTCGTTCTTCACCCTGCTGCAGGGTTTCGCCGGGATCTTCACCGGCTTCGCGGCCGCGGCGGCTCTGTTCGCCATGCGCTTCCTGGTCGGGCTGGCGGAGTCGCCGTCCTTCCCGGCCAACGCCCGCATCGTCGCCGCCTGGTTCCCGGGCTCCGAGCGCGGCACGGCCTCGGCGATCTTCAACTCGGCGCAGTACTTCTCGCTGGTCGCGTTCGCCCCGCTGATGGGCTGGCTGGCCCACAGCTTCGGCTGGCGCTCGGTGTTCCTGGTCATGGGCGCGGTTGGCATCGTCGCGGCCTTCTTCTTCGTCAAGCTGATCCACAGCCCAGTCGAGCACCCGACGATCAACAAGGCCGAGTTCGACTACATCGAAGCTGGCGGCGGCCTGGTGCGGATGGAGGACAGGACCGCGGGCGCCGGCGCGGCCTTCACCTGGGCCAACGTCAAGCAGGTGCTGACCAGCCGCATGCTGCTGGGCGTCTATGTGGGCCAGTACTGCATCAACGTGCTGACCTACTTCTTCGTCACCTGGTTTCCGATCTACCTGGTCAAGGCGCGGGGGCTGTCGATCCTGCAGGCCGGGTTCACCGCCGCTCTGCCGGCCCTGTGCGGCTTCGCAGGGGGGCTGCTGGGCGGGATGATCTCGGACCACCTGCTCAAGCGCACCGGCAATCTCGACATCGCCCGCAAGACGCCGCTGCTGCTGGGGATGATCCTCGCCACCTGCATCGTCATCTGCAACTACGTCGAGCAGGAGTGGCTGGTCATCGTGATCATGGCCGCGGCCTTCTTCGGCAAGGGCGTAGCGTCGCTGGGCTGGGCGGTGGTGTCGGACACCTCGCCCAAGGAGATGGCCGGCGTCACCGGCGGGGTGTTCAACACCTTCGGTAATGCGGCCGGCATCGTGACCCCGATCGTCATCGGCTACATCGTCCAGGCCACGGGCTCGTTCGACGGCGCCTTGATTTTCGTCGGCGCCCACTGCCTGATCGCCGTGCTGGCCTACTTCCTGATCGTCGGCAAGATCCAGCGCCTGCAACTGAAGGCGGCCTGATCGATGCTTTCACGACGCCATGTCCTGGCCGGCGCCTCGGCCCTTGCCTTCGCCGGCCCGGCTCGCGCCGCCGCCGCTCCGACCGCGCTCGAGGTCGCGACGCCGATGGCCGCGCCCGAATGGGCCCTGCTGCAACGCGAACTGCTGAAGGCCAACGAAGAGGCCTGCGAGGCCTTTTTCGCCCGCTATTTCGACGACCGCGGCTACCTGCTCGCCTATGAGCGCTGGGGCGCCAATGACGGCCCCGACGACGCCATCGAGAACGTCAACGACTGGCCGACCCTACACGCCCTGGGCGCCGGCGACCGCGTGCTGGAGCTGGCCCAGAAGGCCTTCGAGGGCAATATCCGCCAGTACACGGCGGCCAGGACCAAGGACGTGCCGTTCGCCCGCGAGGGCATGTACTACAAGGAATTCCCGGTCATGAGCGACTGGCAGCACCTTTCCGAGGGGCTGTCGGTGTTCAACCTGCTGGGGCTGTCGGCGCCCAACGATCCGCGCTTCCGCGAGCGGGCCAGGCGGTTCTCGGGCTTCTATACCGGCGAGGATCCAACCACGCCGAACTACGACCCAAAGCTCAACATCATCCGCAGCATGATCACCGGCAGCCGGGGTCCGATGCTACGCCAGGCCACGCCGCTCGACTGGGCCGGCGATCCCTTCGACGTGACGCACTTCTACATGGAGCACGGCGAGCGCTCCTACGAGGAGACCCTGCGCCACTACGACGAATATGGCGACGTGGTCGGCGACAGCCCGCTGAACCTGCAGGCCACCAGCCTGGTGATGAACGCCTACATGCTCGATCACGAGCCCCGGTATCGCGACTGGATCCTGACCTATGTCGACGGCTGGATCGCGCGAGCGCGGGCCAATGGCGACGTCATCCCCAGCAAGGTCGGCCTCGACGGCAGGATTGGCGGTCCGAAGGGCCAATGGTGGAGCGGGGTCTATGGCTGGGGTTTCAGCCCCGTCGTGCCCCAGACCGGCAAGCGAGAGGATCGCAACCGCACGCCCCGCGCCGTCGTCGGTTTCATGAACGCCTATCTGTTGACCGGCGACGACAAGTATCTCGACGTCTGGCGGCGGCAGACCGACGTCATCAACGCCCAGAAGAAGGTGGTGGACGGCAAGGTCTCGACCCCGCGCATGCACGGCCCCAAGGGCTGGTACGCCTACGCGCCCGGCGAGCACCAGTTGAACGGGCTGGAGATCTGGTACCTGTCGATGAAGGGCTCGGATCGCGCCCGCGCGGCGGCCCATCCCTGGCCCGACTGGCTGGACGGCAAGGACCCTTCATATCCCGCCAAAACCCTGCGCGCCGACCTCGAACGGGTGCGGGCCCGCGCCCAGGCCCGGCGGGACGACACGTCCACCCCCGACACCCGCCTGGCCGACGCGACGCTCGACATCAACCCGGCCAGCGTCACGGCCCTGATCCATCTGATGGAGGGCGGGATCCACATCGCCCGGCCGCCCTGGTCGAAGACCTCGCCGGCCCAGGGCGGGGCGCTGCACTACGTTCGCCTGCGCTACTTCGACCCCGACCGTCGCCGGGCCGGCGTTCCCGAGGACGTCGCGGCCCTGGTGGAGAAACTGACCGACGACGA
This sequence comes from Caulobacter sp. SRI_008, assembly GCF_057586355.1. Lineage (NCBI taxonomy): Bacteria > Pseudomonadati > Pseudomonadota > Alphaproteobacteria > Caulobacterales > Caulobacteraceae > Caulobacter > Caulobacter sp. SRI_008. Next base: position 156,795 of record NZ_JBYCZS010000013.1, read on the forward strand.
GACGGTGGTCACCCTGGTGAACCTGAACCAGGTCTCCGGCCGCCGCGTCACCGTGCAGGGCGGCGCCTATGGCGAGCACCAGATCGTCAGCGCCGCGGTCGGCGAGACCTCCGCCGCGCCGGTCGAGGCCTCGGCCTTCACGCTGCGCCTGGCGCCGGGCGCCGGGGCGCGCCTGACCCTGAAGATGCGGCGGCACGTGAACCCGCCGACGCTGAGCTTTCCGTGGGACCGCAAGGCCTGAGCCCCGCCCGAAGGAGGGGCCTTACGTCCCTTCCTTCATGAACGGCGCGACGGCGAAGATCTCCCGCTCTTCGCGGCGAGGATCGTCGACCATCGCCGAGGTCTCGTTGACCACCAGGGTCGCCCGTTTGGGCAGGGTGTAGGGCGCCCAGGCCGGGATCGCCGCGCAGTTGGGATCGCCCGTCCGCGCGAAGGCGGCGAAGGCGGCGCTCATCTGGTCGCGGACCTTGATCGCCGCGGGCCCCGTGCCCGTCATCGAACCCCGCGCATCCAGCGTGCCGAAGACCAGCGCGATGTCGTAGCTGTGATAGGCGCCCATCTTCGGGTCGGTCTGGGCGCCGAAGTCCAGCTGGTACATCCAGGCCGGCGCGCCGATCCTGGCCCGCTGCTCGGCCTGGATCAGGTGCCCCGGCCACGAGCGTCCGGCCGTGGTGATGGCGAAGAACAGGTCCGAGGAGCTGGCGGCCGGATAGAGCGCCCGATAGCGGCCGACCAAGTATTCGGGCGACATGTCGAGCACCAGCTCGTTCTCCAGCTTGCCCGGCAGTTCGTCCCAGGTCAGGGCGAAGTTCTTGGGATCGCCGCCGAGGAAGGCCTTGGTCTCGTCGTGGGTGTTGCCGATGATCATCGGGATGTGGCTGCTCTCGCGCGGCGCGTCCGGATAGAACGGATGGCGCGGCAGGACGCCGTGATCCAGCACCGACCAGAAGACGATCGATCCCTTGCGCTCCAACGGATCGCGCATCTTCAGCGCCTCGACCAACTGGCCGGCGGGCAGGGTCTTGAGCTTGTCGATTTCGTCCGGTTTGAGGCCCAGCTTCTCCATGAAGGCCCGGGCCCTGATCGTGGCGTGGATCGGCCCCATGGCGGTGACGTGCTGGCCGCTCATGGTCGCGACCTTGTGGTAGAGGCCCGCCGCCTTCGGCATGGCCATCAGGGTGACGCACTTGGCCCCGCCGCCCGACTGGCCGAACATCATGACGGCGCCAGGGTCTCCGCCGAAGGCGGCTATGTTGTCGCGCACCCATTGCAGGGCCAGGATCAGGTCGAGGTTGCCGACATTGCCGCTGTCGGCCAATTCGGTCCCTCCCAAGCGCGCGAGGTAGGCGTAGCCGAAGGCGTTGAGGCGATGATTCACCGTGACCACGACGACGTCATAGGTCCTGGCCAGCCAGGTCCCGTCATAGAGCGGGCTGGAGCCGGAACCGTTGGCGTGGGCGCCGCCGTGGACATAGACCATCACCGGCCGCTTGCGGCCGTCGGCCAGCCCCGGCGTCCAGACATTGAGGAACAGGCAGTCCTCCGAGGTCGGCTCGTCCGCCTTCAACTGCGGCGAGGCCGGACCGTAGGCCAGGGCGTCGGCGATCCCCTTCCAGGGCTGGGCGGCCAGCGCCGGCTGGAAGCGGCGCGGCGCGGTGTCGGCGCCGTAGCGCACGCCCTTGAACACCTTGATCCCATCGACCTCGACGCCCCGCACCCGCCCAGCTGTGGTCGCCGCCACCGGCGCCGCGCGGCCGGCGGCGTTGACCTTCAGGGGAGCGGCCAGGGGCGCAGCCAATGGGGCGGCAAGCGCGGCGGCTGCGCCCAGCACGGCGCGGCGGTCGAGGGTCATGGGTATTTTCTCCCGTCTTTTGTCGTTGGGCCGTGCGCCCGCGACGGGAGGGACGGCGCCTCAGCGCTCGCCCGTCTCCGCCGGCGAGGCCTCGGCTAGGCAGAGGTCGATGAAGGTCTGCAGGATCGGGCTCTCGTTGTCCTTGCGCCAGGCCATGTAGAGCTCGACCGGCCGGTCGGGCGTGGTCTCGACGGGGCGGAACTGCACGTCGTCGAAGTGCAGGCTCATGGCCGACTCCGGCACGATCGCCGCCCCCAGGCCCGCATGGACCAGGGCCAGCATCGAGTGGATCTGGGTGACGTGCTGCACATAGTTCGGGGCCACGCCGTGCGCGTCGAACAGGGTGGTCAGCATGTTGTAGAAATAGCCCGCGCCTTCGGGCGAATACATGATCAGCGGGCCGGCGTCGAAGTCGGCCAGGGTCAGGCCGGCCTTGGCAAGGCGGGGGTCGCCGTTGGGGAGGGCGGCGACCAGCGGTTCACTGAGCACCCGGGCGGTGGCGAACTCGGCGCGGTCCATCGGCGGGCGCACCAGGCCGATGTCGATGCGGCCGGTCAGCAGGGCCTCGACCTGCTCGCGGGTAACCATCTCGCGCAGGGTCAGGTCGGCGTTGGGCAGGCGGGCGTTGGACAGGATCACCAGGCGCGGCAGGAAGCTGTAGCCGGAGACCGCTGTGAAGCCGATGGCGATCTGGCCGGCGTCGCCGCTGGCGATGCGGCGCGTGGCCAGGGCCGCGCTCTCGGCCAGGCGCAGGATGCGGCGCGCCTCCAGCAGGAAGGCGCGCCCGGCCGGGGTCAGCCGCACCGAGCGGCTGGTGCGGTCCAGCAGGGTGACGCCGAGGATCCGCTCCAGCAGTTGCACCTGCCGGCTCAGCGGCGGCTGGGTCATGTTCAGCCGCTGGGCGGCGCGACCGAAATGCAGCTCTTCGGCGGTAGCGACGAAGCAGCGAAGCTGGCTCAGTTCGAACATCGGAAAGCGCCCGTCGACAACACCCTGGAGTCGCGAGGCTAGACGTTCGTTGGGGCCGATCGCCAGCGCCTTCTTCCCGGGAAGAAGGGCCGGCGGCCGGAGCGGAGTGAGCGCGTTCAGGACCTAGCCCCGGACGCGGGCGATCAGGGCTTCGAGCTCGGCTAACTCAGCGTCGGTCAGGTCGGTCAGGGGCTGGCGCACCGGACCGGCGTCGCGGCCGACGGCCTTCATGCCCGCCTTGACGATCGAGACCGCGTAGCCCTTCCCGCGATTGCGCAGGGCGATGTAGGGCAGGACGAAGTCGCGCAGGCCGGTCATCACCGTCTCGCGGTCGCGGGCGCGCACGGCCTTGTAGAAGGCCAGTGCCCAGTCCGGCAGGAAGTTGAAGATGGCCGAGGAGTAGGTCGTCACCCCCATCTCCAGATAGGGCAGGGCGAAGGTCTCGGCCGTCGGCAGGCCGCCGATATAGGTCAGGCGGTCGCCCATCCGGGCGTAGACCCGCATCATCAGCTCCAGGTCGCCGACCCCGTCCTTGAAGCCGACGAGGTTGGGGTTGCGGTCGCACAACTTCTCGAGGGTGTCCTCATTGATGATGGCGTTGTCGCGGTTATAGACGATGACGCCCAGGTCCGTGGCCTTGCAGACCGCCTCGATGTGGGCGGCCAGGCCGTCCTGCGTGGCGTTGGTCAGATAGGGCGGCAGCAGCAGCAGGCCGTCCGCGCCGGCCGCCTGCGCATCGCGCGCCAGGTCGACGGCGATCGCCGTGCCGTAGCCGCAGCCGGCGATGACCGGGATCTTGCCGGCGGTCTCGGCGACCGCCGCGCGCACCACCTGGCCCACCTCGTCCGGACGCAGCGAGAAGAACTCGCCCGTGCCGCCGGCGGCGAACAGGCCGGCCAGCTCGTGGTCCAGCATCCAGGCGCAGTGCTCGCGATAGGGCGCTTCCAGGAACCGGTGCTGGTCGTCGAAATGCGTGACGGGAAACGACAGCAGGCCGCCGCCGAGCTGGCGGGCCACGTCCGTCGGCGACATCTGGCTCATGAAATCCTCTCCGAGCGACGGCCTGGTCCCGCACGCCGGGAGGCCGTTTCTTGAGGGTGACGGTAGTGAGCCGCCATGTCGGGGTCTAAGCCAAAGGCGCTATCGACCAATACCGGAATTGGCTTGATGGGAATCCGTAGCGAGGCGGGCTTTCGGCGCGGGCGCCCGCGTTGCTCGCCCTACGGGGAACGATGGCCTTTGACGTGCTGCGCGGCCCCCGCTAAACCGTCGAAAGTTTCTGAGAATCATTCTCATTGATTTCGGGTGCGTGGGGCCATGCTGACGGGCGAGCGGGGAACGACGCCTGACCTGCCGGGGCTGCTGGAAGTCCACTACGACGAGCTTCGGCGCTTCGCCCTTCGCAAGACGCGGTCGGCCAGCCTGGCCGACGACGTCATGCAGGACGCCTGGCTCAAGCTCTTCTACCTCGTTCGTTCGCCGGACTTCGACGGCCGCGCGGTGCGCAATCCGCTCAGCTATCTGCGCCGGATCATCGCCAACCTCGTCGTCGACCGGCAGCGGCAGGCCTCGGCCCAGGCTCGCCGCGTCACGCCCGGCGACCTGCCGGCGGACGCCCGCAGCGAGGCTCCGTCAGCCTTCCAGGTGGTGGCGGGCCGCCAGGAGATCGCCATCGTCCAGGCCGCCATCGCCGAACTGCCCGACAAGTGCCGCCAGGTGATCCTGCTCTATCGCGGCCAGGACCTGACCATGCAGCAGGTGGGCGACCGCCTGGGGATCTCGCCGCGCACGGTCGAGAACCATCTGGCCAAGGCCATGAGCCACTGCCGGCGTCGCCTGAAGGAAGCCCGCGGCGATGCATGAGCACGAGACTAGGGGAAGGGCGCTCGCCGGTTCGTCCTGTGATCGGGAGGACCCGAAAGTCCACATGAACGACACGGTCAAAGGCGGGGGCGAAGGCGAGGACGAGGCGCTGTTCGACGCGGCGGCGCACTGGACGCTGCGGTTGCGCGACGGCGCGGGCGAGGCCGGGCGAGCCGAGCACGCCGCCTGGCTGGCGGACGGTCCGGGCCGCGCCGAAGCCATGGACGAGGCCGATCGGATCCTGGGCCTGATGGCGCTCGCCGCCACGCCGCCCGCGAGTTCGCCGCGCCGTCGGCTATCGGGATCTGCGCCGGCGGGTCCGCGCCGCCGCACCTGGTCGGTCACCACGGCGATCGTCGCCTGCCTGGTGCTGGCCGTCGCAAGCGGCGTGGCCGTCAGGACGATCGCGCCGCCGAACCCCGATCATCTGACCGCGCCGATCGGCGAGGTGCGCCGCCATGTGCTCGCCGACGGCAGCGCGGTGACCCTGAACACCGGCGCGGTGCTCGACGTCCGTTATGGTCCGGAGGGGCGCAGGGTGCGGCTGGTGAAAGGCGAGGCCTTCTTCGACGTCGTCCATGATCCGACCCGGCCGTTCGTGGTCGAGAGCCGGGCTGGCAGCGCCCGGGTGCTGGGCACGGCCTTCGACGTGCGGCTGAACGGCGACAAGGCTCGGGTCAGCGTGCTGCGCGGAGCCGTGCGGGTTCAGCCGGCGCGCGGCGGCGGCGCGGCCGTGGTGCGGGCCGGGCAGGGGGCCTGGCTCGACGGCGCCGCGCCTCAGGCTCTGGCCTTGGAAGATCCAGCGGCGGTCGACGCTTGGCGGCAGGGTCGTCTGATCGTTTATCACCGCCCGCTGTCCGAGGTGGTCAACGAGATCGGCAGGTATCGCCGGGGCAAGGTGTTTGTGCGTGGCCAAGCTCTGGCGGCCAAGCCGGTGTCGGGCGTCTTCGATGTCGCCGAACCGGACGACGCCATCGACGCCCTGGCGGCGTCGCTGGGCCTGCGCACGGCCCGACTGGGCGATTTCGTCCTGCTCTACTGAAACGGTTTCGGCGTTCCGCAAAAAAGTGCGCGCGGACGCTAGGGGATCTCGCGGCCCGGTTTCGTCTCATCAACATTGAGATGCAATTGAGTGTCGCTCGCAACAATGGGCGGCCGCCAGACGAGATCCGCCCACGACATGACGACGCCTGTTTTCCGCCCCGGCCTGTTCCCTCGCTTGCGCCGACTGTCGTTGTGCCTCGCCCTGGCCTCGGTCAGTCCTCTGGCCTTGGCCGCGCTTCCCGCCGCGGCCCAGGAAGCCGCTGTCTACGAGGTGGACATTCCGGCCCAGCCGCTGCCCCAGGCGCTGGCCCAGTTCTCGCTGCAGACCAAGGTGCAGATCGTCTACGCCGTCGAAGCGCCGTATGGCCGCCGCTCGCCCGCCGTGCGCGGCCGCTTCAGCCAGGGCGAGATCCTGTCGCGCCTGCTGGCCGGCAGCGGCGTCGCCTGGCGCGAGGCGAGACCCGGCGTCGTCACCCTGGACGCGGCGCCGACCGTCCAGGGCGCGTCCAAGAGCGCTGTCGTCACCGACGCCCTGCAGGTCGAAGGCGCCGTAGGGCAAGGCGAGACGCTGAGCGCCCGCGACGCCCTCGGCTATGACGGAATCTACGACCTCGACGGCTCGTCCGCCTATGCCGGCCGGGCGGTGGTCGAGCGCTACAAGGGCGTCAGTCCCGCCGACGTGCTCAAGGGCATGGTCAACGTCTTCAGCGGCGACGCCCGCAACAGTGGGGCGCTCGATCCCAGCGTCCGCGGTATCGAAGGGCCTGGCCGCGTTCCGGTGATCATCGACGGCGGCGAGCAGGCCCTGACCGTCTGGCGCGGCTACAACGGCGCCAACAACCGCAGCTACATCGACCCCAGCCTGATCGGCGGCGTGCAGGTGCTGAAAGGCCCGTCCCTGACGGCTGGCGTCCACACCTCGACGGGCGGGGCGGTTGTCATCAGCACCCTGTCGCCGAGCGATATCCTGCGCGAGGGCGAGCGCTACGGCGCCGAGGTGCGCATCGAGGGCGGCGGCAACTCGGTCAAGCCGCGCCTGCCGACCCCGCTGACCGGCCAGGATTATCGCGACGTGCCCGGGTTTCCCGGCTCGACCGGAACCGCCGGCTATCCTAGCAGCCCGTACGCCGATCCCTCCCTGCGGGTGACGCCCAGAACCTCGGACGACAACGACCTCGTGTCGCTGGGTGATCGCGCCGCTCGCATGGCCGTGGCCGGCCGCACCGACGACGTCGAATGGCTGGTCGCCTACGCCTGGCGCGAGCGCGGCAACTACTACGCCGGCGAGACCGTGCCCGGCTATTACAGCCAGACCAACCTGCCCACGCCGTCAGGCCCGCAGGACCTGATCAAGCGCCTGGCCTTCAACTACGAGCCCGGCAACGAGGTGCCCAACACCTCCAGCGAGATGAGCTCGTGGCTGGGCAAGCTGGCCTGGAAGATCAGCGACGACCAGACCCTGGAGTTCGGGGTGCGCGACAGCGTCTCGACCTATGGCGAGATCATGCCCTCGCGCATCGTCTCGTCCGGCGAGAACGGCATGGGCAAGGTGCAGTGGCCGCTCAGCGAGGTCCACGCCACGGCCTACAATCTCGACTACCGCTACAAGCCCGGCGGCCGGTGGATCGACCTGAAGAGCACGCTCTGGCTGACCCGCACCAACAGCCACACCTATTCGGCCGGCGGCTTTCCCAACTGGGCGCAGAGCGCGGCCAGCCCGATCCTTAAGAACACCGCACTGGCCAACGCCAAGAACGACCGCTACGGCCTGAGCCTCAGCAACAAGACGCGGCTGACCCAGAGCCTCGACCTCGTCCTGGCCGGCGACTGGCAGCACGAGAAGCTGACCTCGCCCGACGTCTGGGCCGGCACGTTCGACGGCTGGCGGCAGTACCCCCGCGCCGGCCGCCGCGAGGAGTACAATCTCCACGCCCGGGTCGAGTGGCGGCCGGTCAGCGAGATCACCCTGTCGGCCGGCCTGCGTTACTCGCACTTCTGGGCGGTCGACGACTTCCTGGCCGAGCAGATCGGCAAGGGCGTGGTGTTCACCAACTACGTCTTCACCGACGGCTCGGTGCTGTATCGCACCCTGGTCAACGGCCGCACGGTCAACAACACCATCGCCTGGCTGCCCGACAGCGAGGGTCGCTACACCCGCGCCACCAACCCTTGCGTCAACGGCTTCCTGACCAGCGTCGCCAACGCCACGGGCTACTGCGTGGCCTCGCGCAACCAGGAAGCGGTCAACCTGACCGCCGAGACCAAGCGCGGCGACGGCCTGACCCCGGTGGTCTCGGCGACCTTCAACTTCACGCCCAATGCGCGGGCCTATGTCCGCTACGCCGAGGCCTACCGTTTCCCCAGCATGTTCGAGAGCACGATCGGCTTCTCGGCCTCGACCGACCCGACCCGCCCGCTGAAGCCCGAACACGCCCGCACCTGGGAGGCGGCCTATGTGCATGACCTCTCGGCCCTGCTCGACCTGCCCGACGGCCAGCGCGCCGACTTCAAGCTGACCTGGTTCCGAAGCGACACCCGCAACGTCATCGAGCGCGGCTCGCAGCTGCTGCTGACCAATATCGACAAGCAGCTGATCGAGGGGATCGAGCTGCAGGCCCGCTACGACAACGGCCGGTTCTTCGCCGACCTCGGCGCCTCGCACATGATCAAGAACAAGGTCTGCGATCCCGAAGCGGCGATCATGAAGGCCACGAGCACCGGCATCGTGCCCGACTGCGTCAACTACGGCTTCGTCGGCGGCTATCTGCTGACCCAGGCGACGCCGACCGACACGGTCAATCTCAACCTCGGCGCCCGCTTCCTGCAGCGTCGTCTCGAGGTGGGGGTGAGGGGCGTCTACTACAGCGCCTACGACAATCCCGAGCTTGATCGTTTCATCGGCGGCGCGCGGGCCACCCGCGTCGACGGCTGGGGCCTGAACACGCCCTACCTGTGGGGCGAGATCGTCACCATCGACGCCTACGCCAACTTCAAGCTCAACGAGAAGATCCGCTTCGAGCTGACCGGCACGAACCTCAACGACCGCTACTACACCGACCCGCTGACCCGCACGGCCCAGCCGGCCCCCGGGCGCACGCTGAAGCTCAGCATGACCGCCCGCTACTGATCCCCCCAATTCACGGTCTTCGGCGCGTCGGGATCCCCACCGGCGCGGCGGCGGCCGCTGGATGCCCCGGTCTCACCAACGAGACCATCAACCAAGCATCGGAGAAGACGAGATGTCCCGTTCGACCTTCAAGGCGCTGATCCTGGCCCCAATCGCCGCCGTCGCCCTGGCCGGCGTCGCCCAGGCCGCCATCGTGGGCCAGTCGACCGACACCAGCCAGCTGCGCGTTGGCGCCAGCACGATCAATGCCGGTCCGCACACCTCGGGCAAGCCGGGCGTGGCCGTGGCGGCCATCGGCCTGAGCAGCTATGTCGACTTCGCCGGCCTGCAGGCCTCGGTGCCGCCGGTCAACGGCGTGACCACCATCAACAACCCCTCGACCGCGCCGGGCAGCCACAATGGCATGGGCGTGTTCAACTTCGCCAAGGTCAGCAACGCCGACCTCTATTTCGGCGAATGGTCCGACACGGCCGACGTCGCTGACGGCACCCACACCGTCTACTACGTGGGCGACAACACCGGCACGACCGTCCCGACCACCGGCACGGCCACCTATGCGGTGAAGGGCATCAGCGGCTACAGCAGCAACGGCATCCTGGCCGGTACGTTCAGCGCCAACTTCGGGACGGGCACGCTGAGCGGCAGCGTCACCAGCGCCTCGACCGGCTACACGGTCGATATCGGCTCGGTGGGCATCTCGGGCGTCAACATCGCCAGCACCACGGCCGACGCCACGGCCACGCAAGGGACCTCCACCCTGGCCTCGGGCGGCTCGGTCAGCGGCCAGTTCTTCGGCGCCAGCGCCGCGGCGCTCGCCGGCCTGGTCACCTTCGGCGGCAACAGCCAGTACGACACCGCCTTCGGCGGCACGAAGAACTAAGGCGCGTAACCGTCGCGCGGGGCGGGGACTTCGGTCCCCGTCCCAAGCGCGCTCGAAGGCATTCGCATGATCCGCAGGTCCGCAAGGCATCTTTCCATCCGCGTCGCCGCCGGCTGCGCGGCTTTCGCCGTTCTGGCGCTGGCTGGCGCCGCCCTAGCCCAGGTCGATGACGACATCCGCCTGCGTCTCGACCAGGATCTGGCCCGCAAGGCCGCCGAGCGCGAAGCCAAGACGCTGGAGGACGCCTCGCCCTCGGTGCTGGTCATCGACGGTCAGGCCTATACGGTCGGGCCCGGCGCCGACGACGTCGGCAAGGCGCTCTACCTGTCGGTCGGGCGTCGCCAGTGGGCCGACGCGCGCCGGTTCCTGAAGGCCTATCTGGCTCTGCCGGACCACGATCCGATGCTGGCCCTCTACGCTCAGGGCATGTTGGCGCGGCAGGACGGCGACCTGCGCGCCGCCGAGCGGGCTTTCCGAGATCTGCTCTCCAAGCAGCCGGACTTCATGCCGGGCAGGGTCGAACTGGCGCGGGTATTGTTCGAGAACCAGCGCGACCGCGAGGCGCGCTCGGCGTTCCAGGCGATCCTGGCCGACCTGCCGCCGGGCGATCCGCGCGCGGCCGGCGTGCGACGGACGGTCGAAGGCTTTGTCACCGCCCTCGATCAGCGCCGGGCCTGGCGCGGCTCGCTGGCCCTGGGCCCCGGCTACAACAGCAACATCAACCAGGCCTCGGGCAGCTATGCCTGCCTGATCCCTGGCCCGGAGGGGATCTGCTTCTTCGATCGCAAGACGCCGCAGGCCCTGGGCGCGGCGACGGCCAATTTCGAGGGGACCCTGACCCGTCGCCTGCCGCTGCGCGGTTCGGCGGGCCTTTCGCTGCGGGCGATCTCCTACGGTGAGTTCTATCCGGAGGAGCCGCGCTACAATCAGGCCACCCTGGTCGGCCAGGTCGGGTTCGACTATCGCACCGCCCGCTACGCCTTCGGGATCGCGCCGTCCTTCGATGTCTCGACCTTCGGCCCTAGGCGCCTCTACGACGCGCCCGGCGTTCACGCCGAGGCGACCCGAGCGCTGGGCGCCCGGACGCTGGTCAAGCTGGAGGCCGACTACAAGGACATGCGCTATCGCCAGACCGACTTCGCGCCGCTGGACGGCCGGTTGGTCTCGGTGTTCCTCACCGCCTGGCGCGGACTGCCGGGAGGCTGGACCGTGTTCGGCGGGGCCGACCTTGCCGACAAGGACGCCGACCTGCCGACCAACGCCTACGGTCAGGTCGGCCTGCGCCTCGGCGCGGCCAGCCCGACGAGGAAGGGCCTTAACGGCAGCCTGTTCGCCTCGGCTCGCCGCAAACGCTGGGACGCCATCAACGAGGCCCTTGAGGTGCGTCGCCGCGACGACGAGCAGAGCATCACCGCCATCCTCCGCGCGCCGGGCCTGGCGCGGGCCGGCCTGACGCCCAGCCTGACCCTGCAGTACGCCAGGACCGCCAGCAGCATCGACTGGCTGTTCTCCTATGAGAAGGTCGCGGCCAGCCTGAAGCTGGAGCGGGTGTTCTGATGCTGCAGTCGGTGCTCCCGTCTCCGGCCGTGCTGGAGATCCCCTATGACGGATCCACGATCGCCGGCGGCAGGCGGCGGTGGTCGGCGGCGCTCGCGGGGGCGGTGGCGCTGCATGTCGCCCTGGCGCTCGGCGCCTACATCCGCCTGACCTCGCCGACCGAACTGCCGCCCGCCGCGCCGATCGAGGCGATCGCGGTCGAATTCGCCGTCGCCCCGATCGCGCCGCCCAAGCCCAAGGACGAGCGAGCGCCGGGACCGGAAGCCAAGGCCAGTCCCGCCGCCGCGGCGGCTCCTGATCCGCCACAGATCAAGACGCGCCAGCCCGACCCGCGCGGCGTGCTGCCGACGTCTCCGCAGCGCTCGGCGCCGTCCGAGGACGAGGGCGCGGCCA